>JBKBUN010000028.1:0-23880 GCA_046289925.1 Burkholderiaceae bacterium | reverse complement strand
CGAAAATGAGCCCCAGCGAGGACAGTTTTCGCCGTATTTGCAGCCCCATAGCGGGGCTATGGGGCCATAAGACGGTGGAAAATGGACCGCTGCGGCCCATTTGCAGCCGACGATTCTCAAGTCCGACAGGCTCCTAGGATGATGCCGACGCCCCGGGTCTGAAGCCCCTTGGCATCTCCGGCCTACGGTGGCGTGCGCCCTGCCTGCCGGGTTGGGCCCAATCCTTGCAGCTCCTCACTGCGGACGCATGCGGCATCGGATGGCCGTGCGGGCACGAGATCGCTCCATCGCCCCAAGTCCGACAGACTCCTAGGCCAAACCCCGGTGCAGCGCCTGCATCGCAGCCCGGCCGCTGAGCGCCAGGCAAACCCAGGCGCTGGCGCCCACCGATGGCCTCTTAAGCGCACCTCCCGCGGGGCGCCCCGTGCCGAACTGCGGCTTCCTGCGTCCCTTGCGGAAACAGTTGTGGCGCGCCATTGATATGTCCCCAATTATTTCTTGATGAGTGAGGTTGATTACATAAATGGTTTCTGACCCCCATTATTTTGCTTGCGGCAAATGTTGCATTGCACTACTCTTGCGATCCCTGCGAAAAATAGAGGAGTGCGCCATGACGACGGCCGCCGAGATCCAGCATCTCCAACAACACGGTTTGTATTCCACCGCCCAAGAGCACGATGCCTGCGGCCTTGGCTTTGTCGCCCACATCAAGGGTGAAAAGCGCCACGACATCGTGACCCAGGCGCTCAAGATCCTTGAAAACATCGACCACCGTGGTGCTGTGGGGGCCGACAAGCTGATGGGCGACGGCGCGGGCATCCTGATCCAGATTCCCGACGCGCTGTATCGAGAGGAAATGGCCAAGCAAGGCGTGAAGCTGCCTGCGGCTGGCGAGTACGGCGTGGGTATGATCTTCCTGCCCAAGGAGCACGCCTCGCGTCTGGCCTGCGAACAGGAGATGGAGCGCGCGATCAAGGCCGAAGGCCAGGTGCTGCTGGGCTGGCGTGATGTGCCGGTGAACCGGGACATGCCCATGTCGCCCACTGTGCGCCAGAAGGAGCCCATCCTGCGCCAGGTGTTCATCGGCCGCGGCAGTGACGTGATCGTGCAGGACGCGCTGGAGCGCAAGCTCTACGTGATCCGCAAGACGGCCAGTGCGGCCATCCAGGCGTTGGGTCTCAAGCACAGCAAGGAATACTACGTTCCGAGCATGAGCAGCCGCACCGTGGTCTACAAGGGCCTGCTGCTCGCCGACCAGGTGGGCACCTATTACCTGGATTTGCAGGATCCGCGCTGCGTCTCGGCCATCGGGCTGGTGCACCAGCGTTTTTCGACCAACACTTTCCCCGAGTGGCCGCTTGCCCACCCGTACCGCTATGTGGCGCACAACGGTGAAATCAACACCGTCAAGGGCAACTACAACTGGATGAAGGCGCGCGAAGGCGTGATGTCTTCGCCGGTGCTGGGGCCCGATCTGAAGAAGCTCTACCCGATCAGCTTTGCCGGCCAGTCGGACACGGCCACTTTTGACAACTGCCTCGAACTGCTGACCATGGCCGGCTATCCCATCAGCCAGGCCGTGATGATGATGATCCCAGAGCCCTGGGAGCAGCACACCACCATGGACGAGCGCCGCCGCGCGTTTTACGAATACCACGCCGCGATGCTCGAGCCTTGGGACGGTCCGGCCTCCATCGTGTTCACCGACGGTCGCCAGATCGGCGCTACGCTGGACCGCAATGGCCTGCGTCCCTCGCGCTACTGCATCACCGACGACGACCTGGTGATCATGGCCTCGGAGTCGGGCGTGCTGCCCGTGCCCGAGAACAAGATCGTGCGCAAGTGGCGCCTGCAGCCCGGCAAGATGTTCCTGATTGACCTGGAGCAGGGGCGTTTGATCGAGGACGACGAGCTCAAGGCCAACATCGTCAACACCAAGCCCTACAAGCAGTGGATCGAGAACCTGCGCATCAAGCTCGACAGTGTGGAGGGTGGCGAAGCCGCGCCCGTGGCCGATGCGCACGGCCTGTCGCTGCTCGATCGGCAGCAGGCTTTTGGCTACACCCAGGAGGACATCAAGTTCCTGATGGCCCCCATGGCCAAGAACGGCGAGGAGGGCATTGGCTCCATGGGCAACGACAGCCCGCTGGCCGTGCTGTCGAACAAGAACAAGCCGCTGTACAACTACTTCAAACAGCTCTTTGCCCAGGTGACGAACCCGCCGATCGACCCGATCCGCGAGGCCATCGTGATGTCGCTCAACAGCTTCATCGGCCCCAAGCCGAACTTGCTGGACATCAATCAGGTCAACCCGCCGATGCGCCTGGAAGTGAGCCAGCCCGTGCTGGACTTTGCCGACATGGCCAAGCTTCGCAACATCGAGCAGCACACCCAGGGAAAGTTCAAGAGTGCGACCATCGACATCACCTATCCGCTGGAGTGGGGTCACGAAGGTGTCGAGGCCAAGCTCGCCTCGCTGTGCGCGCAGGCCGTGGACGCTATCAAGGGCGGTGCCAACATCCTGATCATCAGCGACCGCGGCGTGAGCCCGACGCAAGTCGCCATTCCCGCGCTGCTGGCGCTGTCGGCCATTCACCAGCACCTGGTGCGTGAAGGTCTGCGCACCACCGCCGGTCTGGTGGTGGAAACGGGCACCGCCCGCGAAGTGCACCACTTCGCCGTGCTGGGCGGCTACGGTGCCGAAGCCGTGCATCCCTACTTGGCCATGGAGACGCTGGTCGACATGCACAAGGACTTGTCGGGCGATCTGTCGCCCGAGAAAGCGATCTACAACTACATCAAGGCCATCGGTAAGGGGCTGTCCAAGATCATGTCGAAGATGGGCGTGTCCACCTACATGTCCTACTGCGGCGCACAGCTGTTCGAAGCCATCGGCCTGAACAGCGAGACGGTGGACAAGTATTTCACTGGCACGGCCAGCCGCGTGGAAGGCATCGGCGTGTTCGAGATCGCCGAAGAAGCCATTCGCATGCACAAGGCTGCGTTCGGCAAAGACCCGGTGCTGGCCACCATGCTGGATGCCGGCGGTGAATACGCCTGGCGTGCGCGCGGAGAAGACCACATGTGGACGCCCGACGCGATTGCCAAGCTGCAGCACAGCACGCGGGCCGGCAACTGGAACACCTACAAGGAATACGCGCAGATCATCAACGACCAGAGCCGCCGTCACATGACGCTGCGCGGCCTGTTCGAATTCAAGATCGATCCCTCCAAGGCCATCCCGATCGACGAGGTCGAACCGGCCAAGGAGATCGTCAAGCGCTTCGCCACGGGCGCCATGTCGCTGGGCTCCATCTCCACCGAAGCCCATGCCACGCTGGCCGTGGCCATGAACCGCATCGGCGGCAAGAGCAATACCGGCGAAGGCGGTGAGGACGAGCGCCGCTACCGCAACGAACTCAAGGGCATTCCGATCAAGAAAGGCGACAGCCTCAAGAGCGTGATTGGTGCCGAGAACGTTGAAGTGGACATGCCGTTGGAAGATGGCGATTCGCTGCGCAGCCGCATCAAGCAGGTCGCCTCGGGCCGCTTCGGGGTGACGGCGGAGTACCTGTCATCGGCCGACCAGATCCAGATCAAGATGGCCCAGGGCGCCAAGCCCGGAGAGGGCGGCCAACTGCCGGGCGGCAAAGTGTCCGAGTACATCGGCAAGTTGCGCCACAGCGTGCCGGGTGTGGGCCTGATCTCGCCTCCGCCGCACCACGACATCTACTCGATCGAAGACCTGGCGCAGCTGATCCACGACCTGAAGAACGTGGCCCCGCATGCCGACATCTCGGTCAAGCTGGTGTCGGAAGTGGGGGTGGGCACGATTGCGGCGGGCGTGGCCAAGTGCAAGAGCGACCACGTGGTGATCGCCGGGCACGACGGCGGCACGGGCGCCTCGCCCTGGTCGTCGATCAAGCATGCCGGTTCGCCCTGGGAAATCGGCCTGGCCGAAACGCAGCAAACGCTGGTGCTCAACCGCCTGCGCGGCCGCATCCGCGTGCAGGCCGACGGCCAGATGAAGACAGGTCGTGATGTGGTCATCGGCGCGCTACTGGGCGCCGACGAGTTCGGTTTCGCAACCGCGCCGCTGGTGGTCGAGGGCTGCATCATGATGCGCAAGTGCCACCTCAACACCTGTCCGGTGGGCGTGGCCACGCAAGATCCGGAGCTGCGCAAGAAGTTCTCGGGCAAGCCGGAGCACGTGGTGAACTACTTCTTCTTCGTCGCCGAAGAAGTGCGCCAGATCATGGCCCAGTTGGGCATTCGCAAGTTCGACGACATGATCGGCCGCACTGAGCTGCTCGACATGCGCGCGGGTATCGAACACTGGAAGGCCCGCGGTCTGGACTTCAGCCGCCTCTTCGCGCAGCCACAGGTCGACGCGGATGTAGCCCGCTTCCACGTCGAGAAGCAGGATCACAACATCGACCACACGCTGGACCGCAAGCTGATCGAGCGCAGCAAGCCTGCGATTGAGAAGGGCGAGCGGGTGCAGTTCATCGAGGTGGTGCGCAACGTCAACCGCTCGGTGGGCGCGATGCTCTCGGGTGCTGTGACCCGCGTGCATCCCGACGGCCTGCCCGACGACACGATCCGCATCCAGCTCGAAGGCACGGGCGGCCAGTCGTTCGGCGCCTTTCTCACGCGCGGCATCACCTTGTACCTCATCGGTGATGCCAACGACTACACCGGCAAGGGCTTGTCGGGTGGCCGTGTGGTGGTGCGCCCCAGCATCGACTTCCGGGGCGATGCCTGGCGCAACATCATCGTGGGCAACACGGTGATGTACGGTGCCACCAGCGGTGAAGCCTTCTTCAGCGGCGTGGCGGGTGAACGCTTTGCCGTGCGTCTGTCGGGTGCTACGGCGGTGGTCGAAGGCACGGGCGACCATGGCTGCGAATACATGACCGGTGGCACCGTGGTCGTGCTGGGCAAGACCGGCCGCAACTTTGCCGCAGGCATGAGCGGTGGCGTGGCCTATGTGTACGACGAGGACGGTCAGTTCGAGGCGCGCTGCAACAAGGCCATGGTCACGCTCGAGCGCGTGCTCTCGAGCGATGAGCAGGAGGCCAGCATCCCGCGTGCCATCTGGCACCGCGACCAGACCGACGAAGCCCAGCTCAAGAAGCTGCTGGAGGACCACAACCGCTGGACGGGCAGCAAGCGCGCCCGCGAACTGCTGGACAACTGGGCGGCCTCGCGCGCCAAGTTCGTCAAAGTGTTTCCCACCGAGTACAAGCGCGCGCTGGCCGAGATCAATGGGCGCAAGGCCGCCCAGGCCGCTGCCGCACCCGCTGCGCCCGCTGTTTCTGCCGTGGCCGCCCGTTAAAGGCGCCTGTCGACAACGCATTCACAAGGACACACTGCCATGGGAAAGACCACCGGCTTCATGGAATACGAGCGCATCGAGGAGGGCTACAAGCCCGTGCCCGAGCGCCTGAAGCACTACAAAGAGTTTGTGATCGGCCTGGACGAGTCGCAGGCCAAGATCCAGGGCGCGCGCTGCATGGACTGCGGCACGCCGTTCTGCAACAACGGCTGCCCGGTCAACAACATCATCCCGGACTTCAACGACCTGGTGTACCAGGGCGACTGGAAGAACGCGATCACGGTGCTGCACAGCACCAACAACTTCCCTGAGTTCACGGGCCGCATCTGCCCCGCGCCCTGCGAAGCCGCCTGCACGCTCAACGTGAACGACGACCCCGTGGGCATCAAGTCGATCGAGCACGCGATCATCGACCGCGCCTGGGCCGAGGGCTGGGTGCTGCCACAGCCGCCCAAACACAAGACAGGCAAGAAGGTTGCGGTGGTCGGCTCCGGCCCGGCCGGCCTGGCCGCGGCCCAGCAACTGGCGCGCGTTGGTCACGACGTGACGGTGTTCGAGAAGAACGACCGTGTGGGCGGTCTGCTGCGCTACGGCATTCCCGATTTCAAGATGGAGAAGTCGCATATCGACCGCCGCGTCGAGCAGATGAAAGCCGAGGGCGTGGTTTTCCGCACCGGCGTACTGGTGGCCGCCCAGGACGGCTTGGGCAAGGGTTCCAAAGTCACGAACTGGGCCAAGGAGACCGTGTCGCCCGAGCAGTTGCAACAAGAGTTCGATGCCGTGCTGCTGGCCGGGGGTGCCGAGCAGTCGCGCGACCTGCCCGTGCCTGGCCGAGACCTGGACGGCGTGCACTTTGCGATGGAATTTCTGCCGCAGCAGAACAAGGTCAACGCGGGTGACAAAGTCAAGGGCCAGATCCGTGCCGAAGGCAAGCACGTGATCGTGATCGGCGGTGGCGATACCGGCAGCGACTGTGTGGGCACCAGCAACCGCCACGGTGCGGCCAGCGTCACGCAGTTCGAGCTGATGCCCATGCCGCCCGAAGAGGAGAACCGCCCGCTGACCTGGCCCTACTGGCCGTACAAGCTGCGCACCAGTTCCAGCCACGAAGAAGGTTGCAAGCGAGAGTTCTCCATTGCCACCAAGGAGTTCATCGGGGAAAAGGGCAAGGTCACAGGCCTTAAAACCGTGCGCGTCGAATGGAAGGACGGCAAGATGGTTGAGGTGGCGGGCTCGGAGCAGACGTACAAGGCAGACCTCGTGCTGCTGGCCATGGGCTTTGTGAGCCCGGTCGCGTCCATCATCGAGGCCTTCGGCGTGGACAAGGACGCGCGCGGCAACGTCAAGGCCACCACCGACTTCGACGGCGGCTACAAGACCAATGTGCCCAAGGTGTTTGCCGCGGGCGACATGCGCCGTGGGCAGTCGCTGGTGGTATGGGCGATCCGCGAGGGCCGTCAGGCTGCACGCGCGGTGGACGAATTTCTCATGGGGTTCTCTGACCTGCCGCGCTGATCCCTCGCGGATCGCCCTGCGGGCGCGTGGGGGAAGCAGGAGTCGGTTGGCATCGCCTCGCCGGGCAAGTGCTTCAACGTGGCCCTTGACAGGGCGCTTGCGGGCCAAGAGGTCCACTGTGCGCGCCGGGTCGTGGCATCTCCTATTGCTGTGCGCGGGTTTCCGGGGCGCTCGCGTCGGATTGCGGGTAATCCCGTATGATGCTTTGCAGCCGGTCCCGCCGGCTTTGCTTTTTGGGACATGGACGCCTGCACACAGCCCCCGCTGGTTGAATTGCGCCACGTGAGCTTCGGCTACGGGGATCGGCTGATCCTGCGCGACCTGAGTCTGCAGGTGCCCCGTGGCAAGGTCACGGCGCTGATGGGGGCCTCGGGCGGTGGCAAGACCACCGTGCTGCGGCTGATCGGCGGTCAGCAGCGGGCCCAGCAGGGCCAGGTGCTGTTTGACGGTCAGGACGTGGGCCGCATGGATGCTGCGTCGCTGTATGCCGCGCGCCGGCGCATGGGCATGCTGTTCCAGTTCGGGGCCTTGTTCACCGACCTGTCGGTGCTCGAAAACGTGGCCTTCCCTTTGCGCGAGCACACCGACCTGCCAGACCGCTTGGTGCGTGATGTGGCGTTGATGAAGCTGCAGGCCGTGGGCCTGCGCGGTGCGCGCGATTTGATGCCGTCGCAGATTTCGGGAGGTATGGCCCGCCGTGTGGCGCTGGCCCGCGCCATTGCGCTCGACCCCGAACTGGTCATGTACGACGAGCCGTTTGCCGGCCTTGATCCAATCTCGCTGGGCACGGCGGCCCAATTGATTCGTCAACTGGGCGACACGATGGGCTTGACCAGCATCGTGGTGTCGCATGACTTGGACGAAACCTTTCGCATCGCCGACCATGTCGTGATCCTCGGCCAAGGCGGCGTGGCCGCGCAAGGAGCGCCCGACGCGGTGCGGGCGAGCACCGATCCGCTGGTGCGCCAGTTCGTGCAGGCGCTGCCGACCGGCCCGGTGCCGTTCCATTACCCCGGGCCCAGCATGGAAGAAGATTTTGCGCCGCAAGACCGGGGGCGCAGATGAGTGGGTGGCGTCCTGCCGACGTGGGACTGGCCACCCGCACGCTGCTGGCCGATGTGGGACTGGCCGCGCGGCTGTTTGTGCGCCTGGTGGCGCTGGTGGGGGCGGCTTTGCGCCGTCCGGCACTGGTGCGCGACCAAGTGCACTTCCTGGGCAATCACTCGCTGGCAATCATTGCGGTGTCGGGCCTGTTCGTGGGCTTTGTGCTGGGGCTGCAGGGCTACTACACGCTGCAGCGCTATGGCTCGGCCGAGGCATTGGGTCTGCTGGTGGCGCTGTCGCTGGTGCGCGAACTGGGGCCCGTGGTGTCGGCGCTGCTGTTTGCCGGGCGTGCGGGTACTTCGCTCACGGCCGAGATTGGTCTGATGCGTGCGGGCGAGCAGTTGAGCGCCATGGAGATGATGGCGGTGGATCCGGTGCGTCGCATCCTCGCGCCGCGCTTCTGGGCGGGGGTGTTCACACTGCCCCTGCTGGCCGCGGTGTTCAGCGCGGTGGGCGTGATCGGCGGCTGGGTGGTCGGGGTGGTGCTGATCGGCGTGGACTCCGGTGCCTTCTGGAGCCAGATGCAGGGCGGTGTCGATGTATGGCAGGACGTTGGCAACGGCGTGCTCAAAAGCATGGTGTTCGGCTTTGCTGTCACCTTTGTCGCGCTGCTGCAGGGTTACCGGGCTCAACCCACGCCTGAGGGCGTGGCCAAGGCCACCACGCGCACGGTGGTCATGGCCTCGCTGGCGGTGTTGGCGCTCGACTTTGTGCTGACCGCATGGATGTTCAGCCTCTGAACCAACGAGGAGCGAATCGGTGCAACGATCCAAAAACGACATCTGGGTAGGGCTGTTTGTGATGCTGGGCGCTGCGGCGCTGGTTTTTCTGGCGCTGCAATCGGCCAATCTGCTCGGGCTGCAGTGGCAGTCGGGCTACCGTGTCACGGCGCGGTTTGACAACATTGGCGGCCTCAAGCCCCAGGCGGCCGTGCGCAGTGCGGGCGTCGTGGTTGGCCGTGTGGAGTCGATTGCGTTCGATGACAAGACCTTTCAGGCGCAGGTGACGCTGTCGCTGGACCCGCGCTACGCATTTCCCAAAGACAGTTCGCTCAAGATCCTGACAAGCGGGCTGCTGGGCGAGCAATACATCGGCATCGAGGCGGGCGCGGACGAGCGCAATCTTGTGGATGGCGACACCATCACGTCCACGCAATCGGCCGTGGTGCTGGAAAACCTGATCGGCCAGTTCTTGTACGGCCGGGCTGAGGAGGGTAGCGCCTCCAGCAGAGGGAGTAAGCCATGACGTTTCTCATCCCACGCCCTCTGGCGCGTGCCTTGCTGGGCCTGTGCGCCCTGGTGCTTTCGGGTTGTGCCACCGTGGCCCAGCCCGATCCGCGCGATCCCTTCGAGTCGTACAACCGCGGTATGACCTCGTTCAACGAGCGGGTCGATGCGATGGTGCTCAAGCCCGTGGCGACGGCCTATCAGGAAGCGGTGCCTTCGGTCGTGCGCACGGGCGTTCGCAACTTCTTTGCCAATCTGGGCGATGTGTGGTCGTTCGTGAACAATGTGCTGCAGTTCAAGCTCGAAGGCGCAAGCAGCAGCTTCATGCGCGTGAACGTCAACACGTTCTTCGGGCTAGGCGGCGTGCTGGACGTGGCCAGCGAGTTGGGCATCGAGCGCTACAAGCAGGACTTCGGTCTCACGCTGGGCCACTGGGGCGTGCCTACAGGGCCCTATCTGGTGCTGCCGGTGCTGGGGCCTTCGACCGTGCGCGACACGGTTGCTTTGCCGGTGGACATGCGCGGCAACGTGGTGCGCCATGTCGATCCAGTGTCGTCGCGCAACAATCTGTACGCGCTGGGAGCGGTGGATGCGCGGGCCAACCTGCTGCGCGCAAGCCGTGTGCTGGACGATGCGGCGCTTGACAAGTATTCGTTCACGCGCGACGTGTTTTTGCAGGTGCGCAGCCAGACGGGCGATG
Organism: Burkholderiaceae bacterium; assembly: GCA_046289925.1. Taxonomy (GTDB): domain Bacteria; phylum Pseudomonadota; class Gammaproteobacteria; order Burkholderiales; family Burkholderiaceae_C; genus Acidovorax_G. Next base: position 13,997 of record JBKBUN010000028.1, on the reverse strand, counting down.
CGCGCCGCGACGAGCCCCCGGCCGACGATGGTGTGCTGCCGCCCGAGCCGGAGCCCGCGCCTGCACGCTGAGACCGTTGCAATCGCTTGCAAACCGCGACAGGCGCGACGCCGTGGCGGCCTCAAGCCTGCCGACAATCCTGTCATTGCCTCTTGACGACTGAAAGACGCCCATCATGACCCTGACCCGACGCCAGTGGCACCGTGGCATGGCCGCGCTGGCCGCCGCTTGGTGCCTGGGCCCTGTGACTGCCCACGCCGACGAAGCCCCCGACGCCCTGGTGCGCCGCCTGTCCGCCGAAGTGCTGGACGCCGTGCGGGCCGACAAGGCCGTACAGGGCGGTGACGTCGGCCGTGTGATCGCGCTGGTGGACCGCATGGTCATGCCGCACGTGAACTTCCGGCGCATGACGGCTGCGGCTGTGGGCCCGGCATGGCGCCAGGCCACGCCTGAGCAGCAGCGCCGTCTGCAGGACGAGTTCAAGGTGCTCTTGGTGCGCACCTATGCGGGCGCGCTGGCGCAGGTAAGCGACCAGACCATCCAGGTCAAGCCGCTGCGCGCCGCCGCTGGCGACCAGGACGTGCTGGTGCGTACCGAGATCGTGGGCCGGGGCGACCCGATCCAGCTCGACTACCGGCTGGAGAAAACCCCGGGCCAGGGTGCGGGGTGGAAGATCTACAACCTCAACGTGCTGGGCGTGTGGCTGGTAGAAACCTACCGCGGCCAGTTTGCGCCCGAGATCAACGCCCGTGGCATCGATGGCCTGATCGAGGCGCTGTCCACCCGCAACAAGAACAATGCCCAGCGTGGCTGATCCAAGGCCTGTCCTGGTGGCCTTGCCGCAGGTGCTCACGCAGCGTGAGGCGCGCAGTGTGCTGGCGCAACTGCTGCAGGCGCTGGCATTGTCGGGCCGGCAACCCGCAGGACAGACGCTGGTGCTCGACGGCCGGGCGCTGCAGCGGTTTGATTCGAGCGCCTTGGCGGTGCTGCTCGAATGCCGGCGCGAGGCATTGCAGCGCGGCCACAGCTTGCGCGTGCAGGCTTTGCCCGAGGGGCTGTGGAAGCTCGCGGGGCTGTACGGCGTGCAGGGCTTGCTTGACCCGCACCACGCCTGAGCGCCGCCGCCTTGCCGGTCGCGCCCCGCAGGCTTGCAGCATGCGACCCCGCAGCCGGGTCGGGCGGGCCCAGGCCGTAAAATCTCCGATTCCCATGCCCGCCGTATCTTTCCAAGCCGTCTCCAAGACGTACCAGACCCCCAAGGGGCCCTTTCAGGCCCTGCGCCAGGTGAACCTGGACATCGAGGAGGGCGAATTCTTCGGCCTGCTCGGCCCCAATGGTGCGGGCAAAACCACGCTCATCAGTATTCTGGCTGGCCTGGCGCGGCCCACCACAGGCCGCGTGCTGGTGCAGGGTGCCGATGTGCAGGCCGACTTTGCCGACGCGCGTCGCCGCCTCGGTGTGGTGCCGCAGGAACTGGTGTTCGACCCGTTTTTCAACGTGCGCGAATCGCTGCGCATCCAGTCGGGCTACTTCGGCGTCAAGCGCAACGACGCCTGGATCGACGAGCTGCTGCACGAACTCGGTTTGGCCGACAAGGCCAGTGCCAACATGCGCCAGCTTTCGGGTGGTATGAAGCGCCGCGTGCTCGTGGCCCAGGCGCTGGTGCACAAGCCACCGATCATCGTGCTCGACGAGCCCACGGCCGGGGTCGATGTGGAGCTGCGCCAGACGCTCTGGCAGTTCATTGCCAAGCTCAACAAGCAGGGCCACACGGTGCTGCTGACCACGCATTACCTTGAAGAAGCCGAGGCGCTGTGCGGCCGCATTGCGATGCTCAAGACCGGACAGGTGGTGGCGCTGGATCGCACCAGCAACCTGCTGCGCTCGGCCTCGGGTAACGTGCTGCAGTTCAAGACCGACCAGGAACTGCCGCCGCCGCTGCGCGCGCTGGCCCGTGTCACGGGCCGTATTGTCCAACTGCCTGCGCACGATGCGCGCGAGATTGAACAGCACTTGGCCGCACTGCGCACGGCCGGTGTGGAGGTGCACGACATGGAGATCCGCCGGCCCGACTTGGAGGACGTGTTCCTGCAGGTGATGTCGGGCGCGGGGGCGGCCAGCCCGTCTGCCCAAGCGGGTACGTCCGCCGCAGTACCGGGCCGTCCCCCGCAAGACATGCCACCCCTAGGGGATGGCTGCGGCACATCGGTGCAGCGCATGGGGGCGCAGAAATGACCGGCTGGCAGACCCTGTTCTACAAGGAAGTGCTGCGCTTTTGGAAGGTGAGCTTCCAAACCGTAGCCGCGCCCGTGCTCACGGCCGTGCTGTACCTGCTGATTTTCGGCCATGTGCTCGAAGACCATGTGAAGGTGTACGACAGCGTGAGCTACACCGCCTTCCTGGTGCCGGGCCTGGTGATGATGAGCGTGCTGCAAAACGCGTTTGCCAACAGCTCATCGAGCCTGATCCAGAGCAAGATCATGGGCAACCTGGTGTTCATCCTGCTCACGCCGCTGTCACACTGGGCCTGGTTTGTGGCCTATGTGGGCTCGTCGGTGGTGCGTGGGCTGGTGGTGGGTCTGGGCGTGTTCGTTGTCACGCTGGCCTTTGCGCAGCCCGAGTTCGCCGCGCCCGTGTGGATCGTGGTGTTTGCGCTGCTGGGGGCTGCGCTGTTGGCCACGTTGGGGCTGATTGCGGGGCTGTGGGCCGACAAGTTCGACCAGCTTGCGGCCTTCCAGAACTTCATCATCGTGCCCATGACCTTCTTGTCGGGCGTGTTCTATTCGATCCAGTCGTTGCCCGCGTTCTGGCAGGCCGCCAGCCATCTGAACCCGTTTTTCTACATGATCGACGGTTTCCGCTACGGCTTCTTCGGCCAGAGCGATACCTCGCCCTGGCTGAGTCTGGGCATCGTGGGCGTGGCCTGGCTGGCCGTGAGCGCGTTTGCCGTGCACCTGCTGCGCTCGGGCTACAAAATCCGCCATTGACAGGGCACTGTCGCACCCGTGGGGCTGCTGCGCCGCCTTTCTCACCTGTTTGAACCGACATGACCGCCGACCAACTCAAGGACATCATCCGCGCCGGCCTCCCCTGCGAACACATCGCGCTCGAAGGCGACGGCCGGCACTGGTTTGCCACCATCGTCTCGGCCGAGTTCGAAGGCAAGCGCGCCATCCAGCGCCACCAGCGCGTGTACGCCACGCTGGGCAGCAAGATGCACACCGACGAAGTGCACGCGCTGTCCATGAAGACCTACACCCCGGCCGAGTGGGCAGCCCGCACGGCCTGAGCATTTGCTATCAAAATAATAGCTGCTCGTACTTAATAAATAAGCACGAACGGTCGATTTGATCGAAAGTCACGACACATGGACAAACTCCTGATCCGCGGCGGCCGCGCGCTGGCTGGCGAGGTGCTGGTTTCTGGCGCCAAGAACGCGGCGCTGCCGGAGTTGTGCGCTGCGCTGCTCACGGCCGAGCCGGTGACGCTGCACAATGTGCCGCAGCTGCAGGACGTGAGCACCATGCTGCGCCTGCTGCGCAACATGGGCGTGCAGGCCGAGCGTTCGGACGACGGCACGGTGCGCATCGATGCATCGTCGCTCACCAGCCCCGAAGCGCCGTACGAACTGGTCAAGACCATGCGCGCCTCGGTGCTCGCGCTGGGCCCTCTACTGACGCGTTTTGGCGAGGCCACGGTGTCGCTGCCCGGCGGCTGTGCCATCGGATCGCGCCCGGTGGACCAGCACATCAAGGGCCTGCAGGCCATGGGTGCCGAAATCGTGGTCGAGCACGGCTACATCATTGCCAAGCTGCCCGCGGGGCGCACCCGCCTCAAGGGCGCGCGCATCACCACCGACATGGTCACCGTGACCGGCACCGAGAACCTGCTGATGGCCGCCACGCTGGCCGAGGGCGAGACGGTGCTGGAGAACGCCGCGCAGGAGCCTGAAATCGGCGACCTGGCCGAGATGCTGATCGCCATGGGCGCGCAGATCGAAGGCCATGGCACAAGCCGCATCCGCGTGCAGGGCGTCGAGCGCCTGCACGGCGCCACGCACCGCGTGGTGGCCGACCGCATCGAGGCAGGCACCTTTTTGTGCGCCGTGGCGGCGGCTGGGGGCTGGGCGCTGCTGCGCCACGGCCGCGCCGACCACCTGGACGCCGTGATCGACAAGCTGCGCGAGGCCGGTGTGCAGGTCGAGGCCGTGCCAGAGGGCATCCGCATCCAGAGCCCGGGTGCAGCGCAACTGCGCGCGCAGAGCTTTCGCACCACCGAGTACCCGGGCTTCCCCACCGACATGCAGGCGCAGTTCATGGCGCTCAATGTGGTGGCGCAGGGCATGTCGACGGTCACCGAAACCATCTTTGAAAACCGCTTCATGCACGTCAACGAGATGCTGCGCCTGGGGGCGCGCATCCAAACGGATGGCAAGGTCGCGGTCATCGAGGGCTTGGGCGGCAGTGGCGCGCGCTTGTCGGGGGCTGCGGTGATGGCCACCGATTTGCGCGCTTCGGCCAGCCTGGTGATTGCCGGCCTGGTGGCCGACGGCGAAACGCTGGTGGACCGCATCTACCACCTGGACCGCGGCTACGACCGCATGGAAGCCAAGCTGCGCGGCCTGGGTGCCGACATTGAACGCATTGCCTGACCGGCCGCCAACCCCCTGCACGCCATGAGCACCATCACCCTGGCCCTCTCCAAGGGTCGCATCTTCGACGAAACCCTGCCGCTGCTGGCCGCCGCCGGCATCCGTGTGCTGGAAGACCCGGACACCTCGCGCAAGCTGATTCTGCCCACCGACCAGCCCGACGTGCGCGTGGTGCTGGTGCGTGCGAGCGACGTGCCCACCTATGTGGAATACGGCGGCGCCGACCTGGGCGTGACCGGCAAGGACACGCTGATCGAACACGGCACGCAGGGCCTGTTCCAGCCGCTGGACCTGCAGATTGCGCGCTGCCGTGTGAGCGTGGCCGTGCGCGCCGACTTTGACTACCAGCGCGCCGTGCGCCAGGGCGCGCGCCTGCGCGTGGCCACCAAGTACACCAGCATCGCACGCGACTTTTTCGCGGCCAAGGGCGTACATGTGGACATGGTCAAGCTCTACGGCAGCATGGAGCTGGCCCCGCTGACTGGCCTGGCCGATGCCATCGTGGACCTGGTGTCCACCGGCAACACCCTCAAGGCCAACAACCTCGTCGAAGTCGAGCGCATCATGGACATCAGCTCCTACCTGGTCGTGAACCAGGCGGCGCTCAAGCTCAAGCAGGCGCGCCTGCGCCGCATCATCGACGCCTTTGCCTCTGCCATCCGCAAGGACTGACCCCACCATGCCCCTGTCTGCCAAGCCCCTTCGCCTGAGCACCGCCGCCACCACCTTTGAGGCCGAATTCGCGGCCCGGCTGCACTGGTCGGCCGACACGGACGCGGCCATCGAACAGCGCGTGGCCGACATCCTGGCCGACGTGCAACTGCGCGGCGATGCGGCCGTGCTGGAGTACACGGCGCGTTTCGACGGGCTGCAGGCCGAGGGCCTGGCCGCGCTGGAGCTGACGCAGGCCGAGCTGAAGGCCGCTTTCGACGCGATTCCCGCGGTGCAGCGCGACGCCTTGCAAGCCGCTGCTCGCCGCGTACGCAGCTACCACGAGGCGCAGAAAAAGGCCTCGGGCGAGAGCTGGAGCTACCGCGACGAAGACGGCACGCTGCTGGGCCAGAAGGTCACGCCGCTGGACCGGGTGGGCATCTACGTGCCCGGCGGCAAGGCCGCGTACCCAAGCAGCGTGCTCATGAACGCCATTCCGGCCCACGTGGCGGGTGTGCCCGAAATCATCATGGTGGTGCCCACGCCGCGTGGCGAACGCAACCCGCTGGTGCTGGCCGCGGCCTACGTGGCCGGCGTCACGCACGCCTTCACCATCGGCGGCGCGCAGGCCGTGGCCGCGCTGGCCTACGGCACGGCCACCGTGCCCAAGGTCGACAAGATCACCGGCCCTGGCAATGCCTACGTGGCCAGCGCCAAGAAGCGCGTGTTTGGCACCGTGGGCATCGACATGATCGCGGGCCCTTCTGAAATCCTGGTGCTGGCCGATGGCAGCACGCAGCCCGACTGGGTGGCCATGGACCTGTTCAGCCAGGCCGAACACGACGAACTGGCCCAGTCCATCCTGCTGTGCCCCGACGCGGCCTACCTCGACGCCGTGCAGCGCGCAATCGACCGCCTGCTGCCCGCCATGCCGCGCGCCGAGATCATCGCCAAGAGCCTGAACGGCCGCGGTGCGCTGATCCACACCCGCAGCATGGAAGAGGCCTGCGCCATCAGCAACCGCATCGCGCCCGAGCACCTCGAAGTCAGCAGCACGGACCCGCACCGCTGGGAGCCCCTGCTGCGGCACGCCGGGGCGATCTTCCTGGGGGCCTACACCAGCGAGTCCTTGGGCGACTACTGCGCAGGCCCCAACCACGTGCTGCCGACCAGTGGCACAGCCCGCTTCTCGAGCCCGCTGGGGGTCTACGACTTCCAGAAACGCTCCAGCCTCATCGAGGTGAGCGAACGCGGCGCCGAGAGCCTGGGGCGCATTGCCTCGGTGCTGGCCCATGGCGAAGGCCTGCAAGCCCACGCCCGCGCCGCTGAGATGCGCCTGCCCGGAGACACCCCATGACCACCGCCCCCCACCGCCCCGACCCGCGCGACCGCATCCGTCCCGACGTGCGGGCCATGCACGCCGATGTGGTGCCGCCCGCGACCGGCATGCTCAAGATGGACGCCATGGAAAACCCCTTCCGCCTGCCCGCACACCTGCAGGCGGCGCTGGGCCAGCGCCTGGGCGGGCTGGCGCTCAACCGCTATCCGGGCGACCGTGTGGCCGACTTGAAGGCAGCCCTGGCACGCTACGCAGGCCTGCCCGAAGGCCATGGCATGGTGCTGGGCAACGGCTCGGACGAGCTCATCACGCTGCTGGCCCTGGCCTGCGCACGGCCAGGCACAGGCGAGCGTGCCACCATGGTCGCGCCCATGCCGGGCTTTGTGATGTACCCCATGAGCGCCCAGTTGCAGGGCCTCGATTTCGTGGGCGTGCCGCTCACGGCCGACTTTGAACTCGACGCCGACGCGTTGTGCGCCGCCATTGCACAGCACCGCCCGGCCATCACCTACATCGCCTATCCCAACAACCCCACGGCCACGCTGTGGGACGAGGCGGCCGTGCTGCGCGCCATCGACGCCGCGGCCGCCGTGGGCGGCCTGGTGGTGATGGACGAGGCCTACCAGCCGTTTGCGCGGCGCAGTTGGATCGAGAACATCCGCGCCGAGCCCGCGCGCCATGCGCATGTGCTGCTCATGCGCACGCTCAGCAAATTCGGCCTGGCCGGTGTGCGCCTGGGCTACCTGATGGGGCCGGCCGCGCTGGTGGCCGAGATCGACAAGGTGCGCCCGCCTTACAACGTCAGCGTGCTCAACTGCGAAGCCGCGCTGTTCGCGCTGGAGCACGCCGACGTCTTTGCCGCCCAGGCGGCCGAACTGCGCACCGAGCGTGGCCGTCTGGTGCAGGCCCTGCGCACGCTGCCCGGGGTGGAACGCGTGTGGGACAGCGAGGCCAACATGGTGCTGGTGCGCGTGGCCGACGCTGCCCGTACCTGCGAAGGCATGAAACAGCACAAGGTGCTGGTGAAGAACGTTTCTACAATGCACCCGTTGCTGGCCGGCTGCCTGCGCCTGACGGTGGGCAGCGCCGACGACAACGCTCACATGCTCGCCGCACTCCAGTCCTCGCTATGACGTCCTCCGCACTGGTTCCCTCGACCCCTGCCGACCCCAACGCCGATCGCGTGGCCGAAGTCACACGCAACACTTCCGAGACCCGCATCACCGTGCGCGTCAACCTCGACGGCACGGGCGAAGCCCGGCTGAACACGGGCATCGGCTTTTTCGACCACATGCTCGACCAGATCGCGCGCCACGGACTGATCGACCTGCACGTGGACTGCGCGGGCGACCTGCACATCGACGGCCACCATACGGTGGAAGACGTGGGCATCACCTTAGGCCAAGCCTTTGCGCGCGCCGTGGGCGACAAGACGGGTATCCGCCGCTACGGCCATGCCTACGTGCCGCTCGATGAAGCGCTGTCGCGCGTGGTGGTCGATTTTTCGGGCCGCCCCGGGCTGCACCTGCACATCCCGTTCACCAGCGGCATGATCGGGGGCTTCGACACCCAGCTCACGTACGAATTCTTTCAGGGCTTCGTGAACCATGCGGGCGTGACGCTGCACATCGACAACCTCAAGGGCGTGAATGCGCACCACCAGTGCGAAACCGTGTTCAAGGCCTTTGCCCGTGCGCTGCGCGCTGCGCTGGAGCGCGACCCGCGCGCCGCAGGCGTGATCCCGTCCACCAAGGGCAGCCTCTGACGTCTTGCTGCGGCACAGCATCAAAACCCTTGCTTGTGCTTTTCGGCGCTTGATTGTTTGCTATGAATAAAGAAGCAAAGACCGTGGCCGTCGTGGACTACGGCATGGGCAACCTGCGCTCGGTGTCGCAGGCCGTGCAGGCCGCAGCCGCCGGCAGCGGCTGGACGGTACTGGTCACGCAGCGGCCCGAAGACGTGCGCGCCGCCGCCCGCGTGGTGCTGCCCGGCCAGGGCGCCATGCCCGACTGCATGCGCGAGTTGCGCGAATCCGGCTTACAGGCCTCGGTGCTGGAGGCGGCAGCCACGAAACCGCTGTTTGGCGTATGCGTGGGCATGCAGATGCTGCTGGACCACAGCGCCGAAGGCGACACCCCCGGCCTGGGACTGATCCACGGCCAGGTGCGCAAGTTTGAGTTGGCGGGCCGCACCCAGGCCGACGGCAGCCGCTTCAAGGTGCCGCAGATGGGCTGGAACCGTGTGCGCCAAGTGCCGCGCGGCGGCGCGGTGCACCCGTTGTGGGCGGGCATTCCGGACCAGAGCTGGTACTACTTCGTGCACAGCTTCTATGCGTCGCCCGACAATCCGGACCATTGCGCGGGGGAAACCGACTACGGTGGCCCCTTTGCGGCCGCCATCGCACGCGATAATATTTTCGCCACCCAGTTCCACCCGGAAAAAAGTGCGGACCACGGCCTGGCGCTGTACCGCAACTTCCTGCACTGGAATCCCTGATCCACCCACCCTCCGTTTCCCGTCAGCTCCACCAACCGTTCGGGCCGCGCAAAGCCGTGGTCCGTTCCTGCGAACTACCATGTTGCTCATCCCCGCCATCGACCTCAAAGACGGCCACTGCGTACGCCTCAAGCAAGGTGATATGGACCAATCCACCACCTTTGGGGAAGACCCGGCCGCCATGGCCCGACGTTGGGTGGACGCCGGTGCACGCCGCCTGCACCTGGTGGACCTGAACGGGGCCTTTGCGGGCACGCCCAAGAACTTCAGCGCCATCAAGGCCATCTTGAAGGAAGTCGGCGACGACCTGCCCGTGCAATTGGGCGGCGGCATCCGCGATCTGGACACCATCGAGAAGTACATCGACGGCGGCCTGCGCTACGTGATCATTGGCACGGCTGCGGTCAAAAACCCGGGCTTTCTCAAAGACGCCTGCGTGGCCTTCGGTGGCCACATCATCGTGGGTCTCGATGCCAAAGACGGCAAAGTGGCCACCGACGGCTGGAGCAAGCTCACCGGCCATGAAGTGGTGGACCTGGCCAAGAAGTTCGAGGACTGGGGCGTCGAGTCCATCATCTACACCGACATTGGCCGTGACGGCATGCTGTCGGGCATCAACATCGAGGCCACCGTCAAGCTCGCGCAGGCGCTGACCATCCCGGTGATCGCATCGGGTGGCCTGGCGGGCATGGCCGACATTGAAAAACTCTGCGCCGTGGAAGACGAAGGCGTGGAAGGCGTCATCTGCGGCCGCGCCATCTACAGCGGCGACCTGGACTTTGCGGCGGCCCAGGCCCGCGCCGACGAACTCAACGGCTGACCCGCAGGGCGGCAGCCCGCCAGCGCTGCCGCATGTTGGCCTTCCGGCGCTAGCGCGTGCTCGGCCGGTGGGCCCCTCCTCCTTTTCTTTATTGCCCTGTCCTCCATGCTTGCCAAACGCATCATTCCTTGCCTTGACGTGACCGGAGGCCGGGTGGTCAAGGGCGTGAACTTCGTCGAACTGCGCGATGCGGGCGACCCGGTCGAGATCGCCGCACGCTACAACGCGCAGGGGGCGGACGAACTGACCTTTCTGGACATCACCGCCACCAGCGACGGGCGCGACCTGATCCTGCCCATCATCGAGGCTGTGGCCAGCCAAGTGTTCATTCCACTCACCGTGGGCGGTGGCGTGCGCACCGTAGAAGACGTGCGCCGCCTGCTCAACGCCGGTGCCGACAAGACCAGCTTCAATTCGGCTGCGATTGCCAACCCGGACGTGATCAATGCGGCCTCGGCCAAGTACGGCGCGCAGTGCATCGTGGTGGCGATCGACGCCAAGCGCCGCACGGCCGAAGACGCGCAGCGTGTGGGCGTCGACGGCCGCCCGGTCGGCCCGGGCTGGGATGTGTACAGCCACGGCGGGCGCAAGAACACCGGCCTGGATGCCGTGGCCTGGGCCACCGAAATGGCGCGCCGCGGCGCGGGCGAGATCCTGCTCACCAGCATGGACCGGGACGGCACGAAGTCGGGCTTCGATCTGGAGCTGACGCGTGCGGTGAGCGACGCCGTGAGCGTGCCGGTGATCGCCTCAGGCGGCGTGGGCAACCTCGACCACTTGGCCGACGGTGTGCAGCAGGGCGGGGCCGACGCGGTGTTGGCCGCAAGCATCTTCCACTACGGCGAATACACCGTGGGCCAGGCCAAGCAGCGCATGGCCGAGCGAGGTATTCCGGTGCGGCTCTAAGCGCAGTCGGGCGCGGCCTCTGCGACTGCGCCGACGCTCGCCTGTTCAGGCCCAGCCGTGGCGCTGCAGCCACTGCAGCAGGTGCTGGTTCACGGTGTCGGGCGCTTCCATGGTCAGCATGTGGCCACAATCGGCAATGCAGTGCCATTCGGCCTGCGGCACCAGGGTCGCAATCTCCTGCGAGCACTCGGGCGGCGTGAGCGCGTCGCTGTCGCCGCACAGCACCAGCACCGGGCAGCGCAAGGCGGGCAGGTGCGTGCGCGCGTCGGGCCGTGCCATGACCGCCCGGTTCTGGCGGATCAGCACCTCGGCCCCGGCGTCGAGCACAAAGTCCAGATACGCCTGCACCAGCGCGGCCTGCGCAGCCTGCCGCGGATGGAAGGCCAGCGCCACGTTGGGCTCGATCACCTCGCGCAACTTGCCCTGCGCAAACAGTGCAATCGCAGCCTCGCGCAGCGCATGCATCTCGGGTGTTTCCGGCCGTGCCGTGGTACCCAAAAGAGCGAGGCCGGCCACCCGTTCTGGAGCCTGGCGCGCGGCCTCCATGGCCAGCATGCCGCCCATGGACGCACCACACAGCAGCAAAGGCCCAGGGTTCTGGGCCAGTACGGCCGCGGCCATGGCCTCGATGGTGGTCAGTTGGGGCTGCTGCGCGGCCAGGCTCACCCGGGGGCGGAGCTTTGCGGGCACCGCCACCCGCTGCGCCGCCCACATGCGGGCATCGGCCGCCAGGCCAGGAATGAAAATCAGCGTGGGCAGGGCATGGGTCATGTGGGCGACGAAGCGGCAGCGGTGCGCTGGGAGCGAACCCAATCGTGGACGAATTGCAACTTGCGCATGGCGCCGGCCGACAGCGCAAACGGGTACGCGTCGTCCTGACCCAGACTGCGGTTGAGACTGTTGAGCATCAGCGTCAGGGGCACCCATTCGCGCACCATCGCGTCAAACGGGCGTTCGGGCGCAGCAAACGGATCGTGCACGTAAAAGCGCTGGGGCGACTGCGGGTCGGGCACTGCAAAGCTGGCCGAATAGCTGGCGGCGGTTTCGAGCAGGTCGATCAGGTGCAGGTAATGGGCCCAGGTCTCGGCCCAGTCCTCCCAAGGGTGTGCGGTGGCGTAGGCGCTCACGTGCTGCGCCTCCCACCCGGCAGGCGGTCCGCCACGCGCGTAGTACGCCTGCAGCGCGGCCGCATAGTCGGAGCGCTCATCGCCAAAGAGTTGCCGGAATGCCTCCACAGACCCGCCGTCGCGCGCCAGACTGTCCCAGAAGAAGTGACCAGACTCGTGCCGCAGGTGGCCTATCAGCGTGCGATAGGGCTCTCCCATGGCCACCCGGCGCCGTGCGCGTTCGTCGTCGTCGGCTTCGGCCACATTGAGCGTGATCATGCCGTTGAGGTGGCCGGTGAGCACCGCAGGCTTGCCCGGCTGATCGGCCAGAAACTCGAAGCGCGGGCGCCGCGCGGCGTCCGGATGCTCCAGGCCCAGCCGTGCCAGTGTGTAAAACAAATGGCGCTTGGCCGCCTCGATCTTGCGCCAGCGCTGTAGGTGGGCCGGATCGGCCAGATTGGGCAGGGTGCGCGTCTGGCGGCATGACGCGCACCAGGGGTTGGAGTCGTTGGCGTCCACCGCAAAGTTGCAGGCCTGGTAGAGCGTGTGGTTGCGGCACAGCCGGTAGTACCGCACCGGGCCGGGCGTTGCAGGCAGCGCGTGTGTGTTTGCAGACCCCCGGGCGCGCAGCACGCCTGCTGCGCACTCAGGGCCGGCCGGCTCCAGCGCGCGCATGGACAGGGTGTAAGGGTCGAACGCAAGCGTGCTGTGGCAGTGCAGGCATTGCACGCTGTCAAAGAACACCAGATGGCCGCAGTGGCTGCAGTTGAAAACCCGCATGTGCGCAGCTTAAACCTAGAAACCGCAGTGGGATGCGCCCGCCAGTGCCGTGATCGGCGCGCCAGGCAAGGCGAGACGACGCGGCGCACTCCTGTGCGCAAGGAGGCACAACGCCGCATGGCGCGCCAAGCATGGTGCTGGCGGGCGCATAGCGCTTTCACCCAGAAGCTGAGTGTGCCCACAAGGCGCAGCTTCAACAGACATCTGAACTTTTCAGTGCGAACAAGCGGTCAACTGCGGTTTCTAGGTTCAACCTAGAAGCCTGTCGGACTTGAGAATCGTCGGCTGTAAATGGGCTGCAAACACGGCGAAAACGGTCCTCGCTGGGGCTCATGTTCGCTTTCGACGCCCCAAGTCCGACAGGCTCCTGGAAACGGCAGTAGACCGCTTGCGACGCAAAGTCTCGATGAATCAAGACCTCGTGCACGTGGCGGTGCTCAGCACTGCGGTGCGCAACGCGCATCCCGGACACGGTACACCTCGCATGCGGGCGAGTACGTGGGCCTCAGGGGCGCACCGCGATGCGGTTGTTGTTGCGCACGTCGTGCACGGCACTGGCAGCGGCTTTGGCAGGTGCGGGCATGGCCTTGGCCGGGGTGGTGGCGAGCTTGGGCGCGGGGGGCGCAGCACGCGGAGTTTGGGTGGCAGCCAGGATGCTCGAGGCCTCACCGGTGTCGAAGAAGGCGACGATGCGCTGCAGTTGTTCGGCCTGCTCACGCAGCGACTGCGCGGCCGCCGCGCTTTGTTCAACGAGCGCGGCGTTTTGCTGCGTCATGGTGTCCAGTTGCGAGACGGCGGTGTTGACTTGGCCGATGCCTTCGCTCTGTTCGGTGGCGGCCGAGGTGACTTCGCCGATCATGTCGGCCACGCGCTGGATGGATTGCACGATGTCGTGCATGGTTTTCCCCGCGGCTTCAACCTGGGCGCTGCCGGCTTTGACTGTCCCAACGCTTTCTTCGATAAGGGTTTTGATCTGTTTGGCCGATTCGGCGCTGCGCTGCGCGAGGTTTCGGACTTCGCTGGCGACCACGGCAAAGCCGCGGCCGGCTTCGCCCGCGCGGGCCGCTTCCACGGCGGCGTTGAGGGCCAGGATGTTGGTCTGGAAGGCGATGCCGTCGATGACCTGAATGATGTCGGCGATTTTCTGGCTGCTGGCCTCGATGGCTTTCATGGGCTCCATGTCGTTTCGTGTGGAAAGCAACACTGTCACTGGGGCATCGCCGGCGCGAACGGACTGGCCGGCAGGTG
>JBKBUN010000296.1:0-514 GCA_046289925.1 Burkholderiaceae bacterium | reverse complement strand
AGGGGTCAGTCCCTTCGGTCAGCGCAAGGCCGTTCCGACCCTGTTCGACGAGACGGCGGCGCTGTTCGACCAGATCCTGATCAACGGCGGCCAAAGGGGGCTGCTGCTGGGCCTGGCGCCGGACGAGGCGGTGCGGGCGGCGGCCGCGCGTCTGGTCGATCTGACGGCCTGACGCCTTATGCGGCCGGGGTCGGTTGGGCTATAGCGGCCTCAAACCGGAGTTTGCATGACCCAGCCTTCGACCCCGCGACACAGCCGCGCCGGCCTTTACGGCCCCTTCATCCTGGTGCTGATCGCCCTGGCCGCCTGGACGGGCTGGTGGTTCTATCTGACCCGCCGGATCGACGCGGGGCTGGAGGCCCAGGCGGCGAAGCTGCGCCAGCAGGGGTGGGAGGTCCGCTACGCCGACAAGCGGATCGTCGGCTGGCCGTTCCGCGCCCATTTGCGCCTGACCCACGTCACCGTGGCCGCGCCTTCGGGCCTGGCCCTGGCGGCGCCGGAGCTGGAGGCCGAG
>JBKBUN010000295.1:0-518 GCA_046289925.1 Burkholderiaceae bacterium | reverse complement strand
CGAGCGCATCCGTTTGCTCGGGTTCGGTCGCGACGATCAGCTTGCCGCAGGAGCGATGGCCGATGTGCCGCTCGGCCACGTAGTCGTACAACAGCGCCTTGCCACGCACGCACAACTGCGCCTTGAGCGATCCAGGCGCGTAGTACAGCCCGGCGTGGATGACCTCGCTGTTGCGGGCGCTCGCGCCGGTGCCGATGGCCGTTTCGCGCTCCAGCACGACCACATCGCGCCCCGCACGGGCCAGCGCGCGGGCGACCGCCAGGCCGATCACCCCCGCCCCGACGACCAGCGCCCCCACCCGCTCCATCGCGTCAGCGGCGGCGGCTGCACCGCAGCCACCCCAGCAGGGCTGCGGCCATCGCCAAGAAGTTCAAAAACGACCAGTTCGCGATCGTCAGACCCAAACAGGTCCAGTCGATGGCCGTGCAGTCCCCGCTGCCGCGAAAGATCATGGGGATCGCCCGCTTGAGGGGGAAGGACTCGATCATGCCGAACAAATCCCGCCCGCAGGTCAGGAT
>JBKBUN010000294.1:0-518 GCA_046289925.1 Burkholderiaceae bacterium | reverse complement strand
TGCACACATGCCCACCGGGCTCGACGACCAGGAGTCATTGTGACTGTTGGGTTCCACACGAAATGACGAAGAGCCGAAAAAGGGCTCTCGTCATCGACGAGAGCCCTGCGGTTGCTAGATAAATTGCTGCACCCGTGTGCCGTTTGCAATGTCACCGTTGGCCGGATCGGCGCGCTTGTTCTTGGCTTCTATCGAGTAGATCTGGATCAATATGATCGTACGCTCCGGATCGACAAACCATGCTTCGAGGATGTATTCTTGGTCGAATCCGACGGTGCCTTCCATGTCGAAATCGCGCTGGTGGTCAGCGTCCCACCATCTGCACATGACGCCCGGTAGGCCCTCGCCGATTCGCAAGCAGTAGTCGAGATGATCGTTCGATGTCCGATGCCAGGCACTTACCTCGTACCTGACTGGCCTCTCGGCTATCCGGCAATAGATTGCGCCGCGAAACGGCGGCTCCCCAGGCTCCCCAAAGAGTGGGTTGCGATGCAGTGTGCCGAATGCGTTGACTTGAT
>JBKBUN010000293.1:0-519 GCA_046289925.1 Burkholderiaceae bacterium | reverse complement strand
CAGTCCAGCCGAATGGGTGCGCGAATACATCCAGGCGCGCGGCAACCACTTCCCCGAACTGGATCAGATGGGCGAGGCCCTGGCCGAGGTCCTGGCGGCCGAGGCGCCGGCCCATGCCGACGGTTTCGAACCCGCCGCCCGCCAGCGGCTGGCGGCCAAACACGACCTGGGGGTCCGCACCCTGCCGGCCGAGGTCATGGTGGAATGGACCCGGCGCTATGATCTGCACCGCCGCCGTCTGCTGCTGTCCGAGACCCTGGGCCCGTCGTCTCGCGCCTTCGCCATCGCCTATCAGCTGGCCCTGGCCGAGCACGGACAGGCGCTTCACGACATGGTCCAGGCGGCGAACGCCCCGGACGGACCGACGCGCTCCCTGCTGAAGGTGGCCCTGACCAACACCCTGGCCGCCGCGATCCTGATGCCCTACGCCGCCTTCCAGCGGACGGCCGAGGAGACCGGCTATGACCTGGCGCGGCTCCAGGCCCGGTTCGGGGTCAGCTATGAACAGGCGGCGCACCG
>JBKBUN010000292.1:0-525 GCA_046289925.1 Burkholderiaceae bacterium | reverse complement strand
CGTTCCGGCGGCGAGGACTCGTCGGGTGCGGCCAGGCGAGGCCCGTTCCGGCCAGGACAGCTGGTGCCCTCGCGCGCGCGCCTGGAGACGCGACTGCTGGCGCGCGCCTTCCGCTGCCTCGACATTCTCATCGGCGTCGGCGTCGCGGTCTTGGTCACGGCGCTGGGCGCTCCAATGGTGGCCGGCGTCTGGGCCATCGCTGCGCTGATCGGCCTGCGGCTCGCCGGCGCCTACGCCTTTCCCCGCAAACAGGCGCTGGGCGCGCACATGGCCCGAGTGGGACTGCCCCTGGGCGTCGGCTTTCTGATCGCCACCGGCGCGAGCCTCGCGTCGGCGTCCTCAGAAGCCCCTGTGGTCTGGACTCTGCTTGCGGCCACCGGCGTGTTGGCCGGCGCGCATGGCGTCTGGTGGACGCTGATCGCCCGCGGTCGCGCCCAGGGTCACCTGACGCCCAATATCGTGGTCGTCGGAGCGACCAAGAACGCCGAACGCCTGATCGAGGCGGCGATGCGGACGGGCGAGGTC
>JBKBUN010000291.1:0-527 GCA_046289925.1 Burkholderiaceae bacterium | reverse complement strand
GATCCCGCCCGCACCGCCGCCCTGGTGACGCCGGACCAGACCCTGGCGCGCCGGGTCATGACCCGCCTGCAGCGGTGGGGCGTGGTTCCCGACAGCTCGGCCGGCGCGCCGCTGGCCGCCGCCGGGTCGGCGATCCTGGCCCTGCACCTGGCGCGGCTGGTCGAGGAACCGCTCAATCCGGTCCGCCTGCTGGCCTTCGCCAAGCACCCGCTGGTGCTGGGCGAGGACGAAGCCCCGGCCGCCGTTCTGCTCGAGCGCAAGGGCCTGCGCGGCGCCGCGCCCGGCTCGGCCGACGTCCTTCGCGCCCGCCTCCGCGACGCGCCGGACGCCCTGGCCCTGGCCGAGCGCGTCATGGCCGCGGTGGACCACGCCGCCGCGCCCTATGGCGACGGCCTCGCCGCCCCCGCCCGCGCGGCCCAGGCCCTGGTCGAGGCGCTGGAGTCGCTGATCGCGCCCCATCGCCTTTGGGCCGGAAACGCTGGGGAATGCCTGGGCACGCTGATGGCCGCCCTGATCCAGGACGGCGA
>JBKBUN010000290.1:0-529 GCA_046289925.1 Burkholderiaceae bacterium | reverse complement strand
CCACCGGGGGTTCGAATCCCTCACCCTCCGCCAAAAGGCTTGGAGAGGTGGCCGAGTGGTCGAAGGCGGCCCCCTGCTAAGGTGTTGTACCGGGACAACCGGTACCGCGGGTTCGAATCCCGCCCTCTCCGCCAAAGGGCCCGGTCTTGGACCGGGCTAAAGTTTTGGTCATGCTGGCCTTGCCCTTGCCTCCCCTAAAGCCCTGCCGCTTTCTGGAACGGAAAAACCGCTTCCTGGTGGCGTCGGATGTGGGTCCTTTGCACCTTCCCAACTCCGGGCGGATGGCGGAGCTCCTCCTACCCGGAAGCCCTTGCTTTTACCATCCCAGGGTCACCCCCAAGACGGTGGGGCGGCTTCTTCTTTTGGAAAGCCGGGGTGTGCTGGTGGGGGTGGATGCCTCCTTGGCCAACCGCCTCCTGGAGCTCCTTTTGAAGGAGGGGGTTTTCGGCTCCCTTGCGGATTTGAGGAAGGAGGTACGCCTGGAAGGGGAGAGGCTGGACTTCTCCGCCCGGATCGGGGGTAAGGAGGC
>JBKBUN010000289.1:0-529 GCA_046289925.1 Burkholderiaceae bacterium | reverse complement strand
GGCCTTGGCGCCCGCCACTTGGCTGGCCAAGCGCGGCCTGCGCCGCCTGGTGGGCGGCCTGCGCTATGCGCAGCGCGTCTCCAGCGCGATTGCGGATGGCCGGATGGAGCCGGTGCCCCACGACCCCCGGGGTGACGAGGTGGCCGCCCTGCTGGCCGACATGGCACGCATGCGCGACAACCTGGCCACCCTGATCGGACGGGTGCGCGAGGTGAGCGAAAGCGTGGAGGTGGCCAGCAGCGAGGTGGCCGCTGGCAACCAGGACCTGTCAGTGCGCACCGAACGCACAGCAGGAAGCCTGCAGCAAACCGCCAGCACCGCCGTGCAGCTCAATGAAACCGTGCGCCAGAACGCCGACAACGCCCGCCAAGCCAACCAGTTGGCCGAAGCAGCCAGTCAGATTGCGACCGATGCGGGCGAGGTGGTGGGCCAGGTCGTCAGCACGATGCGCGACATTCACGACAGTTCGCGCAAGATCGCCGACATCATCAGCGTGATCGACGGCATTGCCTTCCAGACCAACATCCTG
>JBKBUN010000288.1:0-530 GCA_046289925.1 Burkholderiaceae bacterium | reverse complement strand
CACTTAATACCTTGCCGCTGGCCGGCCTGGACGTCACCAGCATTACCGCACAGCCGATGCGTACCGAGCAGGAAAACGCGCTGGCCAACGGCCTGACGCCGCTGGAAGTCGGCCCTGGTGACAAGGTGCGGATCGTGCGCGCCATCACCACCTACACCAAAGACCCGCAAGGCGTGGCCGACGTGTCGCTATTGGATGTCACCACCATCCGCACGCTGGATTACGTGCGCAAGGCCGTGCGCGAGCGCATTTCGCTGCGCTTTCCGCGTGAAAAGCTGTCCGAACGCACGCCGGACAAAGTGCGCAGCGAGGCGCTGGACGTACTGGTGAAGCTGGAAGAGCTGGAAATCGTGGAAGCGGTAGAGGCCAACAAGGACGGCCTGCTGGCCGAGCGCGACAGCCAGGACGTGAACCGCCTGAACCTGAAGATCCCGTGCGACGTGGTCAACGGCCTGCACGTCATCGCCGGCCGCATCGACCTGCTGCTGTAAGGCCTGGGACGGCTGGAGGCCATCAGACCCGTGAAGGCC
>JBKBUN010000287.1:0-532 GCA_046289925.1 Burkholderiaceae bacterium | reverse complement strand
TGGCGGCCGCGGCGGCGGCGAGGGCGATGAGCTTCATGGCGGACTCCGGTCGCGAAAAGGGTTCGACGCTGAAAGGCGCGGCGACCCGGACGGTTCCCGTCCCGGCTGGGCGTCAGGCCGCCGCGTCGCGCCGCGCCTCGGCCTCGCGCACCGCCTCGGCGGCGCGGTCCAGAACCTCCAGCCCAGCGCCCGGCCGGATGGTTTCGACCGTCAGGATGCGGCGGAAGGCCCGCGCGCCCGGCCGTCCGTGCATCAGCCCCAGCATGTGGCGCGTCATGGCCGCCAGCCGCACCCCCTCCGCCAGCCGGGCCGCCATATAGGGGCGATAACGGTCCAGCGCCGTAAAGGCGTCGACGTCGATCGTCTCGGCCCCGAACAGGCGCCGATCCGCCTGACCCAGGAGGGCCGGCTCATGATAGGCGGCCCGGCCCAGCATGACCCCGTCCAGCCGCACCCCGTCGGTGTCGTCCAGCAGGGCCTCGGCCTGATCCAGATCGGCGATCCCGCCGTTGATCGAAATGTTCAGCTGGGG
>JBKBUN010000027.1:0-23963 GCA_046289925.1 Burkholderiaceae bacterium | reverse complement strand
GCTGGGTTTTACGCTCATTGAGGTGATGATTGCGGTCGCCATCGTTGCGATCCTTGCGAGCATTGCGATTCCGAACTACTCGGAATACGTGGCCCGCGGGCGTCGCGCGGATGCCCAGACCCAGTTGTTGGCCGCGCAGCAATGGATGGAGCGTCTCTACAGCGAGAGCTATCGCTACGACCAGACAGCCAGTGGCACCGCGGTGAGCGCCGTTTTTGCGAGCCAGCCCTTTCGGACTTCGCCGCGCGCTGGTGAGGGCGCTGTTGCATACAACCTCTCGGTGAACGCCGCGCGCAACACGTACACCCTGACCGCAACGCGTGCCGGTGCTGCGGCCTCTGACAAATGCGGTAACTTCACATTGACGAACACTGGACAGAAGTCCATCGCCTCAGGCACCTTCAACGCGGCCAAGTATCCCAGCGTGGATGCGGCCGTCCGGGACTGCTGGCGTTGGGGCTCGCAGACGTCGCAGCGCTGCTGATAGCAGGTTGGGGTCCGGACCGATAGGCCGCGACACTCACCACCGTGGTACCGACGCTGTCTGTGCGTACCTTCGGGCCGATCCTCGCCTTCTGCGGCGTTTCACTCCTGTCCTGCGGACCTCTGCTGCCGGTCGCTAGACCGAGTCGGCTCATCTTTTCTATCTGTGCGGGGCGCGGCCTTGGCACGCCGGATGCAGCAACCCTGTTAGGCACGCTGCCGCGTCCCTTGCGAAAACACAGCCAGTTCGCCAGGCGCCAGCGCTTGCCACGGTTCATTGGTCGTCAGAGGCGCTGTGACGACCACCGCCACCTGGTCATCCGCGGCGGTCTGTTGAGCAAAGTCCACGCTCATGTCGTCGTCTGACAGATGGGCTTTGCCAAACGGATGGCGACGCTCGATGTAGTGCAGTGCCGTGCTTGCGTGGGCCCATAGCGTGTCGCCGTTGGACAGCAGAAAGTTGAACGTGCCGTGGGGGGCGATCCGCTGCGTCAGTTCGCGCAGGGTGTGTGTGAGTTCTTGCTGGTCTGGTACGCCCGCGTGTGATTTCCACAACTCCTGCAGGATCCAGCAGAACGCGTGCTCGCTGTCGGTCTGGCCAACGGGGCGGTAATGCGCATGCAAGCGTGGGCGAAAGTCCTTGAGATCTCCGTTGTGTGCAAACACCCAGTAGCGGCCCCACAGTTCCCGCACGAACGGATGGCAGTTGGCGAGTTGTACCGTGCCTTGTGTGGCCTTGCGGATGTGCGCGATCACGTTCTCGCTGCGGATCGGGTACTCCCGAATCAGATCGGCAATCGGTGAGTCCACGGCGCGGCCGTGGTCTACGAAATGGCGCACGCCCAGCCCTTCGAAGAACGCAATCCCCCAGCCGTCCGTGTGGTCGCCCGTGCGCCCTGCGCGTTGCGCAAAGCCGCTGAAGCTGAAGCGGATGTCGGTCGGTGTGTTGCAGTTCATGCCCAGCAGCTGGCACATGCGGTGTCTCCTAATGGCGCTTGTGATGGGCAAGCGCTTGCCTCGACATTGTCCATGCGGCCTGCGGCAGGTCGCGCCAAAGCCCGTTGTGGCCACTTGTTGGAATGCGCGGCGGCACAGGCGTTTTATGCCGTCTTGCTATATAAAAAGTAGCAACCTATCCAGTCTACAAAAGCACAAGCCCTCGATCTGGCAAGGGGCCCATCGCAGACGTCGGATGCGCGATGTCGTGGACGGTGGATGGGGCGATTCCATGGGGCCATGCTTGTCTCGTAGGGCTTTCAGGCCGCGGGGCAGAGACCGCAGGCATGCGCCCCATGCACTCTGGTTCTATGTCGTCCCAGCGCTCGCTCGGCACGGAGTGTGCCCACAAGGCGCAACTTCAACGGACATCAGAACTTTTCAGTGTGAACAATCGGCCCCGCTATGGGGCTGCAAATGCGGCGAAAACCGTCCTCGCTGGGGCTCTCATTTTCGCTTTCGATGTCCCAAGTCCGACAGTCTCCTGGGGTCAAGGCGCCTGATCGGCAGACGGTGGCGTCGGGCGCAGTTGGCGTGCTGCCAGCAGGGCCAGCAGGCACAGCGCTGTGAGCATCGCAAATGTCTCGCCAAACGCCGCAAGGCGCGCGGTGTCGTTCTGGCCTGTGGCCGCGGCCAGCGCTGTGCCGTGTGCCGACAGCCGCCATTCGAGCACCACACCGCACAGGCTCACGCCTGCGGCACCGCCGAGCATGCGGATGAAGTTGATCGCGCTGGAGCCTTGGGACACCAGGCTGCGCTCCAGCGGCCGCAGGGCACCCAGGTTGAGCGATGGGAGGATGAAGCCCAGCCCGATGCGGCCGATACTGGTGAACAGCACCAGCCATACCAACGGCGACGACGGCCGCAGCGTGAGCATGAGCCCGAATGACAGCGCCAGCAGCGCGAGCCCCGTCATCACCAGCCGGTGGGTAGGCTGCCGGTCTGCCAGCCGCCCTGCGAGCGGAATGGTGAGCGCCAGCACGATGCCCGCAGGCAGCATGATGGTCCCCACGTGCGATGCCGAGAGCTGCAGTCCCATCTGCAAAAACACGGGCACCAGGTAGGTGGAGCCGAACAGCGCCGTGCCATAGATGAAGGCTACCACGCTGCCCATGGCGAATGCACGCATCTCGAACAGTCGCAGATCCATCAGCGGCGTGCGGCCTGTGCGTTGACGTTGGCGCTGCCAGGCTACGAACGCCATGGCGCAGACCAGCGCGACCGCCAGCAGGCCCACGCCCCTGGCCACGGGCCCTGCGTGCAGCGCAACCAGTGCGTTGAGCAGGCACAAGGTGCCCGCAGTGCCAAGGGCCAGGCCGAGCCAGTCCAGTGCCGCACCTTGGCTGCCGCGAGCGGTGCCGCCCGGGGCTGTCACCGGCACATACCGCTGCGCCAGCCACAGCGACGCCAGGCAGAACGGAGCGACCATGAAGAAAATCGAGCGCCAGCCAAACCAGTCCACCAGCAGGCCGCCGATGCTGGGTCCCAGCGCTGGTGCTAGCACGGCACCCATGCCGAAAATGCCGCTCGCGCGCCCTTGTTCGTGGGGCTGGAAGGTGTAGAGGATGATCACGGCCGGAATCGGCTGGACCACGCCGGCGGCAAGACCTTCGACCACACGCGCCGCCAGCACGCCCGCGAATGAATCGGCCAGGCCGCCGCCGATGCCGCCAGCCAGCAGCGCCAGCATGGCACCGGTGTAGGTGCTGCGGTAGCCAAAGCGCGACAGCAGCCAGGGCGTGGTCAGCATGGCCACCGTGGTGGCCAGCATGAAGCCGGAGGTGACCCACTGCGCGCGCTCTTGCCCCAGGGTGAAGTGGTGGCTCATGTCGGGAATGGCGACGTTCACGATGGTCGACGACATGATCGAGGCCATCGTTCCGACCATCACCGCCAGCAGCAAGAACCAGCGGTAGCGCTCGCCGTGCTGCGCCCGCAGCGCGGCGGCGGAGCCTGGTGGATGGGTCACCGCAGGCTGATCAACTGCGCTCCGACCAGAGCTTGCCGCCCGTGGCCCAGTTCTCGCGCTTCACGTCGGTGATCAGGACGTCCACTGCATCGGGCGAGCCACCCAGCACCTCGACGGACACGCGGGTGATTTCTTCGACGAGTTTCTTCTTTTGCTCCAGCGTGCGACCTTCGAGCATTTCGACATGGTAGGTGGGCATGGGATCTCCTGGAGTGCCAACAAAAAAGGAGTCGGCAATCATATCGACGTATCGCACACGCCGTGTCAGCGAAGCCTTTCGTGAGGACTCTGAGGGGTCGCCTGCGCTCAGGCTGCTGCGGCAGGGCGTGCTTGCCCGCAGGCGGCGCATACGCAGCGCAGGCCGCGGTCTGTGGCCGGGATTCGCGCCAGTGCGGCCGGATCCAGCGGCGCCTGCATGCACCAGCAACGCTCAGGCGGCAGCCCGGCCGCCATCGCGCAGCCATTGGGGCCGCCGCACAGCGGGCAGCGGTCGGTTGGGGCGATGCGCGCAGAGGTCGGTGACAGGTCGTGGGGCGTATGCATGCGCCGATGGTGGCACAAAGCCTTGCGCAGCAGCCTTGCAAAGCGCGCAGTACGGGCGCGTCGCAGTATTGTGTGCTGTGTGCTGCGTACAGAACGCGCGATGCAAAAAGGCCCCATGCGGGGCCTTTTTGACGTGTGGGGCGCCCCATGCGGGCCGCCGGCGGGCACAGCCTCAGGTCGCGGCCGCCGCCTTGACCTTCAGACGCCAGGCGTGCAGCAGCGGCTCGGTGTAGCCGCTGGGCTGCTCTTTGCCCTTGAACACCAGATCGCAGGCGGCCTGATAGGCCATGCTGCTGGCAAAGCGGCCGGCCATGGGCTGGTACAGCGCGTCGCCCGCATTCTGCTGGTCCACCTTGGCGGCCATGCGCTCGAAGGTTTCGCGCACCTGGGCTTCGGTGACCACGCCGTGGTGCAGCCAGTTGGCCATGTGCTGGCTGCTGATGCGCAGCGTGGCGCGGTCTTCCATCAGACCCACGTCGTTGATGTCGGGCACCTTGGAGCATCCCACGCCCTGGTCCACCCAGCGCACCACGTAGCCCAGGATGCCCTGGGCGTTGTTGTCCAGCTCCTGCTGCTTCTCGGCGTCGGTCCAGTTGGGGTGGGCGGTGACGGGGATGGTCAGCAGGCCGGTCAGCAGGTTGTCGCGTTCGGCGTTGGCGTCGATCTTCTCCAGCTCGATCTGGATCGCCTGCACGTTTACCTGGTGGTAATGCAGCGCGTGCAGCGTGGCGCCCGTGGGGCTGGGCACCCAGGCGGTGTTGGCACCGGCCTTGGGGTGGGCAATCTTCTGCTTGAGCATTTCGGCCATCAGGTCGGGCATGGCCCACATGCCCTTGCCGATCTGCGCCTTGCCGCGCAAACCGCACGACAGGCCCACGAGTACGTTGTTGCGCTCGTATGACTGGATCCAGGCGCTGGTCTTCATGTCGCCCTTGCGGATCATCGGGCCAGCCAGCATGGCGGTGTGAATTTCGTCACCCGTGCGGTCGAGGAAGCCGGTGTTGATGAACGCCACACGGCTTGATGCGGCGGCAATACAGGCCTTGAGGTTGACGGACGTGCGGCGCTCCTCGTCCATGATGCCCAACTTCACGGTGTTGTCGGGCAGGCCCAGCAGCTTTTCGACGCGGCTGAACAGCTCGGCGGCAAAGCCCACTTCGGCTGGGCCGTGCATCTTGGGTTTGACGATGTAGACGCTGCCCTTGCGGCTGTTGCGAATGCCGTTGGCGCCGTGGCCTTGCAGGTCGTGCAGGGCAATCGCCGTGGTGATCACCGCGTCCATGATGCCTTCCGGAATCTCGCGCACCTGGCCCTGCGCGTCGGTCCAGAGGATGGCCGGGTTGGTCATCAGGTGGCCCACATTGCGCAAGAACATCAGCGAGCGGCCGTGCAGGCGCAACTCGCCACCGTTCGGGGCGGTGTAGACGCGGTCGGGGTTGAGGCCGCGGGTGAGCTGCTTGCCGCCCTTCTCAAAGGTCTCGACCAGCGTACCCTGGAGGATGCCCAGCCAGTTGCTGTAGCCCAGCACCTTGTCTTCAGCGTCCACGGCGGCAACCGAGTCCTCGAGGTCGAGAATGGTCGACAGCGCAGCCTCCAGCACCACATCGCTCACGCCCGCCGCGTCGCTTTGGCCGATGGGTGTGGCGCGGTTGATCTGGATGTCGATGTGCAGGCCGTGGTGCTGCAGCAGCACCGACGACGGCGCGGCCGCATCGCCCTGGTAGCCCTTGAACTGGGCCGGCTCCTTCAGGCCCGTGGTGGCGCCGCCTTGCAGGGCCACCACCAGCTGGCCACCTTCCACGCGGTAGCCGGTGGCGTCCTTGTGCGAGCCACTGGCCAGCGGCGCGTGCTCGTCCAGCACCTGGCGGGCAAAGGCGATCACCTTGGCGCCGCGCACCGGGTTATAGCCCTTGCCCTTGTCGGCACCATCGGTTTCGGGAATCACGTCGGTGCCGTACAGCGCGTCGTACAAAGAGCCCCAGCGTGCATTGGCGGCATTGAGTGCATAGCGCGCGTTCAGGATGGGCACCACCAACTGTGGGCCAGCCTGGTTGGCCAACTCGTCGTCTACGTTGGCCGTGGTGACCTTCACGTCGGCCGGCTGGGGCACGAGGTAGCCTATTTTTTCGAGGAAGCTGCGATAGGCCACCATGTTCTGGATCGGGCCGGGGTTGGCCTTGTGCCAGGTGTCCAGCTCGGACTGCAGGCGGTCGCGTTCGGCCAGCAGGGCGATGTTGCGCGGGGCCAGGTCGGAGACGATGGCGTCAAAGCCCTTCCAGAAGGTCTCGCTCGCCACCCCGGTGCCCGGCAACACGCGGTCTTCAACAAAGCGGTAGAGCGAGGTGGCCACCTGAAGGCCGTGGACGGTGATGCGTGCGGTCATGGCAGTGTGCAAAGGAAAGCGGGCGCAGGCCCGAAAGGTGAACAAGACCCGCGGGCGCCGCCCGGTAGGGCCGGGCGGGCGTGCCGCGGGGGCGCTGGCAGCCACTGTATTGCAAATTTTTGCAGCCATAAATACCGCCCAATGCGCGAAACCCGTGACTTTTACGCAAAGATCGCCGGCGCGCGGACGGGGCGCTGGAGGGGCATGGCACGCATCCGCGCTGCGCAAGCGTGAGCGCACAATCGCTATTCGTTTGCTATTCATTTGATAGCTGCTCGTGCTTGATTTATAAGCACGAGCAGGCTCTTTGGTATGTATTCGCGAAGGCCGTCGGCGCAGGCCACTGGTGGCCGGTTGATGGCCGGTTGATGGCCGGGCGGCGGCCTGCGCCCCGGCGCAGGTGACGCGGGGCCGGGTGACTGTGCCGCGTCCGCATAATCAGGGCATGGACAAACTCAAGGCCTTCGAGTCGTTTGTGTCGGTGGCCACGCGCGGCAGCCTCACCGCCGCAGCCAAGGCCGAGGGGGTGGCACCCGCCATCATGGGCCGGCGGCTCGATGCGCTGGAGGAGCACCTGGGCGTGAAGTTGCTGGTGCGCACCACGCGGCGCATCACGCTCACGCACGAGGGCAGCGCGTTCCTGGAAGACTGCCAGCGCCTGCTGGCCGACGTGGCCAATGCCGAGGCGAGTGTGTCCGAAGGAGGTGTCAAGGCCACGGGGCACCTGCGCATCACCGCGCCTGCGGGCTTCGGGCGGCGGCACGTGGCCCCGCTGGTGCCGCGCTTTCGCAGTGCGCACCCCGATGTGACGATTTCGCTCAACCTCAGCGACCGCGTGGTCGATCTGGCCGGCGAGGGCTTTGACTGCGCCGTGCGCGTGGGCGACCTGCCCGACTCGTCGCTGGTGAGCGTGCGCGTTGCCGACAACCGCCGCCTGTGCGTGGCCACGCCCGACTATCTGCGCCGCCGCGGCACACCGCGCCACCCGGGCGAGCTGGCCGGGCACGACTGTCTGACGCTGTCGAGCGAGGCCTCGCAGACGCGTGGTTGGGCGTTTCGCATGCCGGTGGCGGGCGGCGGGTTCGAGGTCGTGCACTTCAAGCCTGGCGGCCCGCTCGACTGCTCGGACGGCCAGGTGCTCTACGACTGGTGCCTGGGCGGCTGGGGCATCGCCTGGCGCAGCACGTGGGAGGTCGAAGCCGACATCGCGGCCGGGCGGCTGGTGGAGGTGCTGGGCGACTTTGCCGCCCCGCCCAACGGCATCTACGCCGTGTTTCCGCAGCGCAAGCACCTGCCTTTGCGCGTGCGGCTGTGGATCGACTTCCTCAAGCACAATTACAGCCAGCCCGGTTTCTGGCAATCGGGCCCCCACAAGGAGAACCCGTGACCCTCGAAGCCATCCTCGCCGCGTTGCATCTATTGGCCATCCTCACGTTGGTGGTGTTCCTCACCAGCCAGGCGGCGCTGTGCCGCAGCGAATGGATGAACGCCGCCGTGGTCGAGCGCCTGGCGCGGCTCGACATCCTCTACGGCGTGGCGGCGGTGCTGGTGATGCTCAGCGGTCTTGCGCGGCTGTACTGGGGCGTCAAGGGGCCAGGCTGGTATGTGTCGCAGCCGCTGTTTCACCTCAAGATGACGCTGTTCGTGGCCATGGCGCTGCTGTCCATCTGGCCCACGCTGGTGTTCCGCCGCTGGCGCAAGGCGCTGCGCGCAGGCGGCAGTCTGCCCGCGCCCGAGCAGGTGGCCAAGGTGCGCCGCGCGGTCATGGTGCAGTCGCACCTGCTGCCGGTGGTGGCTGTCATCGCGGTGTTCTGGGCGCGCGGCTGGTAGGTAAGGCGCGGCCCCGCGGCCGTGGCCCCGTAAAATCCGTCGATGCTCTCCGTCAAACAGGAATTGCTCGCCGCCCTTGCAGGCGAGCTGGAAAAATTGTCGCCCGGCGCTGCCGGGCGCGCCGCTTTTGAATCGCCCAAGGTGGCCGCGCATGGCGATTTGGCCTGCACCGCCGCCATGCAACTGGCCAAGGCGCTCAAGCAGAACCCGCGTGCGCTGGCCGAGTCGCTGCGGGCCGCGCTGATGCAGACCCCGGCCTTTGCGCGCTGGGTGCAGGCGATGGAGATCGCCGGGCCTGGTTTTCTCAACATTCGCTTGCAGCCCGCGGCCAAGCAGCAGGTGGTGCGTGAAGTGCTGCAGGCCGGCAAAGCCTTTGGCCAGCAACCGGCTCGCGGCGAGCGTGTGCTGGTCGAGTTCGTCTCGGCCAACCCCACCGGCCCGCTGCACGTGGGCCACGGCCGCCAGGCCGCGCTGGGCGATGCCATCTGCAACCTGTTCGCCACCCAGGGCTGGCAGGTGCACCGCGAGTTCTATTACAACGATGCGGGCGTGCAGATCGACACGCTCACCAAAAGCACGCAGCTGCGCGCCAAGGGCTTCAAGCCGGGCGACGACTGCTGGCCCACCGACCCGGACAACCCGGCCAGCAAGGGGTTCTACAACGGCGACTACATCCAGGACATCGCCGACGCCTTCCTGGCCAAGGCCACCGTCCAAGCCGACGACCGTACTTTCACGGCCAATGGCGATGTGGACGATTACGACAACATTCGCCAGTTTGCGGTGGCCTACCTGCGCAACGAGCAAGACAAAGACTTGCAGGCCTTCAACCTGCGCTTTGACCAGTACTACCTCGAATCCAGCCTGTACACCAGCGGCCGTGTAGACGCTGTCGTGAACAGGCTGATCGCCAACGGCAAGACCTACGAGCGGGACGGCGCGCTCTGGCTCAAGAGCACCGAGTATGGTGACGACAAGGACCGCGTGATGCGCAAGTCCGACGGCACCTACACCTACTTCGTGCCCGACGTGGCCTACCACATCACCAAGTGGGAGCGCGGCTTTGCCAAGGTGGTCAACATCCAGGGCATGGACCACCACGGCACCATTGCCCGCGTGCGCGCCGGCCTGCAGGCGGCCGATATGGGCATTCCGCAGGGCTACCCCGACTACGTGCTGCACACCATGGTGCGTGTGGTGCGCAACGGGGAGGAGGTGAAGATCAGCAAGCGCGCGGGCAGCTATGTGACGCTGCGCGATCTGATCGAGTGGACCAGCAAGGATGCGGTGCGCTTTTTCCTGCTCTCCCGCAAGCCCGATACCGAGTACACCTTCGACGTGGACCTGGCCGTGGCCCAGAACAACGACAACCCGGTGTACTACGTGCAGTATGCACACGCCCGCATCTGCTCGGTGCTGCGTTCGTGGCAAGAATCTGGCGGCAGCGACGTGGCTGCCTTGCAGGACGTGGACCTGTCAGCGCTCGAAGGCCCTCAGGCCCAGGCGCTGATGCTGCTGCTGGCCAAGTACCCCGACATGCTCACCGCCGCCTGCGAAAGTGCCGCGCCACACGACGTCACGTTCTACCTGCGCGACCTGGCCTCGGCCTACCACAGCTACTACGACGCCGAGCGCATTCTGGTGGACGACGAGCGCGTGCGCCTGGCGCGCCTGGCCCTGGTCGCCGCCACGGCCCAGGTATTGCACAATGGCCTCGCCGTGCTAGGGGTGTCGGCCCCGGTGCGCATGTAAGCAGCAATCAGCACCACCATGAAACTTCGTCAGCGCGGCGGCGCCATCCTTGGCTTCATCCTGGGCGTCATCGTCGGCCTGGGTGCTGCCCTGGCCGTGGCCGTTTACGTCACCAAAGTGCCTGTGCCCTTTCTGAACAAGGGCGGTTCGCGTACGCCCGACCAGGATGCGGCCGAGGCCGCAAAGAACCGCAACTGGGATCCGAACGCTCCGCTGTACGGCAAGAACCCGGCCCGCCCGGTCACGCCAGCGGTTCCGGCCTCCGCCACCGATGCGGCAGCCAGTGCGGCCCCAGCATCTGCCCCCAAGCCTGCTGCCAGCAAGGCAGAGACCAAGCTCGACGGCAAGAGCGCCGATCCGCTGGGCGACCTGGCCAACGCCAAGGCCGCAGCGGCGGGCACGGTCGAGCCATTCGAGTACTTCGTCCAGGCCGGTGCCTTCCGCACCCAGGCCGATGCTGACGCGCAGCGTGCCAAGCTGGCCATGATGGGCTGGGAGGCGCGTGTGAGCGAGCTCGAACAGAACGGCCGCCCCGTGTTTCGCGTGCGTGTGGGCCCGTTTGCCAAGCGCGACGATGCCGAGCAGCTCAAGGAAAAGCTCGCCGACGCCGGGGTGGACAGCAACCTGGTCCGTGTGCAGCGCTGAGTCCGTTCCGAACTTTTTTGCCAGTCCGGGCTCCATTGCCTGACCGATCACAAGGAGTGTCCCCTGTCATGAAACGCCGTGAGTTTTCCGCGTCTGCCGCTGCTGTTGCAGCCACCGCTTTGGGCCTGCCGCTGGCCACGCCTGCCTTTGCACAGGTACGCCAGTTCAAGGAAGGCAAGGACTACCAGCGCCTGGCCAAGCCCCTCACGCCCGATGCGCCGGCTGGCAAGATCGATGTGGTCGAGTTCTTCTGGTACAGCTGCCCGCATTGCAACAGCTTCGAGCCTGCACTGGAGGCCTGGATCAAGACGGCCCCCAAGGACCTGAGCATCCGCCGCATTCCGGTGGCCTTCAACGCCAGCTTTGTGCCGCAGCAAAAGCTGTACTTCGCCCTCGAAGGCATGGGCAAGCTGGGCGATCTGCACGCCAAGGTGTTCCGTGCCATCCATGTCGAAAAGCAGAAGCTCGCCCGCGACGAGGAGATCTTCGCCTGGGCGGCGTCTCAGGGCCTGGATGCCAACAAGTTCAAGGAGGTGTACAACTCCTTCACGGTTGCCAACCAGGTGCGCCGCGCGGGCCAACTGCAAGAGGGCTATGCCATTGAAGGCGTGCCGTCGATGGGCGTGGCCGGCCGTTACTACACCGATGGCACCATGGCCGGCAACATGCAGCAGGTGCTGCAGATCGTGGAGCACCTGGCAGCACTGGTGCGCAAGGGCTGAGCGCCCGGCGGGCTCTTGGTCCGCTGCTTTGCATCCGAGCCCGCGTGTGCGGGCTTTTTTTATGGCGCGCGGCTGCCCGTGGCTACAATGGTTTGCAAGATTCGTGCCCCACATGAAGCATACCTTTCGTTCGCTCGTCTTCCTTCTGACCGTGCTGTGCAGCACCGGCGTGGTCTACGCCGAAAAGGCCGACCGCAGCAAGCCCATGAACATCGAGGCCGACAGCCTGCGGCACGACGAGGTCAAGCAGACCAGCGTGTTCTCGGGCCGTGTGGTCATGACCAAGGGCAGCATCGTGCTGCGCGGCGCGCGGCTCGATGTGCGCCAGGACGCCGATGGCTACCAGCACGGCGTGGTCACGGCCGAGCCAGGCAAGCGCGCGTTTTTCCGCCAAAAGCGTGACACCCCTGCGGGCGCGCCCGAGGAGTTCATCGAGGGCGAGGGCGAAGTCATCGAGTATGACGGCCGCACGGACAACGTGCGTTTCATCACGCGGGCCGAATTGCGGCGCTACCGCGACTCGGTGCTGAGCGACGAGATCACCGGCGCGCAGATCGTCTACAACAACCTCACCGACGTGTTCACTGTGGACGGCCAGCGGCCCGGTGGCGCTGGCGCGGGGGGGGCGCCTGGCAGCACCGGTCGCGTGCGGGCCGTGCTCTCGCCCAAGGAGAAGGCCCCGGTGGCGGCCGAGACGCCCGCTTCGGCCCCGGCGACAGGCCTGCGTCCGAGCACCACGCTGGGCGGCAGCCGGTGAGCGCCATGACCGAAGGCGGCCGCTGCGCAGCCCCTGCACCCGACGGCAGCCGTCTGGAGGTGCGGCACCTGCAGAAGTCCTATGGCAGCCGCAAGGTGGTGCAGGACGTGTCGCTCACCGTCGAAAAGGGCGAAGTCGTGGGCCTGCTGGGCCCCAATGGCGCGGGCAAGACCACTTCGTTCTACATGATCGTGGGCTTGGTGCGCAGCGACGGTGGCGACATCCGCATCGATGGTCAGTCGGTGGCGCGCATGCCCATTCACCGGCGCTCGCGCCTGGGGCTGTCGTACCTGCCGCAGGAAGCGTCGATCTTTCGCAAGCTCACGGTGGAAGAAAACGTGCGCGCTGTGTTGGAACTGCAGCGGGGCGACGACGGCAAGCCCCTGCCGCCCGCCCAGGTTGAAGATCGGCTCTCAGCCTTGCTGCAGGAGCTGCGCGTCGAGCACCTGCGCGCCTCGCCGGCCTTGGCCTTGTCGGGTGGCGAGCGCCGCCGCGTCGAGATCGCCCGCGCCCTGGCCACGCAGCCGCGCTTCATCCTGCTGGATGAGCCGTTTGCCGGCATCGACCCGATTGCGGTCATCGAGATCCAGCGCATCATCGGTTTCCTCAAAGCCCGGGGCATCGGGGTGCTGATCACGGACCACAACGTGCGCGAAACCCTGGGCATCTGCGACCACGCTTTCATCATCAGCGAAGGCAAGGTGCTGGCGCAGGGTACGCCCTCGGAGATCGTGGACAACGCAGAGGTACGCCGGGTGTACCTGGGCGAGCACTTCCGGATGTAGCCATGGCGGTGCTGCGTGTGACGATGCGCTGTGCGCAGCCGAGCGGGGGGATGCGCGTGCCTGGTGGGAGCCCGTCGTGCTTCAGGGGGTGCGTGTTGGAGGCGTGCTTGTGATGAAGCCCGGCCTGTCGCTGCGCGTCTCGCAGCATCTTGCGCTCACGCCGCAGTTGCAGCAGTCGATCCGACTGCTGCAACTGTCCACGCAGGAGCTGTCGCAAGAGGTCGAGCAAATGCTCGACGACAACCCGTTTCTGGAACGCAACGCCGACGAAGCCGTGCGCGAAGACTTCGGCATGGCCGAGGCCGATGCGCCTGCGCAGATCGATGACTACGCGGCCGATGAAGCTGCGCGTGTGGCCTCTGCGCTGGAGGTGGGCGAGCGCCCGGCCGACAGTGTGACGCCCAGCGAAGGCGCTGAGTCTGCCTTGGGCGATACCGCGCCCGACTGGGGGGGGGACGGCAGCGTGGAATGGTCGGCCAGTGACACTGAGTGGGGCGGTGACGCCCCCGCGCGTCAGCGCAATGGCGGCGACGAGGACGAGGCCGACGCCATCGACCTGGCCCATGCGCACGAGTCGCTCACCGACTTTCTGCACCGGCAGACGCTGGCCCTGCGCCTGAACGATGTGGACCGCGCCGCATTGCGCTTTCTCATCGAATCGCTGACCGACGACGGTTACCTGGAGGACTCGCTCGAAGATTTGGCCCGGGGCCTGGCGGGCGATGCAGATCTGGAGCAAATCGAAGAGCTGGTGCACCGATTCACTGTGGCCCTGCGCCTGCTGCAAAGCTTGGAGCCGGTGGGGGTGGGCGCGCGCAACCTGGCCGAATGCCTGCGCCTGCAGCTCGCAGCGCTGGCGGCTGACGAGGACGATGACACCGATCCCGCCGTGGTGCGGGCGGCTTTGTGCATTTGCGACCAGCCGCTGGAGCAACTGGCACGCCGCGACGTGCGGCGGCTCACGCAGGCCACGGGCGAGAGCGAGGAGCACACGCGCGCGGCCATGGCGCTGATCGCGCGGCTGGAGCCTCGCCCCGGCCGTCGCTTTGCCAACGTGGAGCGGCATGTGGTGGTGCCCGACGTGATCGTGCGCAAGGCGGTCCGCAGCCGCGAGGGGCAGCCCCAGTTTGTGGTGCAGCTCAACCCCGATGTGATGCCGCGCCTGCGTGTGCACGATGTGTATGCGGGCGCGCTGCGCAGCCACCGCGGCGGCGAAGGCCACCAGGCACTGCAGCAGCGGCTGCAAGAGGCGCGCTGGTTCATCAAGAACATCCAGCAGCGCTTCGACACCATCCTGCGCGTCTCGCGCGCGATTGTGGATCGCCAGCGCGCGTTCTTTGTGCACGGCGAGCTGGCCATGCGCCCGCTGGTCCTGCGTGACATTGCCGATGAGCTGGGCCTGCACGAATCGACCATCAGCCGCGTGACCACGGCCAAGTACATGGCCACGCCCATCGGCACCTTCGAGCTCAAATACTTCTTTGGCTCGGGCCTGGGCACCGAGACCGGCGGCAACGCATCGAGCACCGCCGTGCGCGCACTGATCAAGCAGTTTGTGGCCGCCGAAAGCCCGGCCAAGCCTTTGTCGGACAGCCAGATCGCCGAGATGCTCAAGGAGCAGGGCATCGAATGTGCGCGCCGCACCGTGGCCAAGTACCGCGAGGCGCTGAAAATCGCGCCCGCCCACTTGCGCAAGGCGCTCTGAGCCTAGAAACCGCAGTGGATCGCTTGTTCACACTGAAAAGTTCTGATGTCCGCTGAAGTTGCACCTTGTGGGCACGCTCACCTTCTGGGTGAGAGCGCTATGCGCCCGCCAGCACCATGCTCGACGCTCCATGCGGCGTTGTGCCTGCTTGCGCACAGGAGTGCGCCGCGTCGTCTCGCCTTGCCTGGCGCGCCGATCACGGCACTGGCGGGCGCATCCAACTGCGGTTTCTAGGCTGAGCGAACCCGCCTTGCGCGGCCTGAGCATGGGGCTGTGCCGCTCGCGCGCCTCAGCCCGCGCCGCCCGCGGCCTCGCGCTGCTCCTGCTGCTCCCGAAACGCCCGCGCACGCCCGAAGTGCCCGCAGCCGATGAAGGGCGCAGGCGGGCGCAGTGCCGACAGCGGAGACGGGTGGTTGGCTGTGAGCACGAGATGGCGCTGGTGGTCGATGAGTGGGCGCTTGCTCTGCGCGTGCGAGCCCCACAGCATGAACACCACCGGGCGCGGGCCTTGGGCCACGTGACGGATCACGGCGTCGGTCAGCACTTCCCAGCCGCGGCCAGCGTGGCTGGCGGGCTGGGCTTCTTCCACAGTCAGGCAGGTGTTGAGCAGCAGCACTCCGTTGCGCGCCCATTTGACCAGGCTGCCGCCCGGCTCGGGCCATGCGGGCGGTGGGATGCCCAGGTCGCGCTGCAACTCCTTGAAGATGTTGCGCAGCGAGGGCGGAAGCGGCACGCCAGGCGCGACCGAGAATGCCAAGCCCTCGGCCTGGCCGCGGCCGTGGTAGGGGTCTTGCCCCAGGATGACAACCCGCGTGGCTTCAGGCGGAGTGAGTTCGAGCGCGCGCAGCGGCTGCGGCGGAAACACCGTGGCCCCCGCCGCCAGTCGCTCGGCCAGAAACCGCTGCAGGCCCTGCCCGGCGGCGCTGGCGAAAAACGCGTCCACCAGCGGCTGCCAGCCCGGGGCTACAGGCCAATCGGACGGGTGTGCGCTGTGCAACTGTGTGGCGGCAGGGCTCTGCATCAAAATGCCTGCTTGTGCTTGTCTTTTCTGAAAAGTGTGCTATTAAAAATATAGCTTACCGGAACAGCGTGGCAAGTGCCATGCCGGGGTCGGGCGCGCGCATGAAGGCCTCGCCCACCAAGAAGGCATGCACCCCGGCCGCGCGCATGCG
Source organism: Burkholderiaceae bacterium (assembly GCA_046289925.1). Lineage (GTDB taxonomy): Bacteria > Pseudomonadota > Gammaproteobacteria > Burkholderiales > Burkholderiaceae_C > Acidovorax_G. The sequence goes on along the minus strand of JBKBUN010000027.1, from coordinate 8,221 downwards.
CTGCACGTCGGCGGGCGCGAGGATGCCCGATTCGGTCACCAGCAGCCGATCGGCCGGCACCTGCGGCAGCAGGCCCAGCGTGGTGTCCAGCGACACCTCGAAGGTGCGCAGGTTGCGGTTGTTGATGCCCACCAGCCGTGTTTTCAAGCGCAGCGCGCGCTCCAGCTCAGGGCCGTCGTGCACTTCTACCAGCACGGCCATGTCCAGGCTGTGGGCCACGGCTTCGAGATCGGCCATCTGCGCATCCTCAAGGCAGGCGGCGATCAGCAGCACGCAGTCGGCGCCCATCGCGCGGGCTTCGTAGATCTGGTAGGCGTCGACCATGAAGTCTTTGCGCAGCACGGGCAAGGTGCAGCTTGCGCGGGCCTGCTTCAAGTAGTCCACGCTGCCCTGGAAGAACTGGCGGTCGGTCAGCACTGACAGACAGGCCGCACTCACGCGGCCGTCGCCCTCGGCGTAGCTCTGGGCGATGTCGGCGGGAATGAAGTCCTTGCGCAGTACGCCCTTGCTGGGGCTGGCCTTCTTGATCTCGGCGATCACCGCGGCCTGGCCGGCGGCGATCTTGGCGCGCAGCGCGCCTTCGAAGTCGCGTGTGAGCACGCGGCTTTCGGCGTCGGCGCGCACGGCGGCCAGCGAAACCTTCTTCTGCGCGGCGGCGATTTCTTCGCGCTTGACGGCAACGATTTGGTCGAGGATGTCACTCATGGGGTGGGGCCTTGTCGTCCCCTTGCGGGGGCTGCTGGAGGATGTGAAGAAAGACCCGGTGCAGGGCCACGCCCACACCGATGAACAGGACCGAGACGCCTAGGGCAATCCAGGTGCCGCTGTCGTGCCACACGGCCGGGGTCCGTCAGGCGGCCAGCGCGTGCGTGCGGGCGACCAGCTGTTCGAGCTTGGCCAGCGCCGCACCGCTGGCCAGCGCCGCGCGCGCCCGCGCAATGCCATCGGCCATGCTGTCCGCCACGTTGGCGGCGTACAGCGCCACCCCGGCGTTCAGGCACACAATGTCGTGCGCAGGGCCACTGTCGCCGCGCAGCACACCCAGCAGCATGTCGCGCGACTGCTCGGGCGTGTCCACCTTCAGCGTGCGGTTGCTGGCCATGGCCAGGCCGAAGTCTTCGGGATGGATTTCGTATTCGTGGATCTCGCCATGGCGCAATTCGCCCACCAGCGTGGCCGCGCCCAGGCTGACTTCGTCCATGCCGTCGCGGCCATAGACGACCACGGCGTGCTCGGCACCCAGGCGCTGCAGCGCGCGCACCTGGATCCCCACAAGGTCGGGGTGGAACACGCCCATCAGGATGTTGGGCGCACCGGCCGGGTTGGTGAGCGGCCCCAGGATGTTGAACATGGTGCGCACCCCCAGTTCCTTGCGCACCGGGGCCACGTTCTTCATGGCCGGGTGGTGGTTGGGCGCAAACATGAAGCCGATGCCAACCTCGGCAATGCACTGCGCGATCTGCTCGGGCTTGAGGTGGATGTGCACGCCCAGCGATTCCATGACGTCGGCGCTGCCGCTCTTGCTCGACACCCCGCGCCCACCGTGCTTGCTGACCTTGGCACCGGCGGCTGCGGCCACGAACATCGAGCAGGTGGAGATGTTGAAGGTATTGGCGCCGTCGCCGCCCGTGCCCACGATGTCCACGAGGTGCGTGCGGTCGGCCACGTGCACCTTGGTGGAAAACTCGCGCATCACTTGCGCGGCGGCAGTGATCTCGCCGATGGTTTCCTTTTTTACGCGCAGGCCGGTGATGATGGCGGCGGTCATCACGGGCGAGAGTTCGCCGTTCATGATGAGCCGCATCAGGTGCAGCATTTCGTCGTGGAAGATTTCGCGGTGCTCGATGGTGCGCTGCAGCGCTTCCTGGGGGGTGATGGGCATGGGGCGCCTCCTGAATGTTGAAGCGGTCGGTGTTTAAGCGGTCGGCTGGTCCGTGAAGGCCAGCTTGAGTCCGAAGCCGATGAACATGGCACCGGCCACGCGGTCTAGCCAGTGCATGCGCTGCTGGAGGGCGCCCACGCGCCGCGCCATCCAGGCCGCGCCCAGTGCCCATGCAGCGCTGATGGGCAGCGCGTTCACGTTGAACAGCAGGCCCAGCAGAAGAAAAGCGAGCGTTTTGTGTTGCGTGCCCGGCGCAATGAACTGTGGCACAAATGCCAGGAAGAACAGCGCCACCTTGGGGTTGAGCACGTTCGTCCAGAAGCCGCCCAGGAACACCTGTGCCAGCGGCGTGGCCGGTATGCGCTCGGCCTGGGCGCTGCGGGCCACGGCGGCCAGGCCATCGCCCGGCTGTGCGCGCAGCATGCGCAGGCCCATCCACACCAGGTAGGCGGCGCCTAGCCACTTGAGCGCGGTGAAGGCCGTGGCCGATGAGGCCAGCAGCGCACCCACGCCCAGGGCTGCGGCCACGATGTGCACGCAGCAGCCGACCGCAATGCCCAGGCCGGCCACCAGCCCGGCGCGCGCACCGCTGCGCAGGGCGTGCGTCACGATATAGAACACGTCGGGCCCGGGCGTGAGGTTCAGCAGCCAGCCGGCGGCAATGAACAGCACCAGCTGGTCTGCGCTGATCATGCGCGTTGCTCCAGGAAGTTCTGGAGCATCGCGTGGCCGTGTTCGGTCAGGATGCTCTCGGGGTGGAACTGCACGCCCTCGATGGGCAGCGTCTTGTGCCGCACGCCCATGATCTCGCCATCCTGGGTCCAGGCGGTGATCTCCAGGTCGGCCGGGCAGGTGGCGCGATCGATCGCCAGCGAGTGGTAGCGGTTGACGGTGAACTGCTCGGGAAGCCCGGCGAACACGCCCTGCTGCGTGGTGGTGATGACGCTGGTCTTGCCGTGCATCAGTTCCTTGGCGCGTACGATGGTGCCGCCAAAGGCTGCGCCGATGCTCTGATGCCCCAGGCATACGCCCAGGATCGGCAGCTTGCCCGCAAAGTGCTGGATGGCCGCCACCGAGATGCCCGCCTCGGCCGGCGAGCAGGGGCCGGGAGAAATCACCAGCCGGTCGGGCGCACGGGCCGCAATGCCTTCGAGCGTGATTTCGTCGTTGCGGAACACTTCCACCTCGGCGCCCAGTTCACCGAAGTACTGGACGATGTTGTAGGTGAAGCTGTCGTAGTTGTCGACCATCAGGAGTTTCATGGCGCTCATCCTTGCGAGGCGGTGTCGGGGGCGGCGGGGGTGGCATGCAGCCGCGCGAACTCGCGGTGTTCGTAGGCGATGTAGGCTTCCATCATGCTGCGGTAGATGGCCTCGATCACGTCGGGCTCGCCCCCTTCGCGCACCGCATGGGCGCGTACGCGGTCCACGATGGCCTGGATGCGGCCCTCGTCACGCACCTGGTCGGCGCGCTGCTTGATGCGTGCGGCCTGCGTCATGTAGCCGCCGCGCTCCACGAGCAGCGGCACCAGGATGTCGTCCAGCGCGTCGATGCGTGCGCGCACGTCGGCCATGGTGGCGCAGTGCTGCACCCTGTCGATGCCACGGCTCATTCCAGGCCCTCCTCGACCAGTTCGGCCGCGCGCAGCAGCGCGCGGGCCTTGTGCTCGGTTTCTTTCCATTCGAGCTCGGGCACCGAGTCGGCCACCACCCCGGCGGCGGCCTGCACGTACAACGTGCCATCCTTGACGATGCCGGTGCGGATCGCAATCGCCACGTCCATGTCGCCCGCATAGCTCAGGTAGCCGCAGGCCCCACCGTAGATGCCGCGCTTGCTGGGTTCGAGCTGGTCGATCAGCTCCATCGCGTGCACCTTGGGGGCGCCGGTCAGCGTGCCGGCCGGGAAGGTGGCGCGCAGCACGTCCATGTTGGTCATGCCCTCGTGCAGGATGCCTTCCACATTGCTCACGATGTGCATCACATGGCTGTAGCGCTCCACCACGAAGGCTTCGGTCACTTTCACGCTGCCGGTCTTGGCAATGCGGCCAATGTCGTTGCGCGCCAGGTCGATGAGCATCACGTGCTCGGCTCGCTCTTTGGGGTCGTTCACCAGCTCGACTTCGGCGGCCTTGTCCTTCTCGGGCGTGGCACCGCGCGGGCGGGTGCCGGCCAGCGGACGGATTGTGACCTTCTGACCCTCGTCGGTGCTTTCCTGGCGCACCAGGATCTCGGGGCTCGCACCCACCACATGGAAGTCACCGAAGTGGTAGTAGTACATGTAGGGCGAGGGGTTGAGCGAACGCAGCGCGCGGTACAGCGACAGCGGCGACTCGGTGTAGCGTTTGTGGATGCGCTGGCCCACCTGCACCTGCATGAAATCGCCTGCAGCGATCAGCTCTTTGGCGCGGTCCACTGCAGCCAGGTAGTCGGCCTTTGCAAAGCTGCGCTGCGCGGGGTGGCTCTCGCTGGGCTTGACCACCGGGGCGCTCACCGAATACTTGAGCTGGTCCTTGAGCTCGCGCAGCCGCTTCTTGGCCCGGGCGTAGGCTTCGGGCTGGGCCGGGTCGGCGTACACGATCAGGTAGAGCTTGCCCGACAGGTTGTCGATCACGGCCAGCTCTTCGCACTGCAGCAGCAGGATGTCGGGGCAGCCCAGCGTGTCGGGCGGGCAACTGGCTTCGAGCTTTTTTTCGATATAGCGCACCGCGTCGTAGCCGAAGTAGCCGGCCAGCCCGCCGCAAAAACGCGGAAGGCCCGGGCGCAGCGCAACCTTGAAGCGCTGCTGGTATGCCGCAATGAAGTCCAGCGGGTTGCCGCTGGCGGTCTCGACCACCTGGCCATCGGTGACGACCTCGGTGCGCGCCGCATCGCCAAAGCCGCTGGCCCGCAGCAGGGTGCGCGCGGGCAGGCCAATGAAGCTGTAGCGGCCGAAGCGCTCGCCCCCCACCACCGACTCGAGCAGGAAGCTGTGCCGGCCGCCGTCGCGTGTGTGGGCGAGCTTCAGGTACAGCGACAGCGGGGTTTCAAGGTCCGCAAAGGCTTCGGCCATGAGCGGAATGCGGTTGTAGCCTTCGCTGGCCAGGCTTTTGAATTCAAGTTCGGTGATCACGGGCAAGGGCTCCCTGCTCGGCGGGCTGCGTTGCAAGCTGGCAGCCACGCTTGTTCATGCAATGACGGCCCGCATGGGCCACGGGGGACGCACGCTCGGGCGGGGCCCGGGTGCCTTCAGGAGGTCGTGCGAGCAGGCGTACGCCAGGGCCAGGCTCCCCGGTCGCTGCAACCTGTGATGACCACGTGGTGGATGAACATAGTCGCGCAGTGTAGCAAAGCTCTTGGGCCGCCTCGTTTTTGTGCTGAACCGCTCGAAAACCCTGTTGTGGAGCCTCTGCGGGCTTGCAACAATTAGAAACGAACGACCGTTCTTTTTGGGGAGACGAGCATGAAGTTCCTTCTGCGATGCGCGATCTGGGCTGGGGCCTTGCTGTTGGCCTGGAGTGTCCACGCCGAGCCCGTCACGGTGGCCGGTGTGAAGTACGACGACACGGTCACGGTGCAGGGGGCACCGCTGCAGCTCAACGGCGCGGGCGTGCGCTACAAGGCGGTGTTCAAGGTATACACCGCCGGTCTGTATCTGGAGAAGAAGGCCGGCACGCCGCAGGAGGTGATGGCGCTCAAAGGGCCCAAGCGCCTGAGCATCACCATGCTGCGCGACATCGACTCGACCGAACTCGGCAAGCTGTTCTCCCGCGGCATGGAGGACAACATGGACAAGGCGGCGTTCTCTAAGCTGATCCCTGGCGTGCTGCGCATGAGCCAGATCTTCTCGGACCACAAGAAGCTCGCGGAGGGCGACCAGTTCATGATCGACTGGATTCCCGGCACGGGCACCCTGATCACCGTCAAGGGAAAGCCGCAGGGCGAGCCGTTCAAGGAGCCTGAGTTCTTCAACGCGCTCATGGGCATCTGGCTGGGGAATGCGCCGGCCGACTGGAAGCTCAAGGACGCGCTGCTGGGCAAGACGGCAGGCAACCCGTCCTGAGGTCTTCGGAGGCCGAAGTGCAGGCGCATGCGCGGCAGCGACGCTCGGGGCTTTCCCTCGGACTGTCGCGAGCTGGACATGCGCTGCACAGCCCCCTTGGCGTAAGCTGGCGTCCAGGCCGGCTGCGATGCGCAGCCACACCGCAACCGCTTGTAGCGTGTATGAACCAGTACGCCATCGGCAGTCTCCCGTTCTCCGCACGCCGCGCCAGCCCACCCGGCTGAAGCGATCTCCGCATGTGCATGTGCCTTGCGGCCTTGCCGCATTTGAGAAACCTCTAGCGCCAGACTCGACCATGAACATCCGTCACCTCTCCGTGGGCCTGCGCCTCGGGCTGTCTTTTGGGGCCATTTTGCTGATCACGGCGCTGATCGCGGGCGCCAGCATGTGGCGCATTGCGGCGCTCGCTGGCGCAAGCGAGCGCGTGGCCACGCAAGAGATTGAGCAGCGCACGCTGGTCGAGGACTGGGCGGCCGATATCCGCCTGCACTGGGTGCGTACCGAGGCCTTCCTCAAGGCGATTGACCGCGAGTACATGGACAAGCTCGCGGCCGACATGCAGGCGGGCGATGCGCGCACGAAAGACAGGCTCAAGCGCATCGAGGCGCTGGTACAGGATGCCAAGGGGCAAAGCCAGTTGCAGGTCATACAGGAAGCCGGGCGCAAGTACGAGGCAAAACTCGCCGAGATCCGCGAACTGCACCGCGGCGGCGAGCCCAATGTGCCCACCATGGTGGACAAGGACCTGCGTCCGCTGGCCGACCAGTATCTGAAGACGTTGGACGATCTGCGCAATCACATGGCCGCCAACCTGACGGCCAGCCAGGAGGATGCGCTCTCGATGGCCAGTCGCAGCCAGGTGCTGGTCGGCTTGGGGGCGCTGATGGCCGTCGCCTTGGGCGCGGTGTTGGCTTGGACGGTCACTCGCTCCATCGTGCAGCCGGTGCTGCGCGGCATGCGTGCGGCCGAGCGCATTGCCGAAGGCGACCTCACGCACCGTATTCAGGTGGGCACGCAGGACGAGATCGGTCAGCTGCTGCAGGCCCTTGCGACCATGCAGCAGCGGCTGGCCGTCATTGTGGGCAATGTGCGCGCCAACGCCGAAGGCGTGGCCATGGCCAGTGCTGAAATCGCCTCGGGCAACCAAGACCTCTCGGCCCGCACCGAAAGCCAGGCCAGCGCGCTGGAAGAAACCGCCGCCTCCATGGAAGAGCTGGGCTCCACCGTGCGCCAGAACGCCGACAACGCCCGCACGGCCAACCAACTGGCCATGAACGCCTCCACCGTCGCCCAGCAAGGCGGCGACGTGGTGGCCGAAGTCGTCGAGACCATGAAGGGCATCAACGCCAGCAGCGCCAAGATTGCCGACATCATCAGCGTGATCGACGGCATTGCCTTCCAGACCAACATCCTGGCGCTGAATGCGGCGGTGGAGGCCGCCCGTGCGGGCGAGCAGGGCCGTGGCTTTGCGGTGGTGGCCGGTGAAGTGCGCAACCTGGCGCAGCGCAGCGCCGAGGCGGCCAAAGAAATCAAGAGCCTGATCACCGCCAGTGTGGAGCGGGTGGAGCAGGGCACGCTGCTGGTGGACAAGGCGGGCAGCACCATGACGGAGGTGGTCACGGCGATCCGGCGCGTGACGGACATCATGGGCGAGATCAGCGCGGCCAGCAGCGAGCAAAGCTCGGGCGTGGCGCAGGTGGGCGAGGCGGTCACGCAGATGGACCAGGCCACGCAGCAGAACGCGGCGCTGGTGGAGGAGATGGCGGCGGCCGCGGCCAGCCTCAAGAGCCGGGCGTCTGAATTGGTCGAGGCTGTGGCGGTGTTCCGACTGGCACAAGGGCACACGCGATCTCCGGCCCCAGCGCCAGCTGCGCGCAGCCTGCCCTCTGTGGCACGCCCGGCAGCTCCCGTTGTGGCGCGCTCTGTGCCCGCGGCAGGTGCTGCGCAGCGGCTGCCGCAGGCTCCGGCAGCGGCGGGTTCGGCTCCTGCGCCTGCAGCGTCCCCAGCAGCACGCCCTGCCGCCGCGCCCTTGGCCGATGGCGATTGGGAAAGCTTCTGACGCCGCGACCCCGCGACCCCGCGAAGACGGGGCCCACAAGCGTGTATCCGACAGGGCGCCTGCGGATGTGTTCCGCGCGCAATGGATGGTGCACGGCTTGGCAACCCATGCGCTCATCCGGAAGGCATGCGCCTGCCGGACTTCGAGGGCTGAGATGAACCTAGAAACCGCAGTTGACCGCTTGTTCACACTGAAAAGTTCTGATGTCCGTTGAAGTTGCACCTTGTGGGCGCGCTCACCTT
>JBKBUN010000286.1:0-538 GCA_046289925.1 Burkholderiaceae bacterium | reverse complement strand
GCTTGAGCACCCGCAGGATCTCGGGCGCCAGCTCGCGATAGGCGTCCAGGCCGTCGGCCCCGCCGTCCAGCGCCAGGCGCGGTTCGTGGTCGCGAACCTCGGGCTCCAGCGTGTCGATCACGGCGGTCGGGATATAGGGCGGGTTGGAGACGACGAGGTCGAAGCTGTCGCCGCCCAGGCCCGTCGTCCAGTCGCCGTGCAGCAGGGCCGCGCGGTTGTTGAGGTCGAGATTGGCGGCGTTCTCGCGCGCCACGGCCAGGGCCTCGCTGGAGGCGTCGATCCCCAGCCCCTTGGCCGCCGGCCGCTCGGCCAGCACCGCCAGCACCTCCGCGCCCGCCTGCCCCGCGATCTTGAAGCTCGCCACGCCCAGCGGCTCGCGCGTCACGCACACAGGCTCCCCGCCCGCAGGATCGAGCCGGAAGACCTGCTGGCGGCGCTCGTGGCCGTCGTCGTCAGCGGCCAGCGTGGGCCGGTTGCTCAGGAAGTAGAGCGCGCCGTCGGGGCCAAAGGCGGGGCTGTGATCGCTCCACTCCGCGCG
>JBKBUN010000285.1:0-541 GCA_046289925.1 Burkholderiaceae bacterium | reverse complement strand
ACGAAGAAGTCGCCGCCAACATCCTGACCTTCATCCTGGCGGGGCACGAGACCACCGCCCGCGCCCTGGGCTGGACCCTGCACCTGCTGTCGCGCCAGCCCGAATATCTCGCCCGGCTTCAGGCCGAGGCTGACGCCTTCGACGTCTCCGATCCGCAATGGGCCGAGGCCCTGCCCTGGACCCGCGCCGTGCTGGACGAGACCATGCGCCTGTTCCCGCCCGCCCCGACCATGGCCCGCAAGGCCCTGGCCGACGACGAGATCGGCGGTCAGCCGATCAAGGCCGGCGCCACCGTCATCATCTCGCCGTGGATTCTGCAACGCCACAGCCTGCTGTGGGACGACCCTGACGCCTTCAGGCCGGAGCGCTTCCTGCCCCGGAACCGCAAGTCCATCGACCGCTACGCCTACATCCCCTTCAGCGCCGGCCCTCGCGTCTGCATCGGCGCCGCCTTCGCCATTCAGGAGGCGGTGATCGCCCTGGCCTCCATCCTGCGCGCCGCCGAGGTCGAGCCGATCACGACGATCGAACCCCGCCCCGT
>JBKBUN010000284.1:289-546 GCA_046289925.1 Burkholderiaceae bacterium | reverse complement strand
ATGCCCGTGCACCTGGGGTCGATGGGCGACAGCGTGCGGGCCATCCGCGAGGCGCGGCGGGACGACGGACGCGGCATGCTGCTCGGCGACGTCTATATGCTGAACGCGCCCTATAACGGCGGCACGCACCTGCCGGACGTGACGGTGGTCATGCCGGTGTTTGACGCGGAGGGCGCGCTTCGCTTCTACGTCGCCGCGCGCGGTCACCAGGGCGACATCGGCGGGATCACGCCGGGGTCCATGCCGCCCAGCAGCCG
>JBKBUN010000284.1:0-279 GCA_046289925.1 Burkholderiaceae bacterium | reverse complement strand
CACGGTCGAGGAGGAGGGGGTTCTGATCGAGAACTTCCTACTGGTCGAAGGCGGACGCTTCCGCGAGGCCGAGACCCGGGCCCTACTGGCCTCGGGTAAGTGGCCCGCCCGCAATCCCGACCAGAACATCGGCGACCTCAAGGCCCAGATCGCGGCCTGCGCGCGCGGCGCCGAGGCCCTGACCGGGATGGTCGCCGAGTTCGGCCTGGACGTGGTCGAGGCCTATATGGCTCACGTCCAGGACAACGCCGAAGAGGCCGTCCGCCGCGTGCTGGCGAC
>JBKBUN010000283.1:0-559 GCA_046289925.1 Burkholderiaceae bacterium | reverse complement strand
CACTTTCCAGGCGCCGCCATGGTGACCATGGCCGCCGCCCTTCTTGACCTTCTTGATGATGATCGGCTGTTCGGTATTGACCGCCATCGTGCTTAAGCCTGCTTAACCTTAAGTTCGCAACCTGCCCAAAGGTCGTTAAGATGGGGTTGCCGGAACGGCCGGGCGGCGCGTAATCCGAGGCTTCTTTTGTGGGAGCAACGGTATGAAGACGGCGTTTATCGGCATGGGCGTGATGGGCTTTCCGATGGCCGGTCACCTCAAGGCTGCCGGTCATGAGGTCGCCGTCTACAATCGCTCTCCCGAAAAGGCCCGTCTCTGGGCCGAAAAGCATGGCGGCCTGGCCCTTGAGACGATCGCCGAGACGGTCGCCGGGGCCGAGGTCGTCCTGCTTTGCGTGGGCAATGACGATGATGTCCGCGACGTGGTGGCGCAGGTTCTGCCAGCCATGAGCGAGGGCGGCGTGATTGTCGATCATACGACCACGTCGGCGAAGGTGGCCCAAGAGATGGCCGAGCTGGCGGCGAAGAGCGGCCGGGCGTTCGTTGACGCGCCCGTTTCC
>JBKBUN010000282.1:0-559 GCA_046289925.1 Burkholderiaceae bacterium | reverse complement strand
ATCGCCGCAGGGCAAAAGCCCGTGAACGCCGCTTGGATCATGTTCAGGCCAGCGAACGCCGACAGCCCGACCCAGTAGGGATGAACGAAGTGTGCGAGCGCCAGCCCGAGCAGAACGACTAGGCCGGCGAAGGCCAGCACGGCGCGATCCAGGGTCATTTTTCGTCTCCTTTTTTGATGTCAGACGGCGGCTTTGGCCGCCGCCAGGGTCACCCAATCCACGATTTGATCAGCCGACATGAGGCCCGCCTTGCGGGCGATCACTCGCCCGTCCAGGAAGAGCAGCAGCGCGGGAATTCCCTGCACCGCGTACTGGGCGCAGAGCGCAGGGTTTTCGTCAGCGTTGAGCTTGAGGAAGCGCGCGCCAGAGCCGACCCTCTTAGCGGCTTGGGCGAACTGCGGCGTCATGGCGCGACAGGGGCCGCACCACGGCGCCCAGACATCGACCAGCACCGGCGCGCCCTTGGTGCCGGCGAGATGGCGAGCCAAGGCCTCGGCGTCCACGTCCAACGGCGCGCCGGAAAAGACCGCGGCCTTGCACCGGCCGCAGCGAGCAAGCG
>JBKBUN010000281.1:0-565 GCA_046289925.1 Burkholderiaceae bacterium | reverse complement strand
CGCGCGCCACGGCCACGCCGTCTTCGGCCGTGTAGAGAGGCTGTATGGTCAAGCCGTCCGGCGTCTTGACGGTGAGCGCGTCTTCGAAGCTTTGACCCTTCAGGGTCTTCTCGACCAGGGCCATCCAGCGCGCGCGGGTCGCCGCGTCGCCTTGGGCGCCGAAGTCCTCGGCCAGGGGCGTCATCGCCTCGGTCAAAGCGTCTCTCTCCTGCACTGCAGCATTCTTCTGTTTTTGATCGTGATGCGCCCCTGCCGCTACGGCCGTCAAGCCTTGCATCCAGGCCAAACAGTTGTTTAAGCTGATCGCTGATCAGATATTCGGCGTCTCAAGCCGAACTCCAAAGGGGAGCTTCTTCATGGCCCTGCCGCCGATCCTGCGCGACCGCCTGCGCCTTCCGGTCATCGCCTCGCCGCTGTTCATCATCAGCAACCCGGACCTGGTGATCGCCCAGTGCAAGGCGGGCATCGTCGGGTCGTTCCCGTCGCTGAACGCGCGCCCGCTGTCGCAGCTGGACGAATGGCTGGCCCGGATCACCGAGGAGCTGGCGGCCTGGGACAAGGCCAA
>JBKBUN010000280.1:0-565 GCA_046289925.1 Burkholderiaceae bacterium | reverse complement strand
ACGAAGCACATCACCGACTTCAGCGCAGAAGCATTTGAGACGGTGGCGGTCGCTGCCTATCAAATGGCCGACGCAATGCTCGCAGCACGCGCACAGGGGGAGAAGTGATGACCACCCACAAAGCTATCCGCGAGGCTCGGGGGCTTGCATTTTGGACACTCCTTGCTGCTGCGTTTCCATTTCTCATCTACTGGCTTTGTGGTTATGAGTTTGAGCGCAGACCAGCATTGGCATACGCAGCCATTTGGAGCGTAGTTCTCGCTTTGTTTGCCGTCTATGTAACCAATGCCAAAGGGCCCTGAAAGGAACACCATGACCGAACTTGAAAAGGCCGCGCGGATGGCGCTGGAGGCGTTGAGTCGCGCGCACCAGACGGCAATGGAACAGACCCTTAAAGCGAGGATTCCTGAGTGCGCAGAGTTCGCGGGGATTGCTCAAGACTTGGATTTTGTCGTCGCCGTCCTGCGCGAGCGGCTGGGGGTGAAGGCATGAAACCCTGCCGCACCTGCAATCAATCCCAACCGCTGGAAGCCTACCGTGGCACCCGCAGCATGTGCCTTGCCTG
>JBKBUN010000279.1:0-570 GCA_046289925.1 Burkholderiaceae bacterium | reverse complement strand
TCGGTGATGTCCGGCACATCGTCGTTCATCGTGCAGTCCATCTTGCAGTCGGTAGAGCCAACATAATCGGACGACCTTCAGGCGGAAAGGGTTTCGGCCAGCCGCTGCAAGGCCGGGCGCGGCGTCACCGGCGCCCAGAGGCGCGCCGTCGCGACCAGGGCCGCCAGGGCGGGGCGCGGGGAGGGGCGGGGCGCGTGGTCGTCCGCTTCGTGGATCAGGGCTTCCAGGGCGGCGAGCAGATGGCGTTCCGCCTCCAGCTCCAGCCCCTTGATCTTCTCGCGGACCGCCAGGCGCGGCGCGTCCTCGATGTCGGGGACCGGCGCCTTCAGGGTGCGGCGAACGGCGCGCAGCGGCGCGACCACCACCCCGTCCCAGGCGCGGGCGATGTCGCAGGCCGCCTCGATCGTCTCGGCGTCGGCTTCATGGCCGGCCGCAGCGGCCCAGGCCGACCACAGGAGCAGGGGAACGTTCTGGTCGTGGCTGTCCTGCAAGGCCAGGCAGGCCTCGCTGACGCCGGGTCGCCCATAGGCGGCGACGGCCCAGTCCCACAGGCTGCGCGTCTCGACGGCG
>JBKBUN010000278.1:0-576 GCA_046289925.1 Burkholderiaceae bacterium | reverse complement strand
ACGAACTGGACATCGAACCGGCCATCGCCGTCGACACCCACGTCTTCCGGGTCTCGCATCGCCTGAAGCTGTCGGCCGGCAAGACCCCGGACGCCGTCGAACAGGACCTGATGCGGGTGGTCCCCCCGCCTTACCAGACCCGCGCGCACCACTGGCTGATCTTGCACGGCCGCTATGTCTGCGTGGCGAGGAAGCCCAAGTGCGAGATCTGCAAGATCAGCGACCTTTGCCCATCGCGGGAGCTGTTTTTGGGGGCGTGACTTGCCCCCTCCGCGCCTGCGGCGCTCCTCCCCCGGAGGGGGAAGAAGGAGGGTGGGGGCCTTCTGCCCCCTATGGGGGCGGACGACTTCGCAAAGCGAAGTCAGGTGGGGGCCTGCTGAGCTAACCGATCGCCCGCATGACCGCCGCCGCGAAGGCCGCGCCCTTGTCATGGGCGTGCTCCAGGAACAGGTCAGGCTCGATGACCTCCAGCTCCATCAGCTGGGGCGTGTGGTCGAGGCCCCGGATCAGGTCGACGCGGGCATAGGTCAGAGGCGGGCCGGCCGCTTCCAGCACCATGGCGGCCGCGCGCAGGGC
>JBKBUN010000277.1:0-580 GCA_046289925.1 Burkholderiaceae bacterium | reverse complement strand
GCAGGGTGACGGCGTGATCCTCCCAGGCCTTGGGCGCGACCGCTACGGCGGCGTCCAGCGCGGCCCAGGCTTCGTCGAACCGGCGCAGCAGCAGCAGCGCCTCGGCGCGGGTGGCGGCCCGGTAGTAGGGCGCGTCGTCGTCGTCGGTCTGCAACACCGCCAAGGCGTGAACCCGCGCGGCGGCCTCATCGCCGGCCAGCAACGACAAGGTCGCGGCGTTGATCAGGGCATAGGCCCCGCCCCCGCCCGGCGCGGCGGCCAGATAGGCGGCGGCGGCCTCGCCATACAGCGCCGCCCGCGCTGCGCCCTCCGCCGCCCGGGCCCTGGCCTTGAGGATCCGTCCCTTCAAGGTGAGGACGGCCGGATCGTCAGACGCCCCCAACCCCGCCCCAACAAAGAGAGTCCAGGCGTGATCCGCCGCCCCGGCGCGAACCAGGGCGGCGAGCTCAATAAGGAAGGGCGATTGGGACAAGCGCGGCTCGGCGAGGGCGGGGGCAGACCGTGGTGGGAGAGACGTCCGTCTCCCTACGGCGGGAAAGCGGTGCCTTCGTTCTTGATGTCCGGGTCGAAGATCACGTTC
>JBKBUN010000026.1:0-24361 GCA_046289925.1 Burkholderiaceae bacterium | reverse complement strand
TTCACACAGAAGGTGAGCGCGCCCACAAGGCGCAACTTCAACGGACATCAGAACTTTTCAGTGTGGACAAGCGGTCCACTGCGGTTTCTAGGGTCTACCCGCCAGCGCTGGCGGGGCGCGCGCAGGCTTTGGCGCTGCCGATAGGCCTGGGGCGTCAGCCCGGTATGGCGCTGGAAGATCCTGCGGAACGCGGCCGGGTCTTGGTAGCCGCAGGCCTGTGCGATGCTCGGAATGCCGTCGAGCGTGATCTCCAGCAGCACGCGCGCCCGCGCACAGCGCAGGGCGTGCAGGTGGTCCAGTGGCGAATGGCCCAGCCCTTCGCGGAAATGCCGCAGCAGGGTGCGTGGGCTCACGGCCGCCGCCTGCGCCACCGCATCCAGAGCGTAGGGTTGCTCCAGGTGCTTTTCCAGAAACGCGATCGCGCGGGCCAGCGTGCTGTCGCGGGTGGGTCGGATCTGGCGGGCCTGTTGCGCCTCGAATGCGGCCTGCTCGCGCAGCGGGTCAGGGCGGGTGGCGGCCTCCAGGGCCTGGGTCAGGTCGTGCCCCAGCCCCTGCGCGGCCAGCGCCACCGCCAGTGCCGTGGCCTGCTGGGGCATGGCCGCACTCATCCAGGGTCCAGTGCAGCAGTGCGGTTGTCCCACAGCCACGCCAATGTCGGGATGGTCGTTGCAGAAGCCTGCAATGTAGTACCAGGGCAGTGCCACCTGCGCACCCCCGAGCCGCCCCGTGGCAGCGGCCAACCAGGCGCCACTGCCGAGTGTGAGCACCTGCTCGCCCTGGTCCAGCCCCAGCGCCAGACGGCGCACCAGAGCACCGTGCGCGGCCACCACGCCGCGGATCGCCGGAATGTCGGCCGTGTGCAGCGGGGCCAGCAGCCAGTGGGTGGGGGCACCGTGGAAATGGCCCTCTTGCGCCAACGGAGCCAACTGTGGACCCAGGGCCTTCTCTGCGGGGGCAAGGGGCAGGCCGTCGGCGCTGTAAAAGCACCAGCCGATCTGCGGCGCCTGCGGGCCGTGCCGCAGGCGTGCGAGCAGATTGGCGCCGCGCAGCAGTTCCAGCAGGTGCAGCGCATGGCCCAGCGCGGTGGCCGCCAGCAGCGGCACAGCCAGGCGCACCGGGGCGTGCGAGACGGTCAGGGCGGCAAGTGGGGTGGAAGGCGGGACCATGGGGCAATGCTGGCGCGCAAGTCCAGGGGCCGGGGCGGTGGACTGCAGCGTATGGTCATTTTGCATTCTGGCTGGCAGCGTGGCGGGGGGCGCTATGCCACCCCTGCGCGCCGAGTCCACCCCGTCGCGCCGTACGCGCCATCACCGAGGGCGTACGCTGCCATGCGGCAGGGCGAAGCCACAGCCACCGGTCCAGGGTGTGCCAACGCCCCGCAGCATCATGTGGCCCTTTGCGCGGAGCGGTTGGCCCGTGCGGGCGGCGCGATTGCGCCAGCGCTTTGTCTGCGGCGAAAACGCAGGCCCACGCGCCGCCAGCCTATGACCACGGCGGTCATGCTGAGCAGGGCGCCCCCGGCACTCAGGCCGATCATGAGCATGTCCCAGACCGGGCGTCGCTCAAGCAGCGGCAGCCAGTCCCAGCTGTGCAGCAAAGCAAACAGCCAGCGGCTTGTGCGCCGCAGGCGATCACTGCGCTGCACCACGGCGCCGGTGTGTGGGTCCACGGTGACCCAGGTGGCATAGGCATCACCGAACTTCAAGCGCAACGCAGGCAGCGGCTTGTCGGTTCCGCCCGTCATGGTGTGCGCGTCCCGCGTGTAGTAGTAGAAATCGTAGGCCACCAGCCTTTCGGCCTGCACCAGCGGCGCGTTCACAAGCCGTCGCGCCGCATCTGCGATGGCGTCTGGGTCGGGCTGCCGGACTTGAGCGGTGACGGCATCCATCATGATGGGGGCACCATTGGCGCCCTGTGCTTGCACCCATGTGTGTCCGAGCAGGCGTACCCAGCGCAACTCGCGCACGTCGCCTCCGGCCGCCGCCAGCAGCGCATCCGGGTGGGCCAGGCTGTGGTCGATCTCTAGCGGGCTGCCTTGCAGGGCAGAGCTCTCCAGAGGCGGCGCGCCGCTGTCGAAGATTCGCCACGGATTCATTGACATGAGTCCGCTGAAGACCCAGGTCAGCGTGACCGAGGCGAACAGAAGTCCGCTGATGTGGTGCCAGCGCATCATGCGCCCGGGATAGGGCGTGCGTGCGCCGCTGCGGTAGGGGGTACGGAACCGCCAGCGCAGCACACCGACCGCCGTGCCTGCCAGCACCACCACGATGCCAGCAATCGACAGCCAGTTCACGATGTCGGCCCAGTAGCGGTCGAACATATTGCCCCGAAATGGGTAGAGCCAATGGATCCAGGCTCCGGCGTAGTTCCACAGGCGCTCGGTGCGCGAGGCATCCCGCACCACTTCGCCAGTGTGTCCCGATACGTACAGCCGCGTCTGGTCGGCGTCGTCTACGTCCACCACGTGCAGTGGACGATGCGGATCCAGCGCCCTTGAATGGGTGAAGGCGTCTTCCTGGACTGTGCCCCGGTGGTGCAGCGCGGGCGGATTCCCTGCGGGGGCCGTTGCGTTTGCAAATGCGGCGGCACTGGACAGTGCCCACTGTGCGTCCACTGCGGTCAGACGAGTGCCCGTGCGTGCATCCACAACGGCTACAGGGCCGGCGCGCGCGCGCCGTGCACCGGGCTGTGCCGGGCTTGCTGCCGGCGTGGCCAGGTACACCACGGTGCCGCCGCTGGCGGTTGCCAGGCGCAGATCGGACAGCGGACCGGACACCCCCGCGCGCGTGAGCGCCTGCGCCGGACTCAGCAGGGGGCCTGCCTCTGATGAGCCGGGTGGCGATGCAGTCGCCGCCGGCGCGCCTGCCAAGGGCGCCAGCCGCGCCAGACGCTCTGCCGCGGTGAGCTTGGGATAGCCCACGTACATCATCACCACGCCGGAGATGAACCACATGGCGAAGAAGGCACACAGAACAATGCCCGCCCAGCGGTGCAGCAAGAACAGCCAGCGCTTGGCGTGAAGCCGCATGGGCATCTCCCTCAGAACGCGACACGCAAGGCCACATCGGCCGTGCGGGGTGCGCCCAGATAGGCCATTGTGCCCGTGACCTGGGCGGCATAAACGCGGTCTGTGGCGTTGCGCAGTCGCGCCACCACGGACATGTTGCGCTGGACCTGGTAGCTCAGCGCCAAGTCGACCAGGGTGTAGGACGGCCACCGCAGCGTGTTGGCCGCATTGGCGTAGACCTGGCCCACATGGCGCACGCCCACGCTGGCCTGCAGCGCAGGCGTGACGGCATACGACAGCCATAGGTTCGCGACCGTCTCAGGCGTGTTGGTGGGCGTCTTGCCCGCGAGGGAGACCCCGCCTTGGCGGAAGTTCTCGAACTTTGCATCGACATAGGTCAGGTTGCCTTGCAGCGACCAACGTGCGGAAGGACGCAGTCCGACGGCCAGTTCGAGGCCCTGCGCGGACTGCTCGCCCACCAGGACGGTGAGTGCGCTGTTGTTCGGATCTTGCGTTGCGATGTTGCGGCGGGTGATGCGATAGGCCGCCAGCGTGGCATTGCCGCGCCCTTCCCAGAAGTCGAGCTTGGAGCCCACCTCGATCTGACGTCCCGTGGTCAGTTCGCTGTTGTTGCGCACATCGGCAAACGATGCCGTGGACAGGATGCCGGAGGGAGGATCTGCCGCAGTGGAGTACTGCGCGTACAGGTTGGCCCCGGGCGCGATGTCCCACACCAGACCGATTCGCCCGGTCGTGGGGTGGTAGCTTCGCTCAAAGGTGGCGGGATTGGCCGCCGTGACTTCCCGGCGGTTTGTCAGGTGCAGATCGATGCGCTCGTGCCGCAGGGCCGACACCAGGTGCAGCGACGAAGCCAAGGCAGTGCGGTTTTCCAGGTACAGCGCCGCCGTGCTGACTTTGTTGGTGCGGTCTGCGCGGAACCCCGGAGACATTCCGGGAATGTTGAAAAACTGCTCTGTCGTGAACTGGTAGGGGTTCACGGTGCTCACCGTGGCCGACAGACTGTTGGGGTAGCGGGTTTGCCGGTTGAGGCTCACGTCGACGCCGGCGGCCCAGTCGCTGCGCTTGCCCGCCAGACGGCCTTGGTAGAGACCTTCCATGCGGTTGCCGACCAGTTGTTGGTCGTGGCGTTGCAGCAGCGTGGCCGAGCGAATGACCGCGGTGTTGTCGGCATTGAACCGGTAGTTCTCGACGTTGCGATAGTCGCGCAGCGCGTCGTAGGCATAGAAGGTGTTTTTCAGCTGCAGCGCGTCGTTCACGCGGTAGTCAGAGACCGAGCGCAGCCATTGCACCCGCTGGGCGTACACACCGTCGGCGCTGTTGTAGTTCTTGAACCGGGTCCCTTCGTCGATGCTGGCCGTGCCTGTAAGCGGGTTGCGCAGCGGCGTGCCCCAGTAGGGGCGATCCACATGTTCTGTCTGGTACTCGTAAGCCAGGGTGTGCTGGAACTGCGGCGTCAGATCCGACAGCAAAGAGGTGGCCATCTGGGTCGAGCGTGCGCGCGTGCCTTCGGTCCAGCCCTGTGCGTTGCGGTGGTTCAGATCAAGCCGCAGGTAGTGGTCGCCCTGGCGCATACCGTCGCCTGCAATCCGGCGGTTGAGTCCGAGCGAGGCTTCGCGCAGGTTGTAACTGCCGGCACGCAGTTGAGCCTCCGAGAAGTCCTGTCGCTCTGCGACTTTGGTGATGTAGTTGATGGTGCCGCCCACACCGCCTGCGCCATACAGAAAGCCTGACGCCCCTCCGACGGCCTCAACCCGGTCGTAGATCCAGCTGTCCACGGGCCGTGCTGCGATCGTGTACTGGACATGAATGCCGTTGAACAGCTGGCTCAGAGACCCCGCGCCGAAGCCGCGGTAGCTCACCCCGATATTGCCCGGAGCGTTGTGTGCCGTGACGCCTGGAATCGCTCGAAGGATTTCCTGGGTGTCCTGTGCGCCACGCGCTTCGATCGTCGTGCGGTCTACGACCACGACAGACGCCGGGTTCTCGCGGGCCGTCAGGCCCAGGCGGCTGGCGGTGGGGGCTGGGGTATCCAGCGTCAGCCGCCCCGTACCTTCTGCCGCACGCTCACGGATACGGACCTCTGGCAAGGATGAGGCTGCTGCAGGCTCTGCCTCGGCAGCGGCGGACGGTTGGGCGTGAAGGCTTGCGGCGCTGCTGCTCAGAAGACACGCAATACCCCAGGCCACGGGGTTCAGGCGCACGGACACACAAAAAGAAGAAGACATGGAATCAAGACAAGGCAATGGCATGCGCCCCGACCCTGATCAGGGTGCCGGAGGGCGCTGCACAGAACAAGCGAAATGGCGCCACCTGCCGCCACATGCAACAGACGGGGAAGGTCCAGCCGTGTGGGCGTTAGAGCAGGGGTGCGCGAGGAGGGTGCGCAGCATGTGCGCCAAGCCCCGGGCAGGGCATCGCGCGCACTACAGGCGAAACGCTGGCAGCCAGTGAAGCGTCAGGCGGTCGGAGGCCCGCGCGGGGGCAGGGGCGCCCCAACCAGCGCCGCCATACGCGCTGCCTCGGCGGGTTGCAGCGCATACCCGAGGGGCTGGGGTGCGGCGCTAGGGTAGACCTGTGCCGGCCAGGGCAGGGCCGAGGGCAGGCACATCGCACAGTCCAGCATCGGAGCACTGTCGGCCGCGGTCGTTGCGTCGCTGCTGGTGACCACCAGGCGCATGCTGCCCTCGCTCGTGCAGATCAGCTCCATCGCCCGAGGCTGGGCGACGGCGGACACGCCTGCCAGGCCCAGCGTCAGGACGAACCACGCCAGTACCAAGCGGGCCAGTGTGACGGAGGTGCGCAGAGCGTGCATGGTGCCCGATTCTATGAGCTTGTCTGAAATGGCGGAGTTGGTACGGATGGGCACCCCTCATCGCGCGCCGTTGGCGGTCCGCCCCACGCTGACGACGCGCAAAACCCGCGCACTTTGCGCGGCCACCGCTCAGGTCGCGGTGCCCAGCAACTGGCGCGCCACGGCTTCGCCGACCTTGATACCGTCCACCCCGGCCGACAGGATGCCGCCCGCATAGCTCGCGCCTTCGCCCGCCGGGTACAGGCCTGGGGTGTTCAGGCTTTGGAAGTCCTCGCCGCGGCCGATTTTGAGCGGCGACGAGGTGCGCGTTTCCACGCCGGTCAGCACCGCATCGTGCATGTCAAAGCCTTTGATCTTGCGGCCAAAGACCGGCAAGGCTTCGCGCAGGGCTGCAATGGCAAAGTCGGGCAGTGCGGCGTGCAGGTCGGTCAGCGTCACGCCGGGCTTGTACGAGGGCAGCACGCTGCCAAAGTCCTGCGAGGTGCGGCCTGCGATGAAGTCGCCCACCAGCTGCCCCGGCGCGTTGTAGCTGCGCCCGCCCAGCACGTAGGCGTTGGATTCGAGCTGGCGCTGCAGCACGATGCCCGCCAGCGGGTGTACGCTGCCGTCCTCCAGCGCCTCGGCGCCGTAAGTGCGGCCCAGCGCGGCTTCAAACGCTGCAGGGTCGGTCGGGTAGTCGCGCGGTTCGATGGCCACCACCATGCCCGCGTTGGCATTGCGTTCGTTGCGCGAGTACTGGCTCATGCCGTTGGTGACGACGCGCTCGGGTTCGCTGGTGGCGGCCACCACGGTGCCGCCCGGGCACATGCAGAAGCTGTAGACCGCGCGGCCATTGCTGGCGTGGTGCACGAGCTTGTAGTCGGCTGCGCCCAGCAGCGGGTGGCCCGCATGCTTGCCCCAGCGTGCGCGGTCGATCACGCCCTGCGGGTGTTCGATGCGAAAGCCCACCGAGAACGGCTTGGACTGCATCTGCACGCCCCGCTCGTACAGCATGGCAAACGTGTCCCGCGAGCTGTGGCCCAGCGCCATCACCACGTGGTCGGCGCGCAGCGTGTACGACTGGCCCGTGGCCTGGTCGAGTACCTGCAGCCCGCGCAGGTGGCGTTGCCCACCTTCGCCTTCGATGAGCAGGTCGGTCACGCGCTGCTCGAAGCGGATTTCGCCGCCCAGGGCCATGATCTGTTCGCGCAGGTTTTCGACCACTTTCACCAGCTTGAAGGTGCCGATGTGCGGACGGGCGACGTACAGGATTTCTTCGGGTGCCCCTGCCTTCACGAACTCCTGCATGACCTTGCGGCCCAGGTGGCGTGGGTCTTTGATCTGGCTGTAGAGCTTGCCGTCCGAGAATGTGCCCGCACCGCCTTCGCCAAACTGCACATTGCTTTCGGTCTTGAGCGTGCGTTTGCGCCACAGGCCCCAGGTGTCCTTGGTGCGCTCGCGCACCGTGCGGCCGCGTTCCAGCACCAGCGGCTTGAAGCCCATTTGGGCCAGCACCAGCGCGGCAAAGATGCCGCAGGGGCCGAAGCCCACCACCACCGGGCGCAGGGGCAGGTTGGCCGGCGCGTGGCCGACGGGCTTCCAGGCCATGTCGGGCGTGGGCTGGATGTGTGGGTGGCTCGCAAACTTCGCCAGCAGCGCGGCCTCACGCTCGGGCTGAGCGAGCCTCACATCGACGATGTATACCGCCAGCAACTCGGCCTTGCGGGCGTCGAAGCTGCGTTTGAAAACCTGCACGTCGGCCAGGTCGGCGGCAGAAAGGCCCAGGGCCTGGGCGGCAGCGGCGCGCAGCGGCGCCTCGGGGTGCTCGGCGGCGGCCAAGGGCAGCCGCAGTTCAGACAGTCGGATCATCTTGTGCAGGCCCGTGTCGATCGGGCGTAAGCAATGGGGGTCGGGGCCGGATCATACGGGCTGGACCACGCAGGGCGATGGGGCCCGTGTCGTCTCAGATGCGACGGCAGCTGAACGCTCCTGAAAAAAAGCGGCTTGCGCAAAGCCGTGCTGCAGCGCCTGCAGTCGCAGTTCCAGGGCCAGTGCGTGATCGAGGCGCGTCAGCTGGAGCAGACTCTGCGGTCGCAGCCCGTGCGGCATGCGCTGGAGGGCTGGAGACGCCTGAGCCACGCTGAGCCGGCCTGCCGCCTTGACCGCATCGTGGTGTAGCACACGGCTCTGAGCGGGCAGGCCAGCCTCGTGACCCTGGCCGCTTGGCTGCGCCGGCACGGCATCGCAGGAGATGCCAGCGCCCTGCAAATCGCCTGTTTGTGCTTGCCAGGCAAGCACAACGTGCTATGGTTTTTGATGGTTGTGGTCTGGCAGGCGCATTTACAGCGGCAAAAAGCCTTCCACCGACAGGTAGCGCTCGCCGGTGTCGTAGTTGAACCCCAGCACACGGCTGCCGGGCGGCAGTTCGGGCAGCTTCTGCGCAATGGCGGCCAGCGTTGCACCGGAGGAGATGCCCACGAGCAGGCCTTCTTCACGGGCCGAGCGGCGGGCGTACTCGCGTGCGGGTTCGGCGTCCACCTGGATCACGCCGTCGAGCAGGCTGGTGTCCAGGTTCTTGGGCACAAAGCCCGCGCCAATGCCCTGGATGGGGTGGGGCGATGGCTGGCCGCCCGAGATCACGGGCGAGGCCGAGGGCTCGACCGCAAACACCTTCAGCTGCGGAAAGCGCTGCTTGAGCACGCGCGCCACGCCCGTCAGGTGCCCGCCCGTGCCCACGCCGGTGATCAGGGCGTCAAAGCCGTCCGGGAAGTCGGCCAGGATCTCCTGTGCCGTGGTGCGCACATGCACGTCGACGTTGGCGGGGTTTTCGAATTGCTGCGGAATCCAGGCGCCGGGTATCTGGGCCTGCAGCTCTTGAGCGCGGGCGATGGCGCCTTTCATGCCCTTTTCGCGGGGCGTGAGGTCGAACTGCGCGCCGTAGGCCAGCATCAGGCGGCGGCGTTCGATGCTCATGCTCTCGGGCATCACCAGGATCAGCTTGTAGCCCTTGACGGCCGCCACCAGCGCCAGGCCGATGCCGGTGTTGCCCGAGGTCGGCTCGATGATCGTGCTGCCGGGCTGGAGTTTGCCGCTGCGTTCGGCGTCTTCGACCATGGCCAGCGCAATCCGGTCTTTGATCGAACCGCCGGGGTTGCTGCGCTCGGACTTGATCCACACCTGCGCGTCCGGGCCGAACAGGCGACGGATGCGCACATGGGGCGTGTTGCCGATGCTCTGCAGGATGTTGTCGAATTTCATGGCGTTTCTGGTGGTTCAGGTGGGACGATTCTGACCCAGGCTTGTGCGCTTGCAAACCATAAGCTTATGGTGGCCACCTGGGTGCCCAGCGCTCGGGGATAATGCAGCCCGTGAAGCACGCCAGACCGCCGCTGGTGCAATCTGGGAAACCAGGCACTGGAGGAACGTCCGGACTGCATAGGACAGCGTAGCAGCTAACGGCTGCCCACCGTGAGGTGAGGATCAGAGCAACAGAGACGAGTTCGAGCGTGGAAGGGCCCACCAGGGGTGTTCTGCGGTTCGCCGGTGCAAGCCGGCGCGGCTGGCGTAAGCCAGACGGTGACGGGCGATGGGCCCGGAACAACGCAGTCACCTCGGGCGCTTCGCGCCCGAGGTGAAACGGGCAATCTCTACGCGCAGCAATACCAAGTAGGCCAGCCACGGGAGCAGGGCAACCTCTCTTGACCTTGTGGATCCGCAGGGAGCGCTGGCGGGTAGGTAGCACCGAGCCGGGTGGGCGACCCCCGGCCCAGATGAATGGCGGTCACGCTGCGGGACACCGCAGTGCACAGAATCCGGCTTATCGGCGCGCTTCACACTTTTTTTCTTCTTCTACGTGCTTGCGGGCTTGTGTGTCTGTGCGCACGTGGCGGGGCCACGCCCCTTTTACGCGCCATTGCCAGCCTCGCCAGGACTGTGTGAGGAGCCTGTCGGACTGGGGCGTCGAAAGCGAACATGAGCCCCGGCGAGGACCGTTTTCGCCGTGTTTGCAGCCCCATCGCGGGGCTATGGGGCCCAAAGACGGTGAACAATGGACCGCTGCGGACCATGGGCTATGGGCATGCCACCGACGATTCCCAAGTCCGACAGGCTCCTGGGTTCAGACCAGATCCAGCCCGACGGCGTCGGCCAACGCGTCGCCCACGCCCCCTTGCTGCTGGCGCACGAGCACGCCCCTGACCTGGTCCACGCCGCCTTTGATGTGCAGCGTGACCGAGTTGGCCTTCATGCGGTATTCGTTCACGCGGGCAAACGGGCGGTAAAAACCCAGCGTGAGCAGCGTGAACAGCAGGTTCTTCATGCGCAGGCGCACGAAGCGCCAAGCGTTGAGATGGCACTTGAAGCGTGCGACCTGGCTCAGGCCGATGTTGTCCCACATCAGTTGGAACATGCGCGCCTCGCGGTATGCGCGCGCCGGTGCCGAGGCCAGCAGCAGGAAGAAGCCCAGCACCAGCAGGACCATGATCAGCAACACGATGGTCAACGCGGCACCGCCGCCCATGGACTTGAGTGGTGCCAGCCAATCCCCGAGCAGCGCAGCCACCAGCGCACTGGTCGCCAGCAGACCCAGCAGGAACACGCCCACGGTGGCCGCCCAGATGCGCACGAAGTCCATGTACTGCGGCTTCCAGCGCCCAGGCTCGGTGCCCAGGCGGGACTGCGTCACCAGCAGGCTTTTGTAGTTGTATTCGATGCGGATGGCGCACAGCACCGACAGCGCCAGGCCCAGCAGCAGCAAGCCGCCCATGGCGGGCGTGAACTTGGGCATCTTGGATACGCCTGCGCCTTCGGGGCCAGGCGGGGAGCGCGTGTCCAGTCCGTAGGTCACGCCGATCCACACCAGCGCCAGCGCAAACACCGGCCAACTGGCCCGGTACACCTCGCGCCAGCTCGCCACAAATTGCAGGCGCAGGCCGCGCCAGCGCGTGGCCGACAGCCGAAACCGCATCGCGCTGCCCCACAGCAGCGGGGCCAGCGCCGCCCCCGCCACCAGGAGCAGGGCCACCGCCGTGTCTTGCCCGGTGTTGACGGCGATCTGGTAGGCCAGCGTGAGCACCACCAGCACCACAAAGCCGAACACCATGCGCTTTTGCGCAGCGGTGCATTCGAGTGGACTGTGCGCGACCAGCGTGTGCCCGTAAAAGTACTGCGCTGTGCGTCGCCGCGCCCAGGGCGTGTACAAGCCCAGGGTCAGGATGCTGAGCAGCACATTGACGATCCAGACGCGGAAGTATTCACGGCCGCTGCCGGTGAACCGCACCGGATGGGCTTCGATCTCGATAGGCACCGCTGTGGCCGGCGGCTGGGTGCGGCGCGCCACGGGCGGCGCAGGTGGTGTTGGCATGGGCTTCCTCCGCAGTGGCCAGTGGCGGGCCAGTGTAGCAGTGGCTTCGCTCTGGATGGGGCATCAAAACGGCCGTTTGTGCTTTTGATACAAGCACAAGCAGCTATCAAAATAAGAGCGATTGCCGGTGCGAGCGCCGCCTTTGCAAGGGGCTGCGCCTGGTTCAGAACTTGTCCCAGGGCGGCAGGTAGCGCCATTGCCCTTCGGGCAGGCGGGCCAGCGGCACACGGCCGATGCGCAGGCGGCGCAGCCCCGTCACAGCAAGGCCCAGCGCGGCACACAGCGCGGGCACCAGGGCCACGTCCACGCCCTTGAGCGGCAGGCGCAGGCGTTGCTCGCTCTGCCAGCTTGCCTTGATGGGTGCGAGGCGTTGGCCGTCCAGCACCAGCCCCTGGGCCAAGGGAGCCAGTCCGGCCGTTGCGAGCGTGCCCTGCACCTCGGCCACACATTCGTGTTCCAGCGCAGCAGCGGTGTCTTGCAGGCGGCGTGCGATGCGCGGGTCTTGCGTGAACACCACCAGCCCGCTGGCATCGGCAGGCAAAGGCGCAGCGGCCATCAGCTGGCGGAAGTGCCGCTGCAACAGGCGGCGCGGTGCCGGGTCGGCGGCCCAGTGGTGTTCGGCGCTCAAAAAGGGCAGGGCCTCGTTGGCGCTGGCCGCCGCTACACCCGCAGGCTTGTGCCACAGAAGCGTCACAGGGGGCTCTGGCTGTGCGCTCGCCCCCGCAGCCAGGACCACCTGCTGGCCCGGCTTCACGCGCTGGGCCGGGCTTTCTACGGTGCGACCGTCCACCAGCACATGGCCGGCTTCGATGTATTGCTCGGCCAGGCTGCGCGAGCAGCCCAGCTCGCGCGCCAGGCGCTTGGCCAGGCGCTCGCTGCCGTCGTCTGCCGCAGGCACCGCTGCATCAGTGACTGCCATGCAGGGCCTCTTGCGCACGGATGCGTTCTACATGGGCCAGCAGCGAGCGCTGGGCCACCGGCCACATGCGCGGCGGCACATCGTCGTAGGCCAAGCGCACCCAGTCGTTCATGCTGCCTTGCGGCAGGGCCTGCATGGCGGCCATCACCTTGGCCTCGCGCGCCAGGCGGTGGGCCTTGAGCCGCGCAATAGC
The DNA here is from genome assembly GCA_046289925.1 of Burkholderiaceae bacterium. Lineage (GTDB taxonomy): Bacteria > Pseudomonadota > Gammaproteobacteria > Burkholderiales > Burkholderiaceae_C > Acidovorax_G. The sequence continues at coordinate 12,068 of JBKBUN010000026.1, read as the reverse complement.
GCCTGGCGCATCGCCCAGCACGTAGCCGTGTGCGGGCAGGATGAAGGCGATGCCCTCTCGCTCACACAGTGCGGCCAGACGGTCGAGCGAATCGAGGTAGTCGCTCATGTTGCCGTCGGGCGGGTCGATCACCGTCGTGCTGCCGTTGAGCACATGGTCGCCGCTGAACAGCAGGCCGTCTTCCACCAGCCACAGGCACAGATGGTTGGCCGCATGCCCCGGCGTGTGGATCACTTCCAGGCTATGGGTGATTGGGCCCTCTGGGCTTTTGCCGGTAAGCACAAGCCGCTCCTGATTCAATAGCGCCCGGTCGGGCGTGAACTGGCTGGCAGCGCGTGCCGTGGGGGCCGAGGGCAGGCCCAGCACCGGCGGACGCGGGCGGCCGGCGGCGGCGCAGCGCTCGGCCAGAGGGGCTGCGCCCGGGCTGTGGTCGGGGTGCGAATGCGTGCAGACGATGGCGCGGATGTCGCCGCCCGCAGCGCGCCACAGGCGCTCCAGGTGCTCGGGCTCGGCCGGGCCTGGGTCGATGACGATGTGGCCCGTGGCGGGATCGCCCACGAGATAGCTGTTGGTGCCGGGCCCAGTCATCACGCCCGGGTTGGCGGCCGTGAGGCGCTGCACGTTGCGCAGCAGCGGCACGGGGCGCTCGTTCTGCCAGTCCAGCGGGTGCACGATCTGCCCATCCGGGCACACCAGTGCGAGTTCGCCGAATGGCGGCTCGTCTTCCATGTAGCGCGCTTCCTTGCCGTTCAGCAGGCCGGCGCGCGGGCAGCTCACCCACAGCGGGCGCTCGCTGTGCAGCGCGTCGAGCAGGCTCTGGGTGCTGGTGTAGCGTGTGAGGCGCTGCAGCGTGCGGATGGTCGGGAAGATCATGAAGAACTGCCCGGCCTCGTGCCGCGCCAGCGCATCGGCCGGGCGTACCCACACGGGCTCGAACTGCTCGCTTTCGTCGGCCACAGGCTCCTGTCCTGCGGGCATGCGCGCCACCAGAAAGGGCACATCAAAGCGGCGCGGCAGGTCGCGGTCGGCCGTCCAGTGCGCCAGCCAGAACACCTGGTCGGCCGCCAGGCGCAGGCCGCGCGCCGCGCACTGCGCAAACAATGGAGCGTGGCGGTCGAGGGTGGCGATGTCCTGCGCGTCGGCGGCGCTGCCGTCGGGGCGGCGTGCGAGCAGCACGCCCAACTCCTCGAAGCTCTCGCGGATGGCTGCAATGGCCTGCGTGCAGTGCAGGTCGGTCTGTGTGGGGCGGCGGTCGGCCAGCGCGTGGGCCTCGGGCGAGGCGTCGGCTGCGTCGATGGCGCCGCCCGGAAACACATAGGCGCCGGGCGCAAAGCTGGCGCTGGCCGAGCGTCGGGTCATCAGCACTTCGAGCGCACCGTCTGGCGCGTCGCGCAGCAGCAAGACGGTGGCAGCCGGGCGGGTGGGCACCGGCTCGCGATGGGGGTGCAGTTGCTGGTGGAGGCGGGGCATGGGCCCATTATCGGCCGCGGGGGGCTGTCGCGCGCAGCCAGTGCGGGGCTCGGGGGCTATGCCGGCCTGAGCTGGTGACCTACGGCCTTCTTGTGCGCCTGCACCCATTCGGCCTGCACCCGCGGGTCAGAGCGGGCCCGCGCGGCCATTGGGGCCGTGCGTGCCATCGGGCCAGCAACGATAATCGCGCCCATGCAGATCCGCTTTACCAAGATGCAGGGTGCCGGCAACGATTTCGTCGTGCTCGACGAAACCGCGGGCCGCCTGGGCCTGACGCCCGCGCACTACCGCTTTTTGGCCGACCGCCACTTCGGCGTGGGCGCCGACCAGATCCTCACCGTGCGCCCCTCGCCCGCTGAGGGCATCGATTTTGAATACGTGATCCACAACGCCGACGGCGGCGAGGTGGAGCAGTGCGGCAATGGTGCGCGCTGCTTTGCGCGCTATGTGCGCGAGCGTGGCCTGACGACCAAGGACCGCATCCGCGTGCTCACGCGCGGCGGTGTGATCGAACCCCAACTCACCCCCGACGGCCGTGTGACGGTGGACATGGGCCGTCCGCGCCTTGCCCCTGAGCAGGTGCCCTTCGATGCGCAAGGCCTGCAGCCCGAGCTGCAAGGCAAGGCACAAAAATGGCCACTCGTGCTTACCGGCGATGGAAAGTCTGCTACGGTTTTGGTAGTGGTCGTGTCCATGGGCAACCCGCATGCCGTGCAACTGGTGGACGATGTGGACACCGCCCCCGTGGCCTGGGCCGGCCCGCTGCTCGAAGGCCATGTGCGTTTCCCGCAGCGGGTCAATGCCGGCTTCTTGCAGATCGTGGATCGCCAGCATGTGCGCCTGCGCGTGTTCGAGCGCGGCGCAGGCGAGACCCTGGCCTGTGGCTCGGGTGCGTGCGCGGCCGTGGTGGCGGGTTTGCAGCTCGGCCTGCTCGACGGCCCGGTCGAGGTTGAAACGCGCGGCGGATCGTTGCGCATCGACTGGGCGGGCGGTGCAGACGATTCCGTCTTCATGACCGGCCCGGCCACCACGGTGTTCGACGGCCAGATCCAACTTCCCGACGCAGCATGACTTCTCCGATTTCCCCCATCACCGAAGACGACATCGCCCAGTTCCTGATCCACACGCCGGGTTTCTTCGAACGCCATGCCGAGGTGCTGGCCAGCGTGCAGATTGCCAGCCCCCACGGCCACCGCGCCGTGAGCCTGCAAGAGCGGCAGGCCGAGATGCTGCGCGAAAAAATCAAGGGCCTGGAGCAGCGCATCATGGACATGGTGCGCCACAGCAACGAGAACGTGGCCATTGCCCAGAAAGTGCATCAGTGGACGGGCGAACTGCTGTGTGTGGGCGAACCCGCCGACCTGCCCGACGCCGTGGTGCAGGGCATCCAGCGCCTGTTCGACGTGCCGCAGGCCGCGCTGCGCCTGTGGGACGTGGCCCCGGCCTTTGCCGCGGCCCCCTTTGCCCAGGGCGCGAGCGAAGACTCCCGGGCGTTTGCCACTTCGCTGACCATGCCCTTTTGCGGCCCCAACCTGGGCTTCGAGCCCGCTGGCTGGCTGGTCGCGCCCGATGGCGTGGCCGCGCAGTCGCTGGCGCTGCTGCCGCTGCGCGAAGGCGCTATGGACAGCGCCACCCCTGCGTTTGGCCTGCTGGTGCTGGGTTCGCCCGACCCGCAGCGCTTTGACGCCACCATGGGCACCGAATTCCTGACCCGCATGGCCGAGCTGGCCAGCGCTGCGCTGCTGCGGCTGCGCTGAACCCTCAGGGCACGGGCAGCGCAGCGCCATGGCACCCCAGGCGTCGCCAGGAGCCCGCCCCGCCGCAGCGCGCGCCGACGCTCCGGCGGCACCGGGTGTGCCGCCCGGGCCGGGCGCACCGGGTGGGAATGCGGGGGGGCAGCCGCCATCCTCGGCCCCGGCGCTCGACCCGCTGGTGCTGCGCTATCTGGACTACGTGCGCTTTGAAAAACGCCTGGCCGAGCGCACCCTGACGCTCTACCGGCTCGACCTGGAGCGTCTCAGCGCCCGCGCGGCCGAAGTGGGCCTGCCACTGTTGCAACTGCAGCCCGCGCACATCCGCCGCTTTGTGGCGCAGATGCACAGTGCCGGGCGCAGCGGGCGGGGCATTGCGCTCATCCTCTCGGGCTGGCGTGGTTTTTACACCTGGGCCACGCGCCAGTCACTGACCGCCCACAACCCGGTGCAAGGCATCCGTGCGCCCAAGGCCCCCAAACCCCTGCCCAAAGCCCTGCCGGTGGACGACGCCGTGCGCCTGGCCGAGCACGACAACGCCGGTGCCGACCCCTGGCTGGAAGCCCGCGATGCAGCCCTGGTGGAACTGCTTTATGGCTGCGGCCTGCGCGTGGGCGAACTCGTGGGTCTGGACGTGGCGCCGGGGCCCGACACCGACCGCGCAGGCCGTGGCTGGGTGGACCTGGAGGCCGCCGAAGCCCATGTGATCGGCAAGGGCCGAAAGCGCCGCAGCGTACCCGTGGGCGGTGCGGCTCTGGCGGCGCTGCAGCGCTGGCTGGCCTTGCGCGCTGCCCCCTTCGGCGCACGGGCGGCGGCCCTCTCGCCCGCGCTGTTCATCGGCCAGCGTGGGGCGCGGCTTACGGCGCAGTCGGTGTGGCTGCGGCTGCGCCAGCGCAGCCTGCAGGCGGGGCTGACCACGCCCGTGCACCCGCACATGCTGCGCCATTCGTTTGCCAGCCACCTGCTGCAGTCCAGCGGTGACGTGCGCGCGGTGCAGGAACTGCTGGGCCACGCCAGCATTACGACCACACAGGTCTATACGCGCTTGGACTTCCAGCACCTGGCAGCGGTGTACGACACCGCCCACCCGCGGGCGCGCAAGAAGACGCCCTGAGCGCAGTCTGGCGGCAAGGTCGACACCGCAGGCCGCCGCCGCCCGCCAAGAGGTCAGGCCATGGTCAGCCTGCGCGCAGAGCGCTGCTGCAGCGCTGCAGCTGTGGCATGCGAGGGCAGGCGGAACCGCTGCACCGTGTCGAGCAGTTCGTGGGCCTGCCCAACTGCCGTTTCTGGGTCGAATGTTGTCAATCGGCACGATGGGGCTGCTTTCCGAGGGACCGTGCCGCACACTGCGCGACCACGCGCTCCGGCAGCGCCGACAATGGCGGCCATGAAAACCCTCCGACTCAAACCTGGCAAAGAACGCTCGCTGCTGCGCCGCCACCCGTGGGTGTTTGAATCTGCCATCGCCAAGGGCGGCGGCGACCGCGGCGAAACCGTGCGCATCGAATCGCACGAGGGCCAGTTCCTTGCCTGGGCGGCGTTCAGCCCCGATTCGCGCATCCGTGCCCGGGCCTGGAGCTTTGACGAACACCAGCGCATCGACGCCGCCTTTTTGGAGGCCACGCTGGCCCGCGCCGTGGCGCTGCGCGAGCGCCTGGCCATCGACAGCGACGGTGTGCGTCTGGTGCACGGCGAATCCGATGGGCTGCCTGGGCTGATCGTGGACCGCTACGGCGACACGCTGGTGGCGCAGTTCACGAGCGCCGGGGTGGAGCGCTGGAAGGGCGTGCTGGCCGATGCGCTCTTGCGCGTGACCGGGCTGACCCAGCTCTACGAGCGCTCGGACGCCAGCGCCCGCAGCCTCGAAGGCCTGGCGCCCGCGACCGGCTGGCTGCGCGGCGGCGATGGCGCGCCGGTGGAGCTGTCGTTGCGCGAGCACGGCTGGACGCTGACGCTCAACATCGCCGAAGGCCACAAGACCGGCTACTACCTGGACCAGCGCGACAGCCGCCAGCGCTTTGCCCAGTACGCCGAGCGCCATGCGTTCGCCCGCGTGCTCAATTGCTTTTGCTACACCGGCGGCTTCACGGTGGCGGCGCTGGCCGGCATGCGCGCGGCCCAGGCTGCGGGCCGCGGGCAGGGCGGGGTGGTGGTGTCCATCGATTCGTCGGGCCCGGCGCTCGCGCGGGCGCGCACGCACGTGGCGCTCAATGGCTTTGATCCGGCGCAGGCGGAGTTTGTGGATGCCGACGTGAACGCCTCGCTGCGCCAGTATCTGCGCGACGGCCAGCGCTTCGACGCCATCGTGCTCGACCCGCCCAAGTTTGCGCCTACGGCCGCGCACGCCGAGCGCGCAGCCCGCGCCTACAAGGACATCAACCGCCTGGCGCTGCAGTTGTTGGTGCCCGGCGGCGTGCTGTTCACCTTCTCGTGTTCGGGAGGCATCAGCGGCGACCTGTTCCACAAGATCGTGGCCTCGGCCGGGGCCGACGCGGGCGTGGACGGCTACATCCTCGAACGCCTGGGCGGCGCGCCCGACCATCCGACGACGCTGGAGTTTCCGGAGGGCGAGTACCTCAAGGGGCTGGTGGTGATGCGCAAGGCGTAAGAGGCTGCCTGGCACACCGGGCCCGTTGGTCCCAAAGCCCCCAGACTTTTGCTATCAAATCAGTAGCTGCTCGTGCTTGGTTATGAAGCACGAGCGGCCTATTTCATTACAAGGGCGTGCTGCGGTGGGGCGGGCGGCGAGCATTCTGCGCCGGGCGGGCGTCGCCGCTACACTGGGGGGTTTCCCGTTCAGGGCCTGCGCTGCTGCCGCTCGTGGCGGTGCGGGCCTGCCACCCATAAGGCTGTTGACCCCATGTCCCTGATCCCTGCCACCATCCTCACCGGCTTCCTCGGCTCCGGCAAGACCACGCTGCTCAAGCGCGTGCTCAGCGAGGCCCACGGCCAGAAGATCGCCGTCATCGAGAACGAATTCGGCGAAGAGAACATCGACAACGACATCCTCGTGACCGATTCGAAGGAGCAGATCGTGCAGATGAGCAACGGCTGCATCTGCTGCACCATCCGCGAAGACCTGCGCGAGGCCCTGCAGACGCTGGCGGCCAAGAGGCGCAAGGGCGAACTGCAGTTTGACCGCGTGGTCATCGAGACAACGGGCCTCGCCGACCCGGGGCCAGTGGCGCAGACCTTCTTCATGGACGACGAGATCGCCGAGACTTATCTCATCGACTCCATCATCACGCTGGTGGACGCCAAGCACGCGGCCCAGCAGCTCAACGACCGTCAGGAGGCGCGCCGCCAGGTGGGTTTTGCAGACCAGATTTTTCTGTCCAAGACCGACCTGGTCACGCCCGAAGACACCGAGGCGCTGATCCACCGCCTCAAGCACATGAACCCGCGCGCGCCCATCAAGGCTGTGCATTTTGGCGAGGTGCCGATCGCCGAGGTGCTGGACTTGCGAGGCTTCAACCTCAACGCCAAGCTCGACATCGACCCGGATTTCCTGTCCGAGGGCGACCACGACCACGGGCATGACCATGACCACGGGCATGACCATGCGCATGGCGAGCACTGCGATCACCCCTCGCACCAGCATGGCCATGGTCACGGGCATGGGCACCACCATCACCATGACGACGATGTCAAGAGCTTCGTCTACCGCTCTGAGCGGCCGTTCGATCCGGTGCGGCTCGAAGACTTCCTCGGCGCCATCGTCAACATCTACGGCCCGCGCATGCTGCGCTACAAAGGGGTGCTGCACATGAAAGGCACCGACCGCAAGGTGATCTTCCAGGGCGTGCACCAGCTCATGGGCAGCGACCTGGGCCCCAAGTGGGGGGACGGCGAGGCGCGCATCAGCAAGATGGTGTTCATCGGCATCGACCTGCCGCAGGATATCTTCCGCCAGGGGTTGGACCAGAGCCTGGCCTGAGCACATCCGGCTCTTGCAGCGCGGCGGGGCGGTGTCGGCTCTGCGCAACGGTGCGACACTGTCAGCGCAGGTCGATAAAATCGCCCGCCGGCAACCAACCGGAAGGCTTGCCACCGGGCCTGCGCAACCCGCGCCAGGCCCGCATTTGCGAGGAGACATGCCCGTGAAAGCCGAATCCAGCAAGACCCAGGCTCCGGTCCGCAAGAGCCCGGCTGCGTCCCGCCAAGCCGCGGCGCAGGCGCCCGTGCCTGCGCCAGCTCCGGTAACCTCGCAAAAAAGGCGGCCACCTTCCGTCGCAGGGCAATTGACCGTACCATCCACGGAAACCGCTGCGGCCACCGCCGCAGCCACAGCCAGTAACCACACCGACATGCCTACGACCGCGCAAGCGCAGACCCCCGGGACTGCCAAAAAAGACCCCAAGCTGGCGAACAACTGGAAGACCAAGGCCGCCCACGAGCTGACCGACGCCGATGTGCTGGCCATGCCCGACAGCGAGTACATGAACGAAAAGCAGTTGGCATTCTTCCGCCACAAGCTCGTGTTGCTCAAACAGGAAATCCACAACAGCGCCGGCGAAACCACCGAGCACCTACGGGAAGACACTGTGGTGGTGCCCGACCCGGCCGACCGCGCCACCATCGAAGAAGAGCACGCATTGGAACTGCGCACCCGCGACCGCGAGCGCAAGCTGCTCAAGAAGATCGAGCAGTCGATTGCGCGTATCGATGCGGGCGACTATGGCTACTGCGACGAAACCGGCGAGCCCATCGGCGTGGGCCGCCTGATTGCGCGCCCCACGGCCACCTTGTCCCTCGAAGCGCAGCAGCGCCGCGAACTCAAGCAGAAAATGTTTGGAGACTGACCGGGCGTTTGCGCCGCGGTCTTTTTCCCGCTTGGTGTTCTTCGTATCTGCACGCATCGGCCCATGAGCAAGGACGACAACTCCACCGGCGGCGGCCTGCTGTCCAAGGTGGTGCGGTTCGTCCGCAACCCCGCCTCTAACTGGACCGAGCTCGATTCTGTACAGGACGATCGCGACAGCCAGTACAGCAAGCAGATGCTCAAGGAGATGATTGAGCGCAAGCGGCGCAACGACTTTGTGCGCCGCCGCGAGTTCGATCAACTGCGCAAGCTGCGCCGCCGCGATGCGCTGCAGGGTCAGCGCACCGAAGACCCCACCGCGCGTCCTTCGTTCTTCCAGAGCAGCATGGCCTCGCCCGACGAGCGCGCCGTCACGCTCAAGAAGATCGATGAGATCGAAGCGCAGATGTCGCAGCAGTGGTGGAAGAGCAAGCAGGGCAACACGCCCTCGTCGTTCGCGCCCGCAGGCGCTTCCACCCCGGAAGAGGCACAGGCCATCGTGGCCCGTGCATTCGCACCCACTGCACCGGCCAGCCTGCCGCCGCATCTGGCCGCACAAGGGCCTGTAGAACCCCTGTTTGCGGGCGATACGGTACCGCCGGAAGGTGATCCCCACACCGCCCCTGCGACCACGCCGCCCTGGACGACCGATACCAGCCCCATGGATGCAGTGCTGGCGTTCGGCAACACCGAGCCCGGGGCGCTCGACGCGTCTGCCCCTGCGCTGCCGCTGCTGGAGAAATTCGTGCACGAACCCGACCTTGAAGAAGCCGCGATCCGGTTTGCCAACGGGGATTACGCGGGTGCGGAGTCTGGGCTCCTGGAGGTGCTGGCACAGCACCAAAACGATGCGCCCGAGCAGCAGCTCGAGATCTGGCTCACCTTGTTCGACCTGTACCGCGCCACAGGCCAGCATGACCGATTCGATGCGTTGGCCATCGACTATGCGGCCCGGTTCAGCCGCTCGGCGCCGATATGGTTTTCGCTGCCCGAGCAACTGGGCCTGAGCCAGGCCGCGGCCCCAGAGGCGCCGGCCATGGCCCGCCGTGCCCTGAACTGGAACGCGCCGTCGTCCATCGCCACATCCACCGTGACTGCGCTACAGGCCTCGCTGGATCGCGCTGAACCGCCCTGGACGCTGGTCTGGAGCCGCCTGCAGAGCATCGACGGGCCGGCCGTGCGGGCCCTGGCCGAGCAGTTCAATCGCTGGGCAGACCGGGCCGGGCAGTTCCATTTTCAAGGGGCCGAGCACCTGCTGGCCCTGCTAGAGCGCCAGACCCCGTCGGGCGACCGCACCGTGTCGGCCGATTGGTGGCGCCTGCGCATGTCGGTGCTGCGCCTCATGGGGCGCGCCGAAGACTTCGAGATGGTGGCGCTCGACTACTGCGTCACCTACGAGGTGTCTCCACCGTCCTGGGAGCCTGCGCGCTGCAGCTACTCAGACGACGCGGAGCCCCGCGCCGAGGCCGTCTGCGGTGCGGATTCGCGCGACATGCTGATGTCCGACTTCGGTGCCTTGTCGATCCCTGCGCCGCTGGACACGGGGCCTTCTGCCACGCTCAGCGGGCACATCGAAGGCGATGTCGCGCCGCTGCTGGAGCCGTTCGAGGCCCAGTGGCGACCCGGCATTCCGATCCAGGTGCATTGCGACCAGCTCATCCGCATGGACTTTGCGGCCGCGGGTTCCCTGCTGAACTGGGCGGCGTCGCGGCAGGCCGAAGGCTACGAGCTGCAGTTCCTGCAACTGCACCGGCTTGTGGCGGTGCTGCTCAATGTGATCGGCGTGAACGAGCACGCCTGGATCGTTCCACGCCGCAACTGACACTGCCACCGGGGGCGGCGCGGCACAAAATCGGCGCGCCGGACTTGCATTGCCCGGCACTGCCCCCATATGGCGCGCATGGAAAAACACAGCGACTCCCCGGTGTTCCACGGCACCACCATCCTCAGCGTGCGGCGCCAGACGCCCGACGGCGTGCAGGTTGCCATCGGCGGCGACGGCCAGGTGACCTTGGGCAACATCGTGGTCAAGGGCTCGGCCCGCAAGGTGCGCAAGCTGTACCACGGCAAGGTGCTGGCCGGTTTTGCTGGTGCCACGGCCGATGCCTTCACCTTGTTCGAGCGGTTTGAGGCCAAGCTCGACAAGCATCAGGGGCACTTGGTGCGCGCGGCCATCGAACTCACCAAAGACTGGCGCACCGACCGCGTGCTGCGCCGCTTGGAAGCCATGCTCGCCGTGGCCGACCGCGAGGCCTCGCTGATCATCACCGGTAATGGCGACGTGCTGGAGCCCGAGCAGGGCATCGTGGCCATCGGCTCGGGTGGCGCGTACGCCCATTCTGCCGCCAAGGCGTTGATCGACCACACCGACCTGCCGGCCGAGACCGTGGTGCGCCGCTCGCTCGAAATTGCCGGGCAGTTGTGCATCTACACCAACATGCATCACACGATCGAAACGCTGTGAGGTCTGCTTCCCAGGGCAGCGCCGCACTGCGCTGTCTTTGGTCTGCTATTGATTTAATAGCTGCTTGTGCTTGATTGATAAGCACGAACAGGCGATTTGACCCTTACTTTCTGCCCCGCCATGTCGTCCATGACTCCCCAGGAAATCGTCTCCGAACTCGACCGCCACATCGTCGGGCAGGCCAGCGCCAAGCGTGCTGTGGCCATTGCGCTGCGCAACCGCTGGCGTCGCCAGCAGGTCAGCGGCAGCCTGCGTCAGGAGATCACGCCCAAGAATATCCTCATGATCGGCCCCACCGGCGTGGGCAAGACCGAGATCGCGCGCCGCTTGGCGCGGCTGGCCGACGCGCCTTTCATCAAGGTCGAGGCCACCAAATTCACCGAAGTAGGCTACGTGGGCAAAGACGTGGACACCATCGTGCGCGACCTGGCCGAAGTGGCCGTCAAGCAGACCCGCGAGGCCGAGATGAAAAAGGTGCGCGCCCGCGCCGAAGACGCGGCCGAGGAGCGCATCCTCGACGTGCTGGTGCCCACCGCACGCAGCCACGACGGCGCACCGGTCGATAACACGGCGCGCCAGGTGTTTCGCAAGAAGCTGCGCGAAGGGCAGCTCGACGACAAAGAGATCGAGTTGGACGTGGCCGAGGCGCGGCCGCAGCTCGAAATCATGGGCCCGCAGGGCATGGAAGAGATGGCCGAGCAGTTGCGAAGCATGTTCAGCCAACTCGGCACCGGCCGCCAGCGCAAGCGCAAGCTGCGCATTGGCGAAGCCATGAAGCTGCTGGTGGAAGAAGAGGCCGCCAAACTCGTCAACGAAGAAGAGATCAAGATCCGCGCGATCCAGAACGCAGAGCAGAACGGCATTGTGTTCATCGACGAGATCGACAAGGTGGCTGCGCGCCAGGAGACTGGCGGGGCCGAAGTCTCGCGCCAGGGCGTGCAGCGCGACCTGCTGCCGCTGGTGGAGGGCACCGCGGTGTCCACCAAGTACGGCATGGTCAAGACCGACCACATCCTGTTCATCGCCTCGGGTGCGTTCCACCTGGCCAAGCCCAGCGACCTGATTCCGGAGCTGCAAGGGCGCTTTCCGATCCGCGTGGAGCTCGAATCGCTGTCGGTGGCCGACTTCGAGGCCATTCTCACGCAGACGCATGCATCGCTCGTCAAGCAGTACCAGGCGCTGCTGTCCACCGAAGGGGTGACGCTTGAATTTACGCCCGAGGGCATCACGCGCCTTGCGCACATCGCGTTCGAGGTCAACGAGCGCACCGAAAACATCGGCGCACGGCGACTGTCTACGGTGATGGAGCGTCTGCTCGACGAGGTGAGCTTTGACGCCGCCAAGCTGTCGGGCCAAACGGTGGTGATCGACGCTGCCTATGTGGACCAGCGCTTGCAGACACTGAGCCAGGACGAGGACCTCTCCCGGTACATCCTCTGAGCGTGGGCGCTCCGGACGGATCCCACCGGCAGTTCGGGCGCCGTGGCCCGCCGCAAGCTTGCCTGAGCCTAGGAGCCTGTCGGACTTGGGAATCGTCGGCTGCAAATGGGCCGCAGCGGTCCATTTTTCACCGTCTTTTGGC
>JBKBUN010000276.1:0-580 GCA_046289925.1 Burkholderiaceae bacterium | reverse complement strand
ATGGAACCGTCGCCGATAGCGTGGCCGGGCCGGGGAAACGATGCGGCGCGTAAGGGCGGCGTCGGCGGTGATCACAAACGGGGGCGACGTCGCTCTCGAACAATCAAGCAAATCAAGCCCGCGTTTCAGCGGGCCGGAGTAAGGCGGATGAAACTGATCATAGCGGTCGTCAAACCCTTCAAGCTGGACGAGGTGCGCGAAGCGCTCGTCGCCGCCGGCGTCGAAGGCCTGACGGTGTCTGAAGTGAAGGGCTACGGCCGCCAGAAGGGCCAGACTGAGATCTACCGGGGCGCTGAGTACCAGGTGAATTTCGTGCCGAAGGTGAAGCTGGAGGCCGTCGTCGATGACGCCTCGGCCGCCAAGGCCGTTGAAGCCATCAAGGGCGCGGCCGCCACCGGCAAGATCGGCGACGGCAAGGTCTTCGTCCTCAATGTCGAAGAAGCCGTCCGCATCCGCACCGGCGAAACCGGCTCGGCCGCTCTGTAACGCATCGGGAAAAGGGGATACCGACGATGAAACTCACCTTCAAACCGCTGGCGGGGCTTATGCTCGCCGCGACCATCGCGGGGGCCCCGCTGGG
>JBKBUN010000275.1:264-585 GCA_046289925.1 Burkholderiaceae bacterium | reverse complement strand
CGCGGCCCTGCCAGAACTCCCAGTACTGGGGCTGCAAGCGGTAGCCACCCCAGTTGGCGGGACGCACAGGGTCTTCGCCCTGCCGGACCTGCTCTTGAGCCCAGGTCGCCTCCAGGAACTCACGAGATGGAATGACCTGGCTTTGCGGGGAAGCCCAGGCACCGATGCGCGAGCCCAGGGGGCGCGTGCGGTAGTACTCATCGGACTCGGCGGGAGCCAGCTTGCTGACCTCGCCCTCGATGCGCACCACACGTTCCAGCTCAGGCCAGTAAAACTGCAGCGCCGCCCAGGGGTGGACCGCCAACTCCTGGCCTTTGCGGC
>JBKBUN010000275.1:0-254 GCA_046289925.1 Burkholderiaceae bacterium | reverse complement strand
ATCCAGCCCCTTGAGCAGCACCACCCGTGTGGACGGCCGCCCTTGCGCTGACACCGTGGCCAGGGTCATGGCATTGGGCTCGTGCGCCTTGGCCTTGACCGCTTCATCGAACCAGCGCTGGAACTGTTGCAGCGGATCGGCCGCCACATGGGTTTCATCCAGCTCAGCCAATTCGTACTGACGGCGCATCTGCGCCAGATCATGAGGTGTTTTGTCCATGATCGAAGTATCCGACAGAACCATTCCCACCCAAA
>JBKBUN010000274.1:0-585 GCA_046289925.1 Burkholderiaceae bacterium | reverse complement strand
TGCACACATGCCCACCGGGCTCGACGACCAGGAGTCATTGTGACTGTTGGGTTCCACACGAAATGACGAAGAGCCCCCGCAAGGCCGATGGCGTGTGGCACTTTGGCGCTGCGCGGTGGTGAGCAGGCTGCCGAAGGACAGACAGCCAACCAGAGCGGCGGAAGTAAGACCCCATGCGTGCCGTGCGGTAGGTTTGATGCGTGTTGAAACCGATCAAAAAGCCTTGGCCAAGACCACCAAACCAGAATTCCAGAGCCCCCCGAAAATCGCTCATTTGACTTCCAGAGAGTTTCGGAGAAGAAGGCCTAACTAGGATATAGACGTCACAAGTGACGGTTTTTGCGGCCAAAAGTGACGGATAACCTGTGAGGTTGGGGCCGGAGTGACGGATAACCTGGAAGCACATCGCGGCGGTAAGTGCTTGACGCGTAAGCACAATCTGGCGTCTTGTTGCATGTCCCTCCCAGGATATGTGGCGATGTGTTTGGTCTGGTGGATAGTCTACACGGGTCCTTCGTCATTTCGTGTGGAACCCAACAGTCACAATGACTCCTGGTCGTCGAGCCCGGTGGGCATGTGTGCAGG
>JBKBUN010000273.1:0-586 GCA_046289925.1 Burkholderiaceae bacterium | reverse complement strand
AACGGGCGGGATCCTCCTTGCCCTTGCGGGCGCGGTGGGTCAGCAGGGCCGGGGCGACGGGTTCGAGAAGGCCCGTGGCGGCCCGGTAGAGATTCAGCGCGTCGGGGCGGATCACACGACGTCCGCCGGCGCCAGGCGGCAGGCGTGCGCGCCGTGGCTGCTTTCCACCTGGATGGTCACATGGCCGATGTTGAACCGGCTGGCCAGCTCGGCGCAGACCTCGTGAAGGAACTGGTCGTGGTCGGCGCCCAGAGAACGGACGACGTGGGCGGTCATCGCCGTTTCGGTGGTGCTCATGGCCCAGATGTGCAGGTCGTGAACCTCGCTGACGCCGGGGCGGGCGGCCAGCCAGTCGCGCACCTTTTGCGTATCGATCCCGCGTGGCGTGGCGTCCAGCGCCAGATCCAGCGAGTCGCGCAGCAGGCCCCAGGTGCCCAGCACGATCACCGCGACGATGGCCAGGCTCACCACAGGGTCCAGCCACAGCCAACCGGTGAAGGTCATGACCAGGGCCGCGATCACCACGCCGGCCGAGACGGCCGCGTCGGCGGCCATATGCAAAAAGGCGCCCCGGATGTTGAGGTCC
>JBKBUN010000272.1:0-588 GCA_046289925.1 Burkholderiaceae bacterium | reverse complement strand
TGCAGCCGCGCTACGTGTTCGGGGTCCTCGTCGAGCGGGCCGACGACCTGCTGCGGGAGCTTGAGGATCAAAGGACCGTTCGCGGCCGGGTCGAGGCTGTGCTGCTGCCGCTGCTGCACACCGGCGAGGTGAGCGCCGACGCGGTCGCCCACGCCCTGGGTTTCAGCCGCCAGACCCTGTTTCGCAAGCTGAGGGCCGAAGGCGCCACCTACAAGACGGTGCTGGACGACCTGCGCCACCGCATGGCGCTGCGCTATCTTTCGGGCGCCAAGGCCTCGGTCAACGAGACCGCCTATCTGGTCGGTTTCTCCGAGCCCGCCGCCTTCTCCCGGGCCTTCAAGCGCTGGACCGGCAAGAGCCCGCGTCACGCGCGAACCTAGCCCAACCGCTCCAGCGCCGCCCGGCCGGCGGCGACGCCGGTGGCGAAACAGGCCTGCAGCAGGTAGCCGCCGGTGGGGGCTTCCCAGTCCAGCATCTCGCCGGCCAGCAGCACGTCGGGACGGGCCTTCAGCGTCAGGCCGTCCAGGCTCTCGAACCGCACGCCGCCCGCCGAGGAGATCGCGCGGTCCAGCGGCTGGACCCCGGTCA
>JBKBUN010000271.1:0-589 GCA_046289925.1 Burkholderiaceae bacterium | reverse complement strand
GGCGAAACCGCCGGGCCAGTTCATTAGGGAGGAAACGCCCAGGAAGGGCAGAAGCGGCAGCGCCGCCTCACAGGATTGTTTTTAGAGTGCGGCGCAAAATTAGGCAAGCGAAAAACAGTCGTTCGGTGTCGATTTTTTGAACCCGACCTTACGGAAACCCCTTGTTCTCAAGGGATAAGCGAACAGCGGTCTCCAAAGGTGCCTAATTTTGCATCATATTGCACTGCACAATTTGTTGCGTCTGAAACAGTCTCGAATGAGAAAACGCCGCAAACCCAAGCCAGACAAGACTTTCGCGATGACACCGGTGTCGTTCGACAAGCGTGCCAGATGGTCAGGGGTGGATAAATTGAACGCATTCGCGTAAAAGCCGCGCGCCTGACGCCCGCAGCGTCATCTCCTGTTCCTCCCGAAAGTCCGTCCGCTCTCATGTCCATGCGAAATATCGCCATCATCGCGCACGTCGATCATGGCAAGACCACCCTCGTCGATCAGCTGCTGGCTCAGTCCGGCGTGTTCCGCGCCAACGAAGCCACGACCGAACGGGCGATGGACTCCAATGACCAGGAGCGCGAGCGCGGCATCACGA
>JBKBUN010000270.1:0-593 GCA_046289925.1 Burkholderiaceae bacterium | reverse complement strand
CCTATGCGCCGGACGGGCGGTGCATCAGCCTGCTCAAGATCCTGCTGACCAACTTCTGCATCTACGACTGCGCCTACTGCATCAATCGCGTGTCGTCGAACACGCCCCGGGCGCGCTTCACGGTGAAGGAGGTCGTCGACCTCACCCTGAACTTCTACAAGCGCAACTATATCGAGGGCCTGTTCCTGTCGTCCGGCGTCATCCGCTCGGGCGACTACACGATGGAAGAGATGGTCCGGGTGGCGAAGTCGCTGCGCCTGGATCACGACTTTCGCGGCTACATCCACCTGAAGCTCATTCCCGAAGCCTCGCCCGAGCTGGCGGCCGAGGCGGGTCTCTATGCCGACCGGGTCTCGATCAACATCGAACTGCCGCGCGACGACAGCTTGAAGACCCTGGCTCCGGAGAAGGACCCCACCGACATCAAGCGGGCGATGGGACGCATGCGCCTGGCCATCGACGACCACGCCGAGCCCGCGCGGCGATCGGGCAGACGCGCGTTCGCCCGTAGCCAATCCACGCAACTGATCGTCGGCGCGGACCAGGCCAAGGATGGCGACATCCTGGCCCGCAGCGCCAATCTGTACGGGGCC
>JBKBUN010000269.1:0-595 GCA_046289925.1 Burkholderiaceae bacterium | reverse complement strand
AGCAGTGCTTACTCCCCCGTTCGCAAGCTCGCTGCAACGGATCAGGTCGATGCGTTCGACTGCGGCCAAGCCGCGCTGAACCAGTTCCTGCAACGCTACGCGCTCGTCAACCAGAAGGCCAACAGCGCGCAGACCTATGTCTGCTGCCAGGGTGACGTGGTGGTCGGCTTCTACAGCCTCGCAGTCGGCAGTGTCGATCCGGAGGCCGCTCCGTCGAGAGTGATGAAGGGGCTGGCGCGCCACCCGGTGCCGGTCATGATCCTGGCCCGGCTCGCCGTGGACAAGGAGCATCAGCCTAGAGGTCTTGGCCAGGCCTTGCTCAAGGATGCGTTGCTGCGTACCGCGCAGGCCGCCGACATCGCCGGCATCCGCTGCCTGTTGGTCCATGCCAAAGACGATGAAGCCCGTCAGTGGTACGAATCCTGGGAATTCGAGCCCAGCCCGACCGATCCGTACCATCTGTTCCTGATGCTCAAGGATCTCAAAAGCATGTTGAGCTGAGGCGGAGTTTCCGCCTCAGAGCCCGACTCTTTCCCGCTGCTCATCCCACAGCGCTGGCGGATCAACTGCCAGATCAAACAGCGTGACGTGGTTC
>JBKBUN010000268.1:320-603 GCA_046289925.1 Burkholderiaceae bacterium | reverse complement strand
ATGATTTAGGTGTTGCGACGACCGGTTGAATCCGCCCTAATCGCGGGGCTGGCCCTTGTCGGGGGGGCTTCCTCTGGCGCTGCGACGGCACCGGGACGGCCCCCGACGGATTTGCTCGTGGAAACGGGCGAATCGAGGCGGTGGAGATCGACGTGGCGGCCACGCGCCCGGGGCGGATCGCGCGCATCCAGGTGCGTGAGGGACAATTGGTCGCAGCCGGCGATCCGCTGGCTGAACTGGATGTCCGGCATTTGCAGGCTGCGCGTCACCAGGCCGAGGCCGA
>JBKBUN010000268.1:0-310 GCA_046289925.1 Burkholderiaceae bacterium | reverse complement strand
ATCGAGGACAGCACGCTGACGGCGCCGCGCGACGGCCGCGTGCAGTTCATCGTGGCGCGCGAGGGCGAGGTGGTCGGCGCGGGCGGCGGGATCGTCAACATGGTCGATCTGGGCGAGGTCTACATGACCTTCTTCCTGCCGACCGCGGCTGTCGGCAGGATCGGGCTGGGCACCGAGGTGCGGCTCATCATGGACGCGGCCCCGGGCATCGTCGTGCCGGCCGAGGTGTCCTTCGTCTCGGACGTGGCGCAGTTCACGCCCCGCACCGTCGAGACCGAGGTCGAGCGCGATAAGCTGATGTTCCGCGTCC
>JBKBUN010000267.1:0-606 GCA_046289925.1 Burkholderiaceae bacterium | reverse complement strand
GGTCTGCCGGATGCGCCACGACCAGGCGCACGGCCATGTCGCGACCGAATGGTTCGACCATCGCCAGACCGTCGCCCTGCTGCCGGTCGCGGACGCCCAGGAGCGGGTCTCCTCCGTCGTCCTCACCCTGGCCGCCCCCGCCATCGCCGACCTGATGCGCCTGTCGCCCGACGCCTTCGCGGTCGAGATGGAACGGCGGCTGAAGGGCCGGCTGACCGGGCTGGAACTGGTCAGCGAACGCTGCGCCTATCCGCTGGCCACCACCTGGAGCCGCCGGTTCGCGGGCGAGGGTTTCGCCCTGATCGGCGACGCCGCGGTGGGCATGCACCCGGTCACCGCCCACGGCTTCAACCTGGGTCTGCGCGGACAGGACGTCTTGGCCAAGGTGTTGAAGTCGGCGCGGGGCGGGGACATCGGGTCGGAACGTCTGCTGGCCCGCTATGAACGCGACCACCGCCTCGCCAGCTGGCCCCTGTACCAGGGCACCAACGCCCTGGTCCGCCTGTTCACCCAGGAAACGCCCCCGGCCCGTCTGGCGCGCGGCGCCGCCCTGCGCGCCGGCCAGGCCGCGGCGCCGTTCAAACGGGTGGTGAAACGGATGCTGAC
>JBKBUN010000025.1:0-25385 GCA_046289925.1 Burkholderiaceae bacterium | reverse complement strand
AGCGTGCCCACAAGGCGCAACTTCAACGGACATCAGAACTTTTCAGTGTGAACAAGCGGTCAACTGCGGTTTCTAGGGTCAGAGCGCATGCGTGTCGCGTGGGCGGTCATTGTCCGGTTTTCGCGGGATCTTCGCCCTCACGAGCGGCGCGGGGAGTCTACGCGCTTGCCACGGCGCGGCAGCCACGGCTGGCGCTATGCTCGGGCACATCGCACAACTGTTGAGCCCCTCATTGCGATGCAGGTCTCAAGGACCGAGCCAGCATGAAAATCATTCGCTACGGGGCACCGGGCCAGGAACGGCCCGGGCTCATCGATGCGCAAGGCGTTTTGCGCGACCTGTCCAGCCTTTTGCCAGACTGGGGTCCGTCCCAGCTTCACCCAGAAACGGTGGCTGCGATGGCGTCGCTCGACCCCTCGGGTTTGCCGACGGTGCCATCCAGTGTGCGCCTGGGCTGCCCGTTGGCCGGGGTCGGCAAGATTGTCTGCGTGGGGCTGAACTATGCCGACCATGCGCGCGAGGCGGGCATGCAGCCGCCGTCCGAGCCAGTGCTCTTCATGAAAGCCGCCACGGCGCTTGCTGGACCGCACGACCCCCTGGTCTTGCCACCCGGGGCTACCAAGACCGATTGGGAGGTCGAACTGGGCGTCGTGATCGGGCAGCGCGCGTACCGTGTGTCTCGCGAGCAAGCGCTATCGCATGTCGCAGGCTATGTGCTGGCCAATGACGTGTCCGAGCGGTCCTGGCAGATGGAGCGTGGCGGCCAATGGGACAAGGGCAAGAGCCACGATGGTTTTGCGCCACTCGGGCCGTGGGTGGCCACGCCCGATGAGTTGCCCGATCCGCATACCCTGGATGTGTGGCTGGAGCTCAACGGCCAGCGCATGCAAGACGGCACCACGCGCAATTTCATCTTCGACATACCCACTGTGCTTGCCTACATCACCCAGTTCATGACACTCGCCCCCGGCGACGTGGTGCTGACGGGCACGCCGGCAGGTGTGGGGCTGGGTCAGAAGCCAGCCCCCCGGTTTCTGCAGGCGGGCGATGTGTTGCGCCTGGGTGCCACCGGCTTGGGTGAGCAGCGCCAGCTGTGCGTGATGGCCTGAGACCTGTCGCTTGCCCCCTGCAACTCAGAGCGTGAGGTTGCGGTGGTGGAGTACGGTTTTCTTGACGTGCACGCTGATGATCGCCACGACCTCGTCGGGTCGTGCGGGACGCAGCAGTTGCTCAGACTCGACCGAGACCTTGGTCACGAGTGCATCGTCTTCCAGCAGGCAGAACAAGGGGCTGGGGTCTGGCGTGGCCGGACGCTCCTTTCGGCCCTCCAGGGAGCCGTGCGGCACCCGCAATCCGTCCAGCAGCGTCTTGAGACGGTTGTCCAGGTCGCCACCGTCCGTGATCAGCGTGCCGCGCGGTTGCTGGCGAAACAGCAGCCCGCCTTTTTCGATCAACACGGAGGTGCCACCGGGCTGGGGTGGCGCAAGCAGACTCGCGGCCAGATCGGCCAGTGGGCGCGCTTGCCACAGTCGTTCAAGCTGCGGATGCAGTGCGCGGCGGATGTCCCACTTATGGGATGACTTGGCGCCCTGGCCATGCAGGGGGCCTTCGTAGATCAGGCGGAATTCCATGGTGGGTGCAGTGCGGGCACCGTGTCAGTTTGGCACACGGCCAGGCAGCTCTGCGCACCGCGTCACGGATTACAGCGCTCGCAGCGCGATGCCGGCACAATCTCGCGCAGATTCTGCAACTCGGTATGGCCACAGCCTGGGCATTCCAGCAGTTGCGCGCGGGCATTGCTGGTCGGGTGCCCGCAGCAGTCGCAGCGGGCCCCAGGCAGCAGCCGCACCGGGCCGAAGCCGCGCGCCCCACAGCCCGGGCAGCGCTGCGCAAGGCGTTGGCCCAGTGCCATGCCCGCCCTTGCAATCGCTTGCATGCGCAGCGGGTTGCGGTGCGCGCGCAGGTCGGTTTCCATCCAGACCGGGCCGCCGCGCAGTCCTTGCTGCAGCGCAAGGCGCAGTGCGTCAGCGTCCCGCAGGTTTTTGTCAAACACAGGCTCGCCAGGTTTGCCGACGATCACGCCCTGGGCCGGAAAACCGACCGACTGCGCAAACGCCATACCGTCTGCCACACTGGCGACGCTCTGCTGGCGCCAGCAGACATCAGGCCCTTGGTGGGCGGCGTGCACCTGCACCTGCAACAAGGCGTCGTACCAGACCACCACCTCGATCCCCCAAGGTACCGAGCCCAAATAGGGGTCTGGCCCGAAGCTGCCCTCGCTGCCCAGTCCGTATCGTGTGCCGTTGCGCTCACAGGCGAGCCGGGCCTTGCGGGCCGCAGCCTCGACCTGCGTGCCTGCGCGTGCGGTTTCGCCGGTGAAGGTACCAAGCTGATCGGTGTCGTAGCCCTCATCCACCACCAGGCTCAGGCCCAGTTCGCGGGCCAGGGGTTCGAGTGCCTCGGCCTTGCCGTGGAGGGTGAGAAGGGCGATCTGGTCAGGGTTCATCCGTGGACTGCGGCGTAGCCAGGCTGGCCGTCGAAGGTATAGAGGTTTTCAGTTTTGACGATATCAAAACCGGCCTGGAGCAGGCGACTCTGCAATTCAAGCACCTCTGCAAAACGCAACTCGGCCGCAGGGCCGCGGAAGCGGCAGCGCCAGTGGTCCACACAGAAGGTTTCAGGAAAGCCGTCGGGCCAGACCTTCACGCCACGGTTGGTGATGAGTTCCAGCCCTAGAGACTCGAGGCCCAGAGGCGCCAGCGCACGCCCCAGATCGGCGGGCGTGCCATTGCGCCACTGTAGGAAAATGTCTACGCCCACCAAGTGTTTGCGGGCGGCGGCGCGGCGCTGCGAGGGGGCAATCACCAATGGGGCTGTCGGCGCATAGGCCACGGCCTTGAGTCGCTGCGGTGTCTGGCCCATGCGGGCAATCACTGCGGAGGCAAATGCACGTGTTCCTACCAGTGCGGTGCTGGTGCCTGGGCGATGGATATCTGCGGTGTGCACGCCGTCTTCGAGCGTGCGCAGCCAGGCGTTCTGCACCCGCGTGGCCACATCGGCCTGGCCAATGTGCAGCAGCATCTGCACCGCGCCCTGCAGCAGCCCCGAGGGGTTGGCCACGTCCTTGCCCGCGAGGTCGGGGGCACTTCCATGGATGGCCTCGAACATGGCGCACTGGTCGCCGATATTGGCAGAGCCCGCCATGCCGATGGAGCCTGCGATCTGTGCCGCCACGTCGGACAGGATGTCACCGTACAGGTTGGGCATGACGATGACGTCAAAGTGCTCGGGCGTGTCAGCCAGGCGTGCGGCGCCGATGTCCACGATCATGCTGTCGCGGGCAATGTCCGGGTAGAGCGCGCCGATCTCGTCAAACACCTCATGGAACAGCCCGTCGGTCATCTTCATGATGTTGTCTTTGACAAAGCAGGTCACGCGTTTGCGGCCGTGCAGTCGGGCATATTCGAACGCATAGCGCACGATGCGCTCGCAGCCCGGGCGCGTGATGAGCTTGAGGCACTGGTACACCTCTTCGGTCTGCCGGTGCTCGATGCCCGCGTAGAGGTCTTCTTCGTTCTCGCGCACGATCACCACGTCCATGCCAGGATGCCGCGTGGGCACCATGGGTGCGTAGGCCGTGCAAGGCCGAACGTTGGCAAACAGCCCCAGCGACTTGCGCGTGCTCACGTTCAGACTCTTGTATCCGCCACCCTGTGGCGTCGAGATCGGAGCCTTGAGAAACACCTTGGTGCGGCGCAGCGAATCCCAGGCCGAAGGCGCGATGCCGCTCGCGTGACCGGCCATGTACACCTTCTCGCCGACTTCGATGACTTCGGTCTGCAGGCGTGCGCCAGCAGCTTCGAGGATGCGCAGGGTGGCCTCCATGATGCTGGGGCCGATGCCGTCGCCGTAGGCCACGGTGATGGGGGTAGGCTGGGGGGCAGGGGTGTGCATGTCGTTCTCCTGAGGGGGTTGTGAGGTGGGCCTTGTGGGCTGACACGGATTGTTCCGGCCTCAGAGAATTTGTAAAAATAGATTTTTTCAGGCCGCATCATTTACAAAAACCAATGAAAAGCCGCCTTCACACCCGTCAGACCACCTTCCGCCAACTGGAGATCTTCCTGGCCGTGGCAGACCGGCTTAGCGTGACGCAAGCTGCCCAGGCGCTGCACCTGGCGCAGCCTACCGTATCGACCCAGCTGTCCAAGCTGTCTGAAGCCTTGGGCGGGGCGCTCTTCGAGCAGATCGGCAAGCAGCTTTATCTGACTGACCTGGGGCATGAGCTGCAGACCAGTTGCCGGGATCTGTTCCAAGTGCTGGATCGCTTGGAAATGCGCCTGGCAGAGCGGGCCGGGCTGTCGGTGGGGCGTTTGCGTCTGGGCGTGGTGACCACGGCCAAATACCTCGTGCCTGGCATGCTCGGCCCATTCTGCAAGGCCCACCCACGCGTGGAGGTGGAGTTCCAGGTCGGCAATCGGTCGGAGATTCGCGAGCGTCTACAGGCCAATCTCGACGATCTGTATGTGTTCAGCCACCCTCCGCACGAGCTGGACATCGAAGCCGAGCCGCTGGCGGACAACCCGCTCGTAGTGATTGCGCCCAGCGAGCATGCTCTGGCCAGACGCAGCGCTCTGACCTGGGACGACGTGGCGGCCGAGCGCCTTCTGATACGCGAGCCTGGCTCTGGCACCCGCCACGCGATCGAGCGCTATCTGGAGTCGCGCGGCTGGCGGGCTCCGCACCGCATCACCATCGCCAGCAACGAAGCCATCAAGGAAGCGGTGACCGCGGGGTTGGGCCTGGCCATCTTGAGCCGACTGACCCTGCGCCACATGGCGCCGGGCAATCTGGTCGAACTGCCGGTGGAGGGGTTTCCAATTCCGAATCGCTGGTATGTGGTCACGCCCCGAGGCAAGCAACTGTCACCGATTGCCGCGCGATTTCGGCAATACATGCTGGAGCAGCGCCACGGCGCGGCAGGCTGAACTGCAGCAGTGGATGGATTTCAGGCCCAGGTATCGACCTGCGTGCCGAGTGGGCCGCTGGCAGCGGGCGTTGTCGATGGCACCGGCGTGGCAGCGGCCAGGGCGTCCAGCATCACGCTGGCGCTGGCCTCCTGCATGTCCAGGGTGCGGCGCAGCACAGCCGTTTGAACGGCGTCGGCCTGCCGGACTTGGTTCAGCTGGACGGCGGTGTTGAGGATGTGGTTAACGAGGGAGGTGTCCATGGGAGCCTCTGGGAGCGGGATACCGGGTTATCGGCACACAACACGCATCCCTGAACCCCTCCGCTGCGCGGGTGCCGCCCGCGCGTCAGCGCGCGGCGACCTGCCACACCAGTCGACCCTGTCCGGCTTCGTCCAGGCGCGCGCGCAGCGCGGCCGCCCGGTCTTCGGCCACGCGCAGCCGCGC
Organism: Burkholderiaceae bacterium; assembly: GCA_046289925.1. Classification (GTDB taxonomy): domain Bacteria; phylum Pseudomonadota; class Gammaproteobacteria; order Burkholderiales; family Burkholderiaceae_C; genus Acidovorax_G. Next base: position 19,974 of record JBKBUN010000025.1, on the reverse strand, counting down.
TGTGACCAAGCTGCCATGGTTCACCTCGATCAGCACGGCGCCCACGGCGTCGCATTCCCGCCGCAGCAGACCCTCAAAGGCATAGGGCAGGGTGCAGGCCCATTCATGCTGGCGTTGCAAGGCCACTTTGGGTGCCTGCAGCAATGCTTGCGCCACGGTGTCGGTGTAGGCGCGCACCAGTCCGCCGGCGCCCAGCTTCACGCCGCCAAAATAGCGCACCACCGTGGCCAGCACGCCTTCCAGATTCTGGTGGCGCAGCACATCCAGCATGGGGCGGCCGGCCGTGCCGCTGGGCTCTCCGTCGTCTACCGCCGCCGACTGCCCGCCCGCCAGAAGGGCCCAGCAGACATGTGCGGCGCCCGGATGTTCCCGCCGCAGGCCCTCTACCACCTGCTGCGCCGCTGCACGATCGGGCACTGGCTGCACGCAACCGATGAAGCGGCTTTTCTTGATCAGCAGTTCGCTGTGGACCGGGCCGGCCAGGGTTTGACGCATGGCTGCTCAGGCGTGTGGGCGCAGGGCCTTGGCCATCAGCACGCTGCGGTAGTTGGTCAGGAGCCGCCAGCCGCCGTGGCCCACCCCGCCATAGTTCCGGGCTTCGTACATGGAGATCAGGCCGTGAGCGTCTTCGGAGGTGTCGAGCGCCAGATTTCGCGCACCCTCCCCATCGGAGGCTGCTTGCGGGCCGCACAGCATGATGCTGGCACTTGCGCGTAGTGTGTGGGTGTGCGTGTGTGAGAGCGTCAATGTGGCCCCTTCAGTGGTGTGAAATGTGGCGAAAGCTCTGATGATCCATTCGCTCCCACGCGTGACCGGCCCCCAATTTCATAGGGCTGCGACCGATCCAGCACAAAGCCACGCCGCACGTACGGCGCGCTGGCGGAGGCAGGCATTCGTGCGTCTGCAGCACCATGCGGCCATAGCCGGGCGCTTGCGCAAATGCGATGTAGGTGTCGGTGATCCGTGCGTCCAGTCCCATGTCTTGGGCATCGGACGTGAGCCGCAACAGGCGCAATGGGGCTGTGCGGGCGCGTTTGCGCAGCGCAAAGGCGCAACCCATGCGGCGACCGTCGTATGCCGCGATCCAGGCCCCTTCGCAGCGGGAGGTGACGCGACGCAACAGGAGCGCATCCATGTCTGCGACCAGCGCTTCCAAGTGCCAAGCGGCTGTCCCAGCCGTGCTCTGCGTGGTCGCGGCGGCTGTGTGCGTACACCACCCATCCGATGTCGCTTGGCTGAAGGTTGCGCAGCCCGGGCAAAGGGGCGTTCGGTGAAGAGATAGGGCGCTGTCACGGAAGATCGGGTGAAGAAAAGCTTCACTGAGGGCCACCTCTGCATTGTCGGTCAACCCACAAGTCTTGTGGGTGCATGGTGGCGCAAAAGCGGGCGCAAAGGTTCGCCCGTAAAATGAAAAGTTACCCTCTACACCGCAGTGCCCGCGGACGGCACGCCCCACGACCATGAATGCCCCCGTCGACGTGTCTTTCTTCGCGCGCAATGCGAAGCCGCTGACCAGCTACCGCCCGTATTGGGCCAAACGGTTCGGTCCTGCGCCTTTTTTGCCCATGAGCCGTGCCGAGATGGACCAACTCGGCTGGGACAGCTGTGACGTCATTCTGGTGACGGGCGATGCCTATGTGGATCACCCAAGCTTCGGCATGGCCGTGATTGGCCGCACGCTCGAAGCGCAGGGCTTTCGTGTGGGCATCATTGCGCAACCCGACTGGCACAGCGCCGAGCCCTTCAAGGTGCTGGGCAAGCCCAACCTGTTCTGGGGGGTGACAGCGGGCAATATGGATTCGATGATCAACCGGTACACGGCCGACCGGAAGATCCGCACCGACGACGCCTATACGCCCGGCGATGTGGGCGGCAAGCGGCCCGATCGCGCAGCCATCGTCTACAGCCAGCGCTGCCGCGAGGCGTACAAGGACGTGCCCATCATCCTGGGCGGAATCGAGGGCAGCCTGCGCCGCATCGCGCACTACGACTACTGGAGCGACAAGGTGCGCCGCTCCATCGTGGTAGACAGCAAATGCGACCTGCTGCTGTACGGCAATGCCGAGCGCGCGCTGGTGGAGGTGGCCCACCGCATTGCGGCCCGTGAACCCATCGAGCAGATCACCGATGTGCGTGGCACGGCCTTTGTGCGGCGCACTTCCGCACCCGATTGGTTCGAGATCGACTCGACCACGGTGGATGAGCCGGGTCCGGTGGAGCCCCACTTGAACCCGTACCTGACCACCAGCGAGCAGGCCAAGACCCAAGGGGGCACGTGCAGCAAGGACGATGCAGCCTCTGGCGCTCCTCCTGCGTCCGTGGCTGCCACTCCAGCGGTGCAGCCACTGACCTTCATGCCCCATGCGACCATGGCCCGCGGCAAGCGCAAGCTGCCGCCGCGCGACCGCACCGTGATCCGCTTGCCCAGCTACGAGCAGGTCAAGGCCGACCCGGTGCTCTACGCTCATGCCAACCGTGTGCTGCACCTGGAAACCAACCCTGGCAATGCCCGCGCGCTGGTGCAAGCCCATGGCGAAGGTGCCGCCGCGCGCGATGTGTGGATCAACCCGCCGCCCATTCCGTTGACCACGGCCGAGATGGACTACGTGTTCGGCCTGCCGTATGCGCGCAGCCCGCACCCCGCCTATGCCGATGAGAACGGCCGCCACGATGGCCCGACCAAGATCCCGGCCTGGGAGATGATCCGGTTCTCGGTCAACATCATGCGCGGCTGTTTCGGCGGCTGCACTTTTTGCTCAATCACCGAGCACGAGGGCCGCATCATCCAGAGCCGATCGGAAGATTCGATCATCCAGGAGATCGAAGACATCCGGGACAAGGTCGAGGGCTTCACCGGCACTATTTCCGACCTGGGTGGCCCCACGGCCAACATGTACCGCCTGGGATGCAAGAGCCCCGAGATCGAAGCCGCCTGCCGCAAGCCGAGCTGCGTGTATCCGGGTATTTGCCAGAACCTGACCACCGACCACGGTCCGCTGGTCAAAATCTACCGCCGTGCGCGCGGACTCAAGGGCATCAAGAAGATCCTGATCGGCTCGGGCTTGCGCTACGACCTGGCCGTGAAGTCGCCCGAGTATGTGAAGGAACTGGTGCAGCACCACGTGGGCGGCTATCTCAAGATCGCGCCCGAGCACACCGAAGAGGGCCCGCTGACCAAGATGATGAAGCCCGGCATCGGCAGCTACGACCGCTTCAAGCAGATGTTCGAGAAGTACAGTGAAGAAGCGGGCAAGAAGCAGTTCTTGATTCCGTACTTCATCGCTGCGCACCCGGGTACCCGCGATGAGGACATGATGAACCTGGCGCTCTGGCTCAAGCGCAATGGCTTCCGCGCCGACCAGGTGCAGACCTTCTACCCCAGCCCCATGGCCACAGCCACGGCTATGTACCACTCGGGGCTCAACCCGCTCAAGGGCATCCACCGCGATGAGCGCGCCGAGAAGGTGGACATCGTGCGCGGCGAAAAACGCCGCCGTCTGCACAAGGCCTTCTTGCGCTACCACGACCCGAACAACTGGCCGCTGCTGCGCGAGGCGCTGAAGGCCATGGGCCGGGCCGACCTGATCGGCAATGGCAAGCAGCACCTGATTCCGACCTTCCAGCCTCTGACCGACGGCAGCTACCAAAGCGCCCGGCGCAAGAACAGCACCCCTGGTCCCGGTGGTGGCGGTCTGGGCTATACGACCAACAAAGACGGCAAGGCCGTGGCATTGCGACCCCGCAACCAGGCGCTCAACGAGCCGCGCGGCGATGTGCGCTTTCGCGTCAGCGAACCGCAGCCGGGCCGCCTGCTCACCCAGCACACAGGCCTGCCGCCGCGCAACACGGGGGGCGCGCCGTCTGCACGGGGAGTGCGCCCCGGCGTCAAAGGTGGTCTTGGCAAGAGGGGCACCGGCAAAGGCCGCGCACGCTGAAGCACCGACAGATGGCAGTGGTGGCGCTGTCAGCAAACGGCAGCGCCTGTGTGCCCGTGATGCCCGTCAGGCCGGGGCATAGGGGCCGACCGTCATCGGCAGCCCCCTCGGCTTGCAATTTTTTGCGTCGGTTGATCCTTGGATGCCGTGGCATGCAACAGGGCGCGCGGCGCGTTGCCTGCCGCTGGGGGGCGCATCGGTACGCCGCGGCCCGAATCGCTGTGCAGGATAAGACGCACACCGGCGCCATCGGTCTTGCGGGGCGTTGAGCGTTCGTGAGGGGGGGCTTGCAGCGGACTCCGGGCGCGAAGTCTTCAGGCGGCGCGAGTACGCGTTGGTTCCATCGCTGGCGAGGGTGGTCCCCTCGTCAGCCGCTGGGCTGTAGCCCGCATGCCAGCCGCAGCTCTACGGCAGCGGGTGCAGGGGAATGTCGTGCGCTTTGGCCAGGGCTTGCAGGGTCGCGCAGGTGTGTCTGGCCAGAAAAGAGGCGATGGCCGCGTGTGTGGCCGGTGCGCGCATGTGGTCTGCATCCCCTTGTGCTGGCAGGCCGGCAATCTGGCACAGCTTCGCTGCGAAGTGCGGCTCCAGGGCTGCCACGGCCACCCGACCGTCGGCGCAGGGGTACACGCGGTAGCCAGCGTGCTGACCGCCGATGTCGGCCTCTGGTGTGGTCAGCCGCCACTGGCGAGGCAGGGCCAGCCAGTGCGCGGCGTCCGACAGCGCCACTTCAATGCACACCCCCAGGCCCTGTTGAGCGCGCGCCAGCTGCGCTTGCAACACCGCCTCGCTGGCCATGAGCGCTCCTCCCATGTCGGCGTACAGGGTCGGAGGAAGCGCCGTGTCTGGCACCAGATCGGCTTCGGCCAGATAGGTCAGGTCGTGACCCGGCTCCTCGGCGCGGGCGCCGGGTGCGCCCACGATACGCACCAGCGACAGTCGCGGGTGGCGCACTTGCAGCGTCTCCCAGCCCAGGCCCAGCTTGTCGAGCGCGGACGGCCGAAAGGAGGTGATGAGCACGTCGGTCTGCGACAGCTCGGCTTGCAGCGTGGCCTGACCCTCAGGTGTTTTGAGATGTGCCTGCACGGTGCGCACACCCGTGTGCAGCGCCGCATAGGCCGTCGGGCTGTACTGGGCCATGGGGTCGGCGCTGGCAGCGGCGGCTGGTGCTGGAGGCTCCAGCTTGGTGCAGGTGGCCCCCATGCGGGCGCAGCGCAGCAGTGCGGCAGGGCCGGGCAGGTTCAGTGCCAGGCTGAGCACGCGCACGCCGCGCAGGGGTTGGAGTGGGGCAGGGGGCATGGCAACGCGGATCGAAGGGTGGGGCGCATCCCAGGCCAAGGCGCGGACGCGGTGGAGCCGACGCTTTATACCGGAGTGGGCTTGCAGTCGGTGAGCAGGCCGACGCCTTGCACCGGCGCGAAGGCAAGATTTGCTACTAAATTAATAGCTGCTTGTGCTTGATTCATAAGCACGAGCGGCCTAAATGACCCTTAAGCTAGAAACGGCAGTTGGGCGGGTCTGCGGCGCACGGTACACAGCAAAACGCCCCGGGCCGCGGGGGCGGCATCGGGGCGTTTCACAGGCCGGGCGGGGCTGCTGCGCCCCTGGGCCGTGCTTACATCACCTTGGCAATCGCTTGGCAGACGTGGTCGATGTTCTTGCTGTTGAGCGCAGCCACGCACATGCGGCCGGTGTCGGTGCCGTACACGCCGAACTCACTGCGCAGGCGCACCATCTGGTCCTTGGACAGGCCGGAGTAGCTGAACATACCGATCTGCGTGGTGATGAAGGACATGTCTTGCTGCACGCCCGCGGCCTTGAGGCCGTCCACCAGCTTTTGGCGCATGGCCTTGATGCGTACCCGCATCTCGCCCAGCTCTTTCTCCCAAAGCGCCCGCAGTTCGGGGTTGTTGAGCACCGCCGCCACCACCGCGCCACCGTGTGTGGGTGGGTTGCTGTAGTTGGTGCGGATCACGATTTTGAGCTGGCTCAGCACGCGGTCGGCTTCTTCTTTGTTGGCACACAACACCGACAGCGCGCCCACGCGCTCACCATAGAGGCTGAAGCTTTTGGAGAAGCTGGTCGAGACAAAGAAGTTCAAGCCCGCCGCCACGAACTTCTGAATCACGGCGCCGTCTTCAGCGATGCCGTGACCAAAGCCTTGGTAGGCCATGTCGAGGAAAGGCGTAAGGCCCTTGGCCTTGATTGCGGCGATCACCTGGTCCCACTGCGCGGGTGTGATGTCGTAGCCCGTGGGGTTGTGGCAGCAGGCGTGCAACACCACGATGGTGCCAGGGGCGGCCGCGTTCAGGCTGGCCAGCATGCCGTCAAAGTTCACACCGCGCTGGGTGGCGTCGTAGTACGCGTAGGTGTCGACCGCGAAACCTGCGTTGGTGAACAGGGCGCGGTGGTTTTCCCAACTCGGATCGGAGATCAGGACGGTGGCATTGGGGCTCAACTTCTTGAGGAAGTCGGCACCGATCTTCAGCCCGCCGGTGCCGCCGATGGCTTGCACCGTGGCCACACGCCCCGACGTGACCGGCTCGGAATCGGCACCGAACACCAAGCCCTTGACGGCGTTGTCGTATGCAGCGATGCCGTCGATGGGCAGATAGCCGCGGGCGGCGGGCTTGTCCATCATGGCCTTCTCGGCGGCCTGTACGCATTGCAGCAGGGGCAGCTTGCCGTTGTCGTCGAAATACACGCCCACGCCGAGGTTCACCTTGTGGGGGTTGGTGTCGGCTGCGAATTGTTCATTCAGACCCAGAATCGGATCCCGGGGGGCCATTTCGACGGAGGAAAACAAAGACATGAAGTGCTTTCGAAGGTTGTCAGTAGCGAATAAACCGGGCGTGGTGTACCGTGCCGAGTTCAGCAAATTTTAACGGGCCATGCACTGGCCCCGTTGACGCCTCCTATGCCGGATCTTTCTGAAGTCAAGCCTGAAAGGCAGCACGGCGAATTCGTGCGCTTTGACAACTCGCCCTTTGAGCTGTTTCAGCCGTATCCGCCTGCGGGCGACCAGCCCGAGGCCATCGCGCGCCTGGTGGAAGGCCTGCGTGACGGCGAAGCGTTCCAGACGCTGCTGGGCGTGACCGGCTCGGGCAAGACCTTCACCATGGCCAACGTGATCGCGCGCTCCGGTCGGCCTGCCATCGTGTTCGCGCCCAACAAGACGCTGGCTGCGCAGCTCTACAGTGAGTTCCGCGAGTTCTTCCCCAAGAACGCGGTCGAATACTTTGTGAGCTACTACGACTATTACCAGCCCGAAGCCTATGTGCCGCAGCGCGACCTATTCATCGAAAAGGACAGCGCGATCAACGAGCACATCGAGCAGATGCGGCTGAGCTGCACCAAAAGCCTGATGGAGCGGCGCGACGTGGTGATCGTGGCCACGGTGTCGGCCATCTACGGCATTGGCGAGCCCGAGAGCTACCACCGCATGGTGATGACGCTGCGTGTGGGCGACCAGTTAGGTCAGCGCGACGCGATCGCCCAGCTCATCCGCATGCAGTACCAGCGCAACGAGCAGGAGTTCAGCCGCGGCAAGTTCCGTGTGCGCGGCGACACCATCGACGTCTTTCCGGCCGAGCACTCGGAGCTGGCTCTGCGCATCGAATTGTTCGACGATGAGGTGGAGAGCCTGCAACTGTTCGACCCTCTTACGGGGCGCATCAAGCAGAAGATTCCGCGCTTTACCGTGTACCCGAGCAGCCACTATGTGACGCCGCGTGATAAGGTGCTAGCGGCGGTTGAGACCATCAAGCTCGAACTGGCTGAGCGCCTCAAGCAGTTGCTCGCAGAAGGCAAGCTGGTCGAGGCCCAACGGCTGGAGCAGCGCACACGGTTCGATCTGGAAATGCTCAGCGAAGTGGGCCACTGCAAGGGCATCGAGAACTACACACGCCACTTATCGGGCGCTGCGCCGGGAGCGCCTCCGAGCACGCTGACCGACTACCTGCCCCGCGATGCGCTGATGTTTCTGGACGAAAGCCATCAGATGATCGGACAGCTCTCGGCCATGTACAACGGCGACCGCGCGCGCAAAACCACGCTGGTGGAATACGGTTTCCGGCTGCCGTCGGCGCTGGACAACCGCCCGCTCAAGTTCGAAGAATTCGAGCAGCGTATGCGGCAGGTGATCTTCGTGTCGGCCACGCCGGCCGATTACGAGAAGCAACACTCCGGTCAGATAGTGGAACAGGTGGTGCGGCCTACCGGGCTGGTGGATCCCATCGTCGAAGTCCGCCCGGCAACGCACCAGGTGGACGATGTGCTGCAGGAAATCCGCGTGCGAGTCGAGCGCAACGAGCGTGTGCTAATCACCACGCTGACCAAGCGTATGGCCGAGCAACTCACGGACTACCTCACCGACAACGGGGTGAAGGTGCGCTACCTGCACAGCGATGTGGACACCGTGGAGCGCGTCGAGATCATCCGCGACCTTCGGCTGGGTGTGTTCGACGTGTTGGTGGGCATCAACCTGCTGCGTGAGGGGCTGGACATTCCCGAGGTGTCGCTCGTGGCCATCCTCGACGCCGACAAGGAAGGCTTTTTGCGTGCCGAGCGCAGCCTTATTCAGACCATCGGTCGGGCTGCGCGCAATGCGAGCGGCATGGCCATCCTGTACGCCGACCGCATTACAGATTCGATGCGGAAAGCCATCGACGAAACCGAGCGCCGCCGCGTCCGGCAGATCGCCTACAACGAAGCGCACGGCATCACGCCGCGCACCATTGTCAAGCAGGTGAAAGACCTCATTGACGGGGTGTACAGCGAAAAGGCGGGCCAGGATGCCGAGCGCATGGAGCAAGTGGCCTTGCTACGCGCCAAGGTCGAAGACATGTCGGAGAAGGACATGGCGCGCGAGATCAAGCGGCTGGAAAAGTTGATGCTCGACCACGCGCGCAATCTGGAGTTCGAGCAGGCTGCGCGCGTGCGGGACCAACTCTCTCGCCTGAAAGACTGCGCGTTCGGCGTTCGCGGCCACGATCCGCTTGCGGGCTCTGTGGCCTGAATGCGCACGGCCGCACAGATGCCATGCACCGCCACAAACGGCGCTGTTCCGCTGCGCGAGGGGGCATGGCGCGCTCTAGTCTTGGTCTATCGAACTGATTGGTAAAAATAATAACCAATCAGTTTCTTACCCGACAAATTCATTTGGGATTTGTGCTATACTCCTGCAAAACACTCAAGAAAAGCCGGAATCAAACGGCTGATGGGCTCCGCACGCAGCGATGGCGGCGGAGAAGCAGGGCGGAGACGGTGCCGCTGCCCTCGGGTGGCTGGTCAATCCCACAATGAAAGAGCCTGAGCTAAGGAGCTTGCGATGCGTCTCACAACCAAAGGCCGTTTTGCGGTCACCGCGATGATCGACTTGGCACTTCGCCAGAACAACGGGCCCGTCACGCTGGCTGCCATCAGCCAGCGTCAGCAGATTTCACTCTCGTACCTCGAGCAACTGTTTGGCAAGCTGCGCCGCCACGAGCTTGTCGAATCCACGCGTGGCCCTGGCGGTGGTTACACCCTGGCGCGCAAGGCCGATGACATCACGGTGGCCGACATCATTGTGTCCGTCGATGAACCCATCGACGCAACCCAGTGCGGTGGCAAGGAAAATTGTCTGGGCGAAGGCGGTCGTTGCATGACGCACGAGCTTTGGGCTTCGCTCAATCAGCGCATGGTGGAGTTCCTGGATTCGGTGACCTTGCAGAAACTGGTGGACGATCAACTCGCCAAGGGCGTGCAAGTGGAAGACAAGCCTGTCGTTCGGCGTGCCATCTCTACGACGCCGGTGGTCAAGCCCATCCGTGTGAATGCGCCGAACTCGGTGTTTGCACTCGGCAATGCTTTTGCAAAGTCCTGAGGGCGCGACCGGGCATTCCGCTTGTGAGTAGGCCCGGGCCACAACGGTTTGCAGGCGTTCGCGTCTGCGGAGTTGTTATTTGTATTGATTGCTGCCAGCCAGCGTTTTCTGAGCCAGCCCAGCCATGACCCCGCACTTTCCAATTTATCTTGACTACGGTGCCACCACGCCCGTCGACCCCCGCGTTGTCGACGCCATGATCCCGTGGTTGCGCGAGCATTTCGGCAACCCGGCTTCCCGCAGCCACGCCTGGGGGTGGGAGGCGGAAGAGGCCGTCGAAAAAGCGCGCGCGGATGTCGCAGCTCTGATCGGTGCCGATCCCCGCGAGATCGTGTGGACCAGTGGCGCCACGGAGTCGAATAACTTGGCGCTTAAAGGCGCCGCCCACTTCTATCAGGGCAAAGGCAAGCACCTGATCACCGTGAAAACCGAGCACAAGGCGGTGCTCGACACCATGCGTGAATTGGAGCGCCAGGGCTTCGAGGTGTCGTATCTGGACGTCCTGCCCAACGGGTTGCTGGACATGGATGTTCTCAAGGCGGCCATCCGCCCAGACACCATCCTGATCAGCGTGATGTTCGTGAACAACGAGATCGGCGTTATCCAGGACATCCCTGCGATCGGTGCCTTGTGCCGTGACAAGGGCATCATCTTCCATGTGGATGCGGCTCAGGCCACTGGCAAGGTCGAGATTGACATGGCCACGCTGCCGGTCGACCTGATGAGTCTGGCTTCTCACAAGACTTATGGACCCAAGGGCATTGGTGCGCTGTATGTGCGCCGCAAGCCCCGCGTGCGCCTGGAGGCGCAGATGCATGGTGGCGGCCACGAGCGTGGCATGCGCTCGGGCACTTTGCCCACCCACCAGATTGTGGGCATGGGCGAGGCGTTTCGCATCGCCCGTGAAGAGATGGCCCAAGACATTGCAAAGGCCAAAACGCTGCAAAAGCGCCTGCTTGACGGGTTGTCGGACATTGAGCAAGTGTTCGTGAACGGCGATCTCGAACGTCGAGTGCCGCATAACCTGAACATGAGCTTCAACTACGTCGAGGGCGAGTCGCTGATCATGGGCATCAAAGGTCTGGCGGTGTCCTCCGGATCTGCCTGCACCTCGGCCAGCCTGGAGCCTAGTTATGTGCTGCGGGCATTGGGGCGCAGTGATGAATTGGCCCACAGCAGCCTGCGCATGACCATCGGGCGCTTCACGACCGAGCAGGAGATCGATTACGCCATTGCCACCATCCGGCAGAACGTTGCGAAGCTGCGCGAACTGAGCCCGTTGTGGGAGATGTACAAGGACGGCATTGACCTGAGCACCATCCAGTGGGCTGCCCACTGAGAACGCCAGTGTCTGAATTCAAGAGGTGATTCCATGGCTTATTCTGAGAAGGTTGTTGACCATTACGAAAACCCGCGCAACGTGGGCTCGTTTGACAAGGGGGATGACACCGTTGGCACAGGCATGGTCGGTGCACCCGCTTGCGGCGACGTGATGAAGTTGCAGATCAAGGTGAATCCTGAAACCGGGGTGATTGAAGACGCCCGTTTCAAAACCTATGGCTGCGGTTCGGCGATCGCATCCTCGTCGCTGGTCACCGAGTGGGTGAAAGGCAAGACGCTGGACGAAGCGGCTCAGTTGAAGAACAGCCAGATTGCCGAAGAACTGGCATTGCCCCCGGTGAAGATCCACTGCTCGATCTTGGCCGAAGACGCCATCAAGGCGGCTGTGCAGGACTACCGTGCCAAGCATGGCGCGACCGCAACCTCCTGAAATGGCCATTACTTTGACCGAAGCTGCGGCTCGCCACGTGAGCCGTTATCTGACCCGGCGCGGGAAGGGTATCGGCGTGCGCTTGGGCGTCAAGACCACGGGTTGCTCTGGCCTTGCCTACAAGCTCGAGTACGTCGATTCCAAGGAGCCGGAGGATATCGAGTTTGAGCAACACGGGGTGAAGGTATTGGTTGATCCCAAGAGCCTGGCCTACATCGATGGAACCGAGCTCGATTTCGTGCGCGAAGGCCTGAATGAGGGATTCAAATTCAACAACCCCAACGAGCGCGACCGGTGCGGCTGCGGAGAAAGCTTCCGCGTCTGATGTTTAGGCTGCAAGCCATTAAAGACCGCCATCGTGCCCTGCTGGCGGTTTTTTTCTGCCGATGAATCTTCAATCTGACGACTTCGAACTGCTGGGTTTGGAAAGACGCTACGCCCTCAACCCATCGGAACTGGACCAACGCTGGAAAGATCTTCAGCGCGAGGTCCATCCGGACCGTTTTGCGTCTCAAGGCGCGGCGGCACAGCGGGTGGCAATGCAATGGTCGGTCCGTATCAACGAAGCGTACCGCCGGTTGCGCGACCCGCTGCAACGTGCGGCCTATTTGTGCGAACTGGCGGGGCATCCGGTGCGTGCAGAAGACAATACCGCCATGCCAGCCGTCTTTCTGATGCAGCAGATGGAGTGGCGTGAGGCACTGGAAGACGCGGTATCGCTTGACGCCTTGGATGCACTGGAGTCCACAGTGTTGCAGGAGCGAGCGCGGTTACTGGCTTCCTGCGCTGCGGCGTTGGACACCCAGCACGATCCGGCGGCGGCGGTGCAGTCGGTTCGAGCGCTGATGTTCGTAGACCGTTTTTTGTCTGAACTGGGCCGCAAGCGGGAACGATTCGATGCCTAAGCCTCTAAGCCGCGACTTGCATGGCACCTGGCCCAACGGGCATCGCGGTGGCCAGGGTCGGTGAGGCCAGGCATCCTCCGCACAACTGCACAACTGCCTTTATTCGCTAACGGCCCGCATAACCAACATCTACCATGGCGCTTTTGCAGATCTCTGAACCCGGCCAGTCGCCAGACCCTCACCAGCGGCGCATCGCTGTAGGGATTGACCTGGGTACCACGCATTCTCTTGTCGCGGCTGTCCGAAACGGTGTAGCCGAATGTCTTGCGGACGATCAGGGGATGGTGCTGCTTCCGTCGGCTGTGCGCTACCTGGACGGCAACCGCCGTGAAGTCGGCCGTGCAGCTCTCGCGTCCCAATCTGCCGACCCTGCCAACACTGTGGTGTCGGTCAAGCGCCTGATGGGCCGAGCGGTGCAGGACGTGGATGCACAGCGTTTGCCCTACCGCCTGACAGCCACGGGAGGCCAAGGGGGGGTGATCGGTATTGAAACCGCTGGCGGCCTCAAAACTCCGGTAGAGGTCAGCGCCGATATCCTGGCGACTTTGCGCCAGCGGGCTGAAGATACCTTCAACGCAGACCTGTACGGTGCGGTGATCACCGTGCCGGCCTACTTTGACGATGCCCAGCGCCAAGCGACCAAAGACGCTGCGCAGCTCGCGGGCCTCCACCTGTTGCGGCTGATCAATGAGCCGACCGCAGCCGCCATTGCCTACGGACTCGACAACGCCAGCGAGGGGGTGTATGCGGTGTACGACCTGGGGGGCGGCACGTTCGATATCTCGATACTGCGCATGAGCAAGGGTGTTTTCGAGGTATTGGCGACTGGTGGCGATTCGGCATTGGGGGGAGACGACTACGATAGGGCGCTGTCCGACTGGGTGCTACAGCAGCTGGGCATTGCTTCCGTAGGCGCAGCCGATCGTGCTCTGTTGCACATGGCCGCCCGGCGCTGCAAGGAGTCTTTGACCACCTCCGAACTGGCGGTCTTTGAAGCACAAGTGTCCTTTGGCCTGCTGACTCGCACCGTTTCGCGGTCCGAGTTCGATGGCGCAACGGCAGATTTGACCGAGCGAACCCTGCAGGCAGTGCGGCGCACTCTGCGAGATGCACGGCTGGCCCCCGCCGATATCCAAGGTGTGGTGATGGTGGGGGGATCCACCCGCATGCCCCAGGTGCAGCGTGCGGTGGGGAGGCTGTTCGGGCGCGAGCCGCTCAACAACCTCAATCCCGATGAGGTGGTGGCCTTGGGTGCAGCCATCCAGGCCAACCAGTTGGCTGGCAACGACGCGGCTGGCGATCTTTTGCTCTTGGATGTGATTCCGCTGTCGCTGGGGATCGAGACCATGGGCGGATTGGTGGAGCGGATCGTGGCCCGCAACGAGACCATCCCCATCGCCAAAGCCCAAGATTTCACCACCTTCAAAGATGGGCAGACGGCGCTGGCGATCCATGTGGTGCAAGGTGAGCGCGATCTGGTCCAAGACTGCCGCAGCCTGGCACGGTTCGAATTGCGCGGCATTCCGCCGATGGCTGCAGGGGCGGCGCGTATCCGGGTGACGTTCACGGTCGATGCCGACGGCCTGCTCAGCGTGAAGGCCGAGGAGTTGACCAGTGGCGTGCAAGCGCGCGTGGACGTGAAGCCCTCCTACGGCCTTTCGGACGACGAGATTGCGCGCATGCTGCAAGACGGTTTTGCCACTGCGGCGGAAGACATGCGCGCTCGCGCTTTGGTGGAAGCCCGCGTCGATGCCGAGCGCATGCTGCAGGCTACGCTCAGTGCCTTGCAGGCCGATGGCGACCTGCTCACTGCCGAGGAGCGCGCCGGTATTGACGACCTCATGCAGAAGCTGGAGGCACTGCGCTCGTCTGACGACGCTGCAGCCATCGAGGCCGCCACCGAGGCCCTGGCCCGTGGCACCGAAGCCTTTGCCGCCGAGCGCATGAACCGCGGTATCCAGCAGGCCTTGGCAGGCAAACGTGTTCAAACACTTTGAATTTGCTTCATATCATGCCGGTCATCAAAATCCTTCCCCACCATGAGTATTGCCCTCAGGGGGCTGAAATCTCGGCACCCTCCGGCACGTCGATTTGCGAAGCGCTACTCGACAATGGCATTGCGATTGAGCATGCCTGCGACATGAGCTGTGCCTGCACCACCTGTCATGTGGTGGTGCGCGAGGGCTACCAGTCGCTCAATGTCCCAGAAGAAGAGGAAGAGGACCTGTTGGACCGTGCCTGGGGGCTGGAGCCGCAGTCGCGTCTTTCATGCCAGGCGATCCTGGCGCAACGCGACGTGGTGATCGAGATTCCCAAGTACACCATCAACCACGCACGTGAGAACCATTGACCGGCAGCAGGCCGCAGTCGCGGTCCTTGCGTGGCTGGCATGCGGTGAGGAGCTCTTTTCATGACCCGTCAGATCGTCCTGGACACCGAAACCACGGGCCTGTCGGCCGAGGGTGGGGACCGCATCATCGAGATCGGCTGTGTAGAACTCGTGGCGCGCAAGCTCACGGGCAACAACCGCCACTACTACCTGAATCCCGAGCGCGATAGCCATGAGGACGCGCTCAAGGTCCACGGCATCAGCAACGAGTTTCTGAAGGACAAGCCCAAGTTTGTGGCGGTGGCCGATGAGTTGCTGGAATACCTTGCTGGGGCCGAGATCATCATCCACAACGCGCCTTTCGACGTGGGGTTTCTGAACAAGGAACTGGAACTGCTGGGCCGTGACCGCTTTGAGTCCTATGTCGGCGGTATTGTCGACACCTTGGTGATGGCCAAGGAGATGTTCCCGGGCAAGCGGAACTCGCTGGATGCGCTGTGCGACCGGCTGGGCGTAGACAACTCTGGCCGCAAGCTCCACGGCGCGCTGCTGGACGCTGAACTGCTGGCGGATGTCTACATCAACCTCACCCGTGGGCAGGATCCGCTGCTTGTGTTGGAGGAGGAGTCGCAGAATTCCTCCGGTCAGGCCGTGGTTGCGGCAGTGGATTTGCGCAGCTTGAAGCTGCCGGTGATCCGGGCCAGTGCGCAGGAGGCGCAGTCGCACGATCAGATCCTGGCCGAACTGGACAAGGCCAGTGGCGGCAAGACGATTTGGCGCAGTTTTGAAAATGCGCCAGAAACTGTGTCATAATAGAAGGCTGTCGCAAACGACACGGGTGATTAGCTCAGCGGTAGAGCACTGCCTTCACACGGCAGGGGTCACATGTTCGATCCATGTATCACCCACCACATCTTTCGTGGGGAGCGTTGGCGCCAAGGGTGATTAGCTCAGCGGTAGAGCACTGCCTTCACACGGCAGGGGTCACATGTTCGATCCATGTATCACCCACCAGATCCCAACCCCGGTTTTCGTAAGGAAACCGGGGTTTTTCGTTGGGGCGGCACGCTGTCGGTGCTGCGGGCTGCGGTGGCGTCGTAGGATGATGCTTTTGCCTTCGCGAGTCCTGCCATGCTGGTTTTTTACGATCCCTTGCACCGTGGCCATGCTCCCACACACGAATTTTTTCGTGGTGAGCGTGTTCCGTGTTTCGAAAAGCCGGAGCGTATCGACTATGTCATGGAGCAACTGCGCGCGCGGGGCGACCTTCTGTGCGAGCCTGACATCGACAGCCGCAGCGTTTTGCAGCGGCTGCACACGCCGCGCTACCTGCGGTTTCTGGAAACGGCCTGGGACCGCTGGCTCGCCTTCCAGCCCGGTGGGCAGCAGTTGCAGCCTTTCCCGTCGGTGTGGCCGGTGCGTTCGCTGCGCAGCGACGTAGAGCCCGCCAACTTCATTGCGCAACTGGGGTTGTATTCCATGGACAACGGGACGCCCCTTGTGCAAGGCACCTGGACCGTGGCCAAGCGGGCGGCCGACGCCGCCGCGAGTGCCGCCACCCGAGTAGCCGCCGGGGTGCGCGTGGCCTTCAGCTGCACCCGCCCCCCGGGCCACCATGCGGGCGCCGACTTCATGGGCGGCTACTGCTTTCTCAACAACGCTGCCGTAGCGGCACAAACGCTGTGTGATCATGGGGTGCCGCGCGTGGCCGTGCTGGACGTGGATTTTCACCACGGCAACGGCACGCAGAGCATCTTTTATGCGCGATCTGACGTGCTGTTCGTGAGCCTGCACGGCGACCCTGCGTCGGAGTACCCGTTTTACCTGGGCCATGCCGATGAGCGCGGCGAGGGCGCCGGTCTGGGTTTCAACCGCAACTATCCGATGCCTGCGGGCACGTCCGCATCGGTGTGGTTCGATACCCTGGAACACGCCTGCAGCGACATCGACCAAGCGGGTTGCGATGCGCTCGTGGTGTCGCTCGGGCTCGACACCTACGAGGGCGATCCGATCTCGCACTTCAATCTCACGAGGGCAGATTTCCATCGTCTGGGCGTTCGCCTGGCAAGGCTGAACCGGCCCACGGTGTTGGTGCTGGAGGGAGGCTACGCCGCGGCCGATCTGGGTCTGAATGCCGCGGCCGTGTTGGCAGGCTTTGAGGCAGAGATGGGGGCCTGAGCATGGAGACCGAAGCTGTCGACACCGTGGTCATCGGCGCGGGCGTGGTGGGTCTGGCCGTTGCCCGAGCCCTGGCGCTTGCAGGGCGAGAGGTGCTGGTCCTTGAAGCCGAGGGCGCTTTTGGCACCCAGACCAGTTCGCGCAACAGCGAGGTGATCCACGCCGGGCTGTACTACCCCCCGGGGAGCCTCAAGGCCCGGCTGTGCGTGCGGGGCAAGGCCCTGCTGTATGCCTACTGCACCGAGCGTGCGGTGGCCCATCGGCGCTGCGGCAAGCTCGTGGTGGCCACGCACGATGTGGAACTGCCCGCTTTGCACAAAGTGCGTGAGCGCGCGGCCGCCAACGGGGTGCACGATCTGCGTTGGCTGAACGCCGACGAGTCCCAGGGGATGGAACCCGCGCTGCGCTGCGTAGCGGCCCTGCATTCGCCCAGCACCGGCATTGTGGACAGCCACGGCTTGATGCTGGCCCTGCTGGCCGATCTGGAGCACGCGGGCGGGCAGGTGGTTTATCACACGTGCGTTCAGGCGCTCGCCACGAGCGCCACTGGCGGGCGTACCCGCGTGCTGACCGCAGACGGTCTGGCGCTGGATGCTGCGGTGGTGGTCAATGCAGCGGGCTTGCATGCGCCACAGCTTGCGGCCACCGCACCCAATCCTGCCGGGTGTGCGGTGCCACGTGCGCACTACGCGCGAGGCCATTACTTCGCCTTGCAGGGGCGCGCGCCTTTTCAACGGCTGGTGTATCCCGTACCCGAGGCTGCCGGGCTGGGCGTGCATCTCACGCTGGACCTGGCCGGTGCCGCCAAGTTCGGGCCGGATGTGCAGTGGGTGGAAGACCCAGACGATCTGCGGGTCGATCCGGCGCGCGGCGAGGTCTTCTATGCCGAGGTACGCAAGTACTGGCCCGGTCTGCCGGACGGTGCACTGCTTCCAGCCTATGCCGGCATACGCCCCAAGATCAGCGGGCCAGGGGAGCCAGCCGCCGATTTCCTGCTGCTGGGGCCTGCCGAACATGGCATGCCTGGGCTGCTGCACCTGCTGGGCATTGAATCGCCCGGACTCACCGCTAGTCTCGCGATTGCGCAAGAGGTTCTCGAGCGACTTGCGCTGGATCAAGCCAATGCTGCGGTTTCACGTTTTGCGACCAATTGACTTGTAGGGTTGACGAGCGCACCGATAAGATGGACTGGCACCCGGTACACCGGACTTGGTGCGACTTCAAGCAAACCATTCGAAAGGGACGAACATGACGACTGAAAACACCACCCAGGGCGAACTCGAGAAGCTGGTGGCCGACCTGCGCGGACTGCTGGCCAACAAGGATCTGGATTCCGTACCCGAGATCAAGCAGTTGCGCCAGCGCCTGGACGACGGCATGCACGCGGTGCGTCAGTCGGCTGTGCATGCGGCCCAGGAGGCCGCCCGTCAAGCCAAAGAGGCCGCGCTGGCCGCAGACCGTTACGCACACGACGAACCCTGGCGTGTGGCCGGTGCTGCGCTGGCCGTCGGCGCGCTCGTCGGCTATCTGCTGGCGCGCCGTTGAGCCGCAAGGCGTCGCGCTCCGGCATCCGTGGAGGACGTGGATGAACCTGCTTTCTGTGCTCGGACTTGAGGCATGGGCATTGCGGCTTCGCGCTGCGGCGTTGGAAGGCGCGATCGCGGTGGAAGACCGTATGGCCCTGGCGCGGCTCGAATGGGCCGACCAGAAGCAGCGCCTTCAGTGGCTGCTGGTGCTGGTAGTGCTCACGCTGGGGCTTACGGTGGTGGCGCTGCTCATGCTGTCGGCCGCTGCCGTGGTGCATTTCTGGGATACCCCGCACCGCGCGACGGCCGCCTGGCTGCTGGCGGGCTTGTGGATGCTGCTCTGGGCCGCAGGCCTGGCAGGGTTATGGGTGCTGCTGCAGCGCTCGGGCCGTGCCTTTGCGCTCACCCGGCGTGAACTCAGCCAGGACTGGCAAGACCTCAAGGAGCGCCTGTGATGCCGCAGACTCGCATCCCGGACGGCGTGGTGCCCACGCCAGAGCAGCAGCGGGTTTTGGATCGCATTGCCCTGCAGCGCCAGCGCTTGCGCGAACGTCGCGCCCAAGCTGAGCGCAGCGCGGCCCAGGCACAAGCGCAGGCAACGGCCGAGCCCGGCTTGCAGCGCGTGCTGGAATTTGCGCGCGCCCATCCGTCGCTTGTGGCGGGTGCCGTGGGCGTGGCGCTGTGGGCCGGGCCCCGTCGGTTGCTGCGCTGGGGCAGCACCTTGCTTCCGCTGCTGCTGAAGCTGCGGCGCTGAGCATGCGGCGCAAGCGGGCGCCACGCCCGACCTGCCTGCGCCGCTGTTTGCTATTGAATTCATAGCTGCTCGTGCTTGATTTGAAAGCACGAGCAGCTATTTTTGCTTGAGGTCCTCCACGGTCTTCCGCAGCAGGCGTAGCGGTGCGCCGCACCGGTCGCACCGGCGTGTGGAAAGCGCAGAGGCCAGTGCCCTGGGCCCGCTCAGCGGGCGCTGCGCACTGCCTGGGCCGCCGCAGGCACCAGGCCGGGGCCGCGGTAGATCAGGCCGGTGTAGATCTGCACCAGATCGGCCCCGGCGGCGATCTTGGCCTCCGCGTCAGCCGGGCTCATGACGCCGCCCACACCGATGATCGGGAACGCCGGACCCAGTGCCGTGCGCAGCGCGCGGATCACCTGGTTGCTGGCCTCGCGCACCGGTGCGCCGCTCAGGCCCCCGGTTTCCGCCGCGTGCGGCAAACCTTGCACGGCGTCGCGCCGGATGGTCGTGTTGGTGGCGATCACGCCGTCCATGCCGTGGCGCTTCAGGGTGGCGGCAATCACCTCAATCTGCTGCGCGTCCAGGTCGGGGGCGATCTTCACGAACAGCGGCACGCGGCGGCCGGTACGCGCGGCCAGCTCCTCGCGGCGGGTGGCCAGGGTCGACAGCAGGCTGTCCAGCGCCTCGTCGCTTTGCAAGGCCCGCAGGTTCTGCGTGTTGGGCGAGCTGATGTT
>JBKBUN010000266.1:0-613 GCA_046289925.1 Burkholderiaceae bacterium | reverse complement strand
TCTGACTTTGCTGTGTAAGGTTTACGATATTGGCTCCAATCTGCCGGGAACCCCGTTTTCCATGCGTGGCGCCGATATCACTCAGGAATCCTTGTTCACTGTCGCCAAGCTCGATGACTTCGTGCCAGCGACTCACCCCCTGCGCGCCATCCGCAAGCTGGCAGACACCGCTCTGCAGCGGATGAGCGCCCTGTTCGACACCTTGTATGCCGACACCGGCCGCGCCTCGATCGCCCCCGAGAAGCTGATGCGGGCGCAGTTGCTGCAGTTGTTCTACTCGCTGCGCAGCGAGCGGATGCTGATGGAGCAGCTGGGCTACAACCTGCTGTTCCGCTGGTTCGTCGGCCTGGCCATTGATGATCCGGTGTGGGATCACTCGGTCTTCTCGAAGAATCGTGACCGCCTCAATGCCCAGGCAGTGGCCGCCGAGTTTCTGAGCGAGGTGGTACGCCTGGCGGAGAAGCAGGGGCTGATCTCGGATGAGCACTTCTCGGTCGACGGCACATTGCTGCAAGCCTGGGCCTCTCAGAAGAGTTTCCGTCCCAAGGACGATACGCCAGACGATCAAGGCCCCGGCCCGCGCAATGCCCAGCCAGACTTCAAGGGGCACAAG
>JBKBUN010000265.1:0-616 GCA_046289925.1 Burkholderiaceae bacterium | reverse complement strand
GGCACAAACCGTCACAAATGAAGGGATTTCGGACGATGGGCCTACACGTCACACCGGCAGGACCGGCGCACGACCTAGACGCTGCCAGTCCTGCCAGTCGTCAGAGGCGCTCGCGCGTCCCCTGCTCGGCGTCGAGCCACCCAGCGTGCAACCGGCCGGCTGGTGGGCCACGAAGCTGCCAAGTTGCCAAGTTGCCTGGCGTCAACTCGAGGAGCTGCTACCTTCGCATGACAGACCACTGGCGTCGCGGTTGACGCCGAAGGTCTTGGAAGGTCCTCACCGCTCTGGCCGGAGGCGACATGGCGGGAACCTTGCCCGCAGAAACGACAAAGCCCCGCGGTGCGGGGCTTTGTGATTCCTTGGTTTTCAAGGGAAACTGGTCGGGGTGAGAGGATTCGAACCTCCGGCCTCTACGTCCCGAACGCTAGGCACTTGCCCTGTATCCACTGATGCTCTAAGCTGTCCCAGCATTAATTGGGACAAATTTGGGACACAAGAGACATGGGCACGATCACGAAGCGCGGCGAATTGCAGTGGCAAGCCAAGGTGCGGCGCAAGGGCTACCCCGCGCAGTCACGCACCTTCTCCTACAAGGAGGACGCCGAGAAGTGGGTTC
>JBKBUN010000264.1:0-620 GCA_046289925.1 Burkholderiaceae bacterium | reverse complement strand
CTGAAGCGCGAATGCGAGATCTACGGCATGCCGCTCATGGTCGAGCCGCTGGTCATGCAGGACAATTCCAAGGGCGCCTATATGGTTGACGGCGCAATCGACAAGATCCTGCCGCTGGTCCGCCAGGCCGCCGAACTCGGCGCCGACATCATAAAGGCAGACCCCTGCGACGACGTCACCGAATATCATCGGGTGATCGAGATCGCTCAAGGGCTGCCCGTCCTCGTGCGTGGCGGTGGCCGGGTCTCCGATGAGGAAATCCTCGCTCGCACCAGGGTGTTGATGGAGCAAGGCGCGCGCGGGATCGTCTATGGCCGCAATGTCATCCAGCATGCCAATCCGGGCGGCATGACGCGGGCGCTGATGGCCATCGTTCACGACGGCGCAACGGCGGAGGAAGCGTCGCGTCATCTCGCCTGAGATAGCGTGACGGGAGGAGGAGCTTATGAAGACCTTTCGTTTCGGCGTCATCGGCTGCGGCCTCATGGGGCGCGAATTTGCCAGCGCCGCAGCCCGCTGGATGCATCTGACTGACGCCAAGGCTAGGCCGGAAATCGTTGCCGTCTGTGACACCAATACGGAGCTGATGGCGTGGTTTCAGACCCACGTTCCCTCCGTTC
>JBKBUN010000263.1:0-624 GCA_046289925.1 Burkholderiaceae bacterium | reverse complement strand
CGCCGCGTCGTCTCGCCTTGCCTGGCGCGCCGATCACGGCACTGGCGGGCGCATCCAACTGCGGTTTCTAGGCTGAGATGCCCCCCGCCATGCCCGCACCCCGCCATGCCCGCACCCCGCACTGCCCTGCCCCACCCACAACCTGCCCGCCCCTGGGCCCGAGGCGCACGAATTGCTACATTTTTAATAGCTAGTTGTGCTTGGTTTTCAAGCACAAACGCCCAAAATCGCCCTGAAGCCACCGCGCCGCACAATTGCCCGGCCTCGCCCGACGACACCACACACCGCCACCTGATCGGAGAGTGGACGGCGCAACTGGGCAGCGGGGCCGGTGCCGAGGCGCTCACGCTCACGCTGGTGCAGCACCCCGAGCTGGCCCACAGCGTGCGCGGGCACCTGCAGCGCGGGGCGCTGCGCGTGCTGCTCAGCGGCGACGTGGAAGACGGCGACCTGACTCTGGAAGAATCGGAGAACGGCACCAACATCAGCGCGACCTGGATCGGCCGGGTCGTGGACGGCCGTTGCGGCCAGGAGATCCGCGGAACATGGACACATCCCAGCTCATCCCGAACGCTCAGCTTTGTGCTGCGCAAACGCCTGCCGGCCGCCGGCCAGTGGTAGCCC
>JBKBUN010000262.1:0-628 GCA_046289925.1 Burkholderiaceae bacterium | reverse complement strand
CCATCCGCGCGGCGGTCGACCGGCCGAAGATCGTGCTGATGGCGGCAATCGGCACGCTCGTCCTTGGCGGCGTGGCCTTCACCACCCTCGGCCGGGAGTTCATCCCGACCCTGGACGAGGGCGACATCGCCATGCAGGCGCTGCGCGTGCCCTCGGCGTCGCTGGAGCAATCCCTCGCCATGCAGATGGCGCTGGAACGGGTCATCACCGCCCAGCCGGAAGTAGAGACCGTGTTCTCGCGCACCGGCACGGCGGAGGCGGCCGTCGATCCCATGCCACGCAACATCTCGGACAGCGTGATCATCCTCAAGGACCGCGGCGAGTGGCCGGATCCCGGCCTCGAGAAGGAAGCGCTCATCGAACGCATCGAGGAGGCGGCGGGTCAGCAGATCGGGAATAATTTCGAGTTCAGCCAGCCGATCGAACTACGCTTCAACGAGCTGATCTCCGGCGTCCGGACCGATCTGGCGGTTCTCGTCTATGGCGATGACTTCGACACCCTGCAGCGCGTGGGCAACCAGGTCGCCCGCGCCCTGGAGGAAACGCCGGGTTCCGCCGACGTGCGGGTCGAACTGACGTCGGGGCTGCCCACGCTGACGGTCAGCGTCGATCGCTTCGCGGCCGCCAA
>JBKBUN010000261.1:0-632 GCA_046289925.1 Burkholderiaceae bacterium | reverse complement strand
GCCCCACATGCTGGCCTTTGCCATGATGCACAGCGTCATCGGCCAGCCCCAGGCCGATGCCTTCCTGAGCGTCGCCGGCCCCGGTTTTCGCGACTTCACGCGCATCGCCGCCGGCGATCCGGCCATGTGGCGCGACATCCTGCTGGCCAACAAGGACGAGGTGCTGGCTCAGGCCCAGCATTTCCAGCGCGCCCTGCAGGCCTTCGAGCAGGCGCTGCACACGGGCGACGCCCAGGCCCTGGAGGCCATGATCACCCTGGCCAGCACCGCGCGGGCGCAATGCCGTTTCCTTCCGCCTGCCGCCACCACGCCCACGGCCTGAACCTTTGAATTTCACGCATGTACCAGACCGCCTTTCTTGACCTGCCGCACCTGGCCACCGCCAGCGGCAGCGTGCAACTGCCCGGCTCCAAAAGCATTTCCAACCGCGTGCTGCTGCTGGCCGCCCTGAGTGCCGGCACCACCACCATCCACGACCTGCTGGACTCGGACGACACCCGCGTCATGCTGGCCGCGCTGCGCGAGCTGGGCTGCCAGGTCACGCCCGCCCAGGTCACCCCGGGCCAGCCGGTGCAGATCACTGGCATCGACGGCGCCCTGCCCAACAATGCGCGCGCGCAACTGTTCCTGGG
>JBKBUN010000260.1:0-638 GCA_046289925.1 Burkholderiaceae bacterium | reverse complement strand
GGATGGCAGATCAAGTCACCTTGGCACGCATTTCGCTCAAAACCCTTCGGGCTTTCTGGAAGGCATCACGTTGAAAGGTTCGGCATGCACGCAGAGTTTCCGCAGCTCACCGTCGTCACTCACCCCCTGGTGCAGCACAAGCTCACTTGGTTGCGCCACGCCGACACCAACATCGACGGCTTTCGCAGCCTGCTGCGCGAAGTCAGTCAGCTGCTGGCCTACGAGGCCACTCGCTCGCTGCCCACCGAGCTGATGTCCATCCGCACCCCGGTGGCCGAGATGCAATCGCCCGTCATCAGCGGCAAGAAGCCGTGCCTGGTGTCCATCCTGCGTGCGGGCAACGGCATGCTGGATGGGGTGCTGTCGGTGTTGCCCCTGGCCAAGGTGGGCCACATCGGGCTGTACCGCGACCACGACACCCTTCAGCCGGTGGAGTACTACCTCAAACTGCCCACCGACATTGCCGAGCGCCACGTGATCGTGGTGGACCCCATGCTGGCCACCGGCAACTCGGCCGTGGCCGCCATCGACCATGTCAAAGAAACCGGGTGCACCCAGATCACCCTGCTGTGCCTGCTGGCCGCGCCCGAAGGCGTGCGCAACATGCAGGCGCACCACCCCGATGTGCCCATCGTGAC
>JBKBUN010000259.1:0-674 GCA_046289925.1 Burkholderiaceae bacterium | reverse complement strand
TAACTGCAAACGACGAACGTTTCGCACTCGCCGCTTAAATCCGGTGAGCCTTGCAACAGCACGCTGGTGGGCTGGGCAAAGGGGTAGCAATACCTCTCGGCTGCAAGGGAATTCACATCAGCTGGCTTGGTACCGGGCACCTTGGTATTGGGCAAGATTCAAGGGTGCTGGCCTTGTTTGAAGCGTGTGTCTGCGCGGCGTACAAGGCGAGATTCAAAATCAGAACACTAAACATGTAGATCTGCCTGACGAAGGCTTGCGGACGCGGGTTCAATTCCCGCCAGCTCCACCATCCACCAAAACAAAGGCCACCAAGTACATACACTTGGTGGCCTTTTTCATTGGTAAATCAGTATCTTGTAGAACAATGGCATACAGGGGAGAACATTGACAGCCAAGCTGTGACCGGGGAACATATCGGGGAACAAAGCGACGTTTTTGATCTTGACCGGGGAACAGAGAGGGTCGCCGGGGAACACGATAGGCACTGTGTTCCGTTTTCTCTCTATAGACCGTTCATAAACGCGGAACGTCGTGGCCGGGGAACATTTCCCTAAAACCTTTGAAAGCCGGGGAACACGCTAATGCTTACAGATGCTCAGTGTCGCAATGCCACATGCCCTCCTGATAAAAAGCGGGCACGTTTGACGGACTCAAGTGGGCTGTATCTGGAA
>JBKBUN010000258.1:0-676 GCA_046289925.1 Burkholderiaceae bacterium | reverse complement strand
CCGTGGTCGAAGCTGGCCGACGACGGCGGCGGCGGTTCATCGGGTTGCGCGGCCGGACCT
This sequence comes from Burkholderiaceae bacterium, assembly GCA_046289925.1. Lineage (GTDB taxonomy): Bacteria > Pseudomonadota > Gammaproteobacteria > Burkholderiales > Burkholderiaceae_C > Acidovorax_G. The sequence goes on along the minus strand of JBKBUN010000258.1, from coordinate 616 downwards.
GGGCTCGGCGGGATCGGTTCGCTGCCCAACTGCTCGGCGCCGCCGTCGGTCGGCGAGTCGTCGGGCTGCGGCGGCCCGGGCTCGGGCGAGGGCGGCTTGGGGGTCTCGCCGGGGGCGGGCTTGGTGGTGTCGTCGCAGGCGGCCAGCGGCGCCAGGGCGAGGGCGGTGATCAGCAGGAACGGAGAGACGCGCATTTCAGCCTCCCAGCCCGGCGGCTTGCCGCGCGGCCTTGCCCATCACCACGGCGGTGGTCTTGCCCACCAGCCCCAGCACATAGTTGTCGTCGACGCAGCGCGGATCGCCGGCCGCGTCGCAGCGGATCTCCACGGTGTAGAGCACGCCAAAGCGCACGAAACTGGCCAGCTGGCCGTCGACGGTGCGCTGCACGGTCAGCATCTCCGGACCGCTCTCGACCTTCAGAGGCTTGCCGGCCGGCACGGTCGTCGTGGTTCCGCTCAGCGAAACCCCGCCGCCCAGCGTGTCGGCGGTGATCGTGTAGTAGTCGCCGAAGCTGTAGATCCGCGCCCCGGCCGTCAGCTTGGGGTCGCGCGGCAGCAGGATCGGGACGGCGGTCTTGTCGACCTGCTCCCGGTTCAGATTGGCCGCGAGGCTCTCG
>JBKBUN010000257.1:0-681 GCA_046289925.1 Burkholderiaceae bacterium | reverse complement strand
GTAGACCCGCGCCATCTGCTCGAGCTTGGGGTCTAGGCTGCGGGCGCCTTCGCGCACCGTCACCGCCACGTTCGGCACCTTGTTGACCACCACCGCCAGCACCGCCGCCGCCACCACCACCGCCGCCAGCACCGCCAGCACCGCCGCCAGCACCGCGAGCGAGAACTCCCATTGGAAGAACGCGAAGAAGCCCAGGATGATGACCACGTCGTGCAGGTTGGCGATGATGGCCGCGACGCCGAACTTCCATTCGAAGCGGAACGCGAGGTAGATCACGATGCCGATCACCACCATGGCCAGCGCCGTCAGGCCGCCGTAGACCAGTTCCTCGCCGATCATCGGCCCCACGAACTCGGTGCGCCGCAACGTGACATCAGCGTCCACGGCCTTGAGTGCCGAGAGCACCTGCTCGCTCTGCTGGGCCGAGGTCACGCCTTTTTGCACGGGCAGTCGGATCATCACGTCCCGGGCCGTGCCGAAGTTCTGCACCTGCACCTCGGCATAGCCGAGCCCGGTGACCGTCTCGCGCACCTTGGCAATATCCGCCGCCTGGGTGTAGGACACCTCCATGACGGTGCCACCGGTGAACTCGACCGACAGGTGCAGCCCGCGCGTGACCAGGAAGAACACGGCCAGGGCGAAGGTGATGAAGGAAATCGCGTTGAAGATCAACGCGTGCTT
>JBKBUN010000256.1:0-681 GCA_046289925.1 Burkholderiaceae bacterium | reverse complement strand
GCCCCGATTGCGCATGATATGGACATCGGAGCGCGGTTGCTCTGTGCTGGAAAGGAGTCACTATGGATTCGTCTGCCTTGCGTGTTTCGCAACAATCGGCTACGCCTTGCGCGACAGGTGCAGTCCGCCCGCCGCTGTCGGGCACCTGGGCAGTGCGCGCGGGGCAGGCGCTGTCGTTGCGCCCGGCCTGGGCGGGGGTGCTGGAGGTCGCTCGTGGCCGTGTGTGGCTGACGGTGTCTGGGCCAGGCGGGAAGGGGGCAGGCTGCGACGAAGTGCTCGAGGCAGGGGCGCGGCGGTTGCTACGGCCCGGCCAGCATGCGGTGCTGGAGCCTTGGCACAGCCCGCAGTCAGCCGAGCCCGTGGCCTTGCGCTGGGATGCGCTGACGGTGTGGCAGGCCGACGCCCTGGCAGACCCAAGTCCCGCTCGGGCGGCGACCGCGGCCGATGTGCATCAGGCCTGGCAAGCGCTGGTCCAGGCCGTGGTGGCGCTGCGCGCTCCGGCGGCGGCCTTGTGGCAGGGGCTGGTGGCCTATGGCCTCTGGCACCTGCGCTACCGGGAGCGGCATACACAAACACAAGGCGTTCCGCGCGCGTGCGACGGTCTCTGAGCCTAGGAGCCTGTCGGACTTGGGAATCGTCGGCTGCAAATGGGCCGCAGCGGTCCATTTTTCACCGTCTTTT
>JBKBUN010000255.1:0-686 GCA_046289925.1 Burkholderiaceae bacterium | reverse complement strand
CATCCTGATGTTCTTACTGACCTTCAAATGGATGTGCAAGGTCAAAATCCCGCACAACATCTCCGCACCCGCCGCCCTGATCGGTGGCTCCAACTTCTTCGAGTTGGCCGTCGCTGTCGCCATCAGCCTGTTCGGTCTCCACTCCGGCGCGGCCCTCGCCACCGTCGTCGGTGTTCTGGTCGAGGTGCCGGTCATGCTGTGGCTGGTCAAGGTCGCCAACAAACAAACCTACGAGGTCTAAGATGCAGCCCGTCATCTATCACAACCCGGACTGCGGCACCTCGCGCAACGTCCTCGCCGTAATTCAGGCCGCGGGCTACGCGCCCGAGATCGTCGAATATCTAAAGGTGGGCTGGAATGAGGATGAATTGCGCAATCTGCTGGCCTATGCGGGCCTGACACCGAGGCAGGCGCTGCGGGAGACCAAGTCGCCCGCCAAGGAACTGGGCTTGCTCGATCCGGCCGTGACCGATGACATGATCTTCGAGCAGATGCTCGTACATCCGGTCCTTGTCAACCGGCCCATCGTCATTACCGATAAAGGCACCAAGCTGTGCCGCCCGTCGGAGGTCGTGCTGGACCTGCTGGACGCCTGGCCGAAGGGGCCGTTCCTCAAGGAAGATGGGACGGAAATGATCGACAGCGCCGGTAAGCGCGTCGGTTTGCCGGGGATGCCGAACATGGAC
>JBKBUN010000254.1:0-727 GCA_046289925.1 Burkholderiaceae bacterium | reverse complement strand
GGCTATCGCCAGTTCGGCCCGGCGGCCAAGGCCATCGAATGGGGCATCGCCGTTCACGAGGGCCGGCAGTTTGGCCTTGTCAACAAGCTCGTGATGCTGGCCGGCTGCGTCGCCGTCTGGCTGTTGGGCGTCTCGGCGCTGATCATGTGGTGGAAGCGTCGGCCCAAAGGGCGGCTCGCCGCGCCTGTGCGCCCGACCCATCGCGGCGCCTATGCCGGCCTCCTGGCGATCGTCCTGCCGCTGGCTGTTCTCTACCCCCTGGTGGGGGCGTCGCTGGTTGCGGCGCTTGTGCTTGACCTTATCCTGCGCCGGCTGATCACGCCGCGCGCCCAGACCGGAGCCTGAAGATGAAGACCCTGCCCCTGCTCGGCGTCTGCGCCGCCGCCCTGGCCCTGACCGCCGCCGCGCCTGCGCCCAAGGTGACCGTCGCCGACGCCTGGTGCCGCCCGGCCCCCACCGGCGCCCTGGCTGGCGGCTGCTATGTCACCCTCACCGCCAGCGTCGATGACCGCCTGGTCGCGGTCGAGACCACCGCCGCCGACCGCGGCGAGATTCACACCATGTCGATGGACGGCGGCGTGATGCGCATGCGCAAGCTGGCCGACGGCCTGGCCCTGCCGGCCGGCAAGGCCGTGGCGCTGAAGCCCGGCGCCGACCACATCATGATCATCGCCCCCAAGATCGCCCTGACCGAAGGCGCCCAGGCGCCGCTGACGCTCAAGTTCCA
>JBKBUN010000253.1:0-741 GCA_046289925.1 Burkholderiaceae bacterium | reverse complement strand
CGATGTGTCCGATTTGTCCCTCAGGACGGGGCCTTACCCCGCCCGCACGTCAGAGGCGGTCGCAGGGGCGGCCATCAAGACCTGAATGCCGCCCAGCAGGGCGGCGGCGGTGACGGGCTTGGAGACGTGCAGATCGGCGCCGGCCGCCAGGGCCTGACGGCGGTGGTCGTCCATGGCGTTGGCGCTGAGCATGATGACGGGAGTGCGCCTGCGGCGGCTCGCCTCCACCCGGCGAATGGCGCGTGTCGCCGTCAGGCCGTCCATTTCCGGCATCTGCATGTCCATCAGCACCAGGTCGAAGTCCTGGCTCTGGAAGGCCTCAAGGGCCTGGAGCCCGTTGTCGACCGTGACGATCTGCATGTCGTGCGCGCCCAGGATCAACTGGACGACCCGCTGGTTGACGGGGTGATCTTCGGCCAGAAGCACGCGGAGCGCGGGCAGGGGCGCGGCGATCTGCGTCGCCCGGCCGCGTGTCTGGACATCGTAATCACCCAGGCTGCTGACGCGCGGCAACGGAATTTCGACCGTGAACCGGCTGCCGACGCCCGGTGTCGAGGCGGCTCTGATGCGGCCGCCCATCATCTCCGTCAGGGCGTGGCAGATCGACAGACCGAGGCCGGTCCCGCCGAAGCGCCGGGTGACGGTGCTGTCGGCCTGAGTGAACCGCTCGAACAGGCGCGCGGCGTGGTCGCAGGAAAAGCCCACCCCCGTATCCTGCACCGTCAGGCTCAGCACGGTCAG
>JBKBUN010000252.1:0-746 GCA_046289925.1 Burkholderiaceae bacterium | reverse complement strand
GCTGCACCCCGCTCCGCGGCCTCGAGCACCAGTTGCCGAACGAACGCGTGGCCGAGCTGCTCGCCCTGCTGCCCGAGGGCTGGATGCGCATCGAGGACGGCAAGGCCATCCACAAGACCTTCCGCTTCGACGACTACTACCGGACGATGGCCTTCGTGAACGCCCTGGCCTTCGTGGCCCATGCCGAGGACCACCATCCCGACCTCGGCGTGCACTACAACCGCTGCGTGGTGCGCTACTCCACCCACGACGTGGGCGGGCTCTCGCTCAACGACTTCATCTGCGCGGCCAAGGCCGAGGCCCTGCTGCAGGGCGGCTGAGCCAGGGCCCCGGCGCGGCGGGCATCCGGAGGTTCAGGCCAGGCGGTCGAGCACCGTCCGCAGTTCCTCGCCCAGCGGCGCCGTCACGAGATAGGGTTTCGCCCCCCCCTCGAGCGCGAACTCCATCGAGGCGGCATGCAGGAACAGGCGCTTCAGCCCGGCCTGCTCGGCCAGCCGCCTGTTGGCCTCCCGGTCGCCGTACTTCGGATCGCCCGCCACCGGATGCCCGATATGGGCCGCATGCACGCGGATCTGGTGGGTGCGCCCGGTCTCGATGCGGATCTCGCAGAAGCTGTGGCCGCCGCGTCGCTCCAGCACCCGGATGTGGCTCACCGAGGGCTTGCCCGCCGGATCGACCCGCACCATGCGCTCGCCCCCCTGCAGCACCGACTTCCTGAGCGGGGCATCGACGGTGAGCGTGCCATC
>JBKBUN010000251.1:414-754 GCA_046289925.1 Burkholderiaceae bacterium | reverse complement strand
GGACCATTTCGTAGGCGCTTTCGGTCCGATGCACCGACTTGGTGAAGCTCACATTATTGGCATAGAGCGCCACGCCCATGAGCATGATCGTCGTGAGCATGACGGCGAACACCGCCATCAGTTTTTGCGAGATCTTCAGGTCGCCAAAGGACATGACCGGCTCCGGGTCTGGACGTCACCGCCAAACCTCTGACAAAGCGGATTTTTCCGATACGGCGAGAGGAGCGGACTCGAGGCTACAAGTCCGCCCAAACCCCCTTCCAAGGCCTTAACCGTGACGCGGCTTGATGTCGCACACCCGGCAAAATCGCCGGTTTTTTGATCAGTGCGCTTCGTCCCA
>JBKBUN010000251.1:0-404 GCA_046289925.1 Burkholderiaceae bacterium | reverse complement strand
AGTTGCCGGCGGCGCGCGCCTCAACCGTGAGAGGGACAGAAAGCGCCACCGCCGGCTCGGCCGCCTTCTCCATCACCGCCCGGACCACGTCGCAAGTGCGGTCAGCCTCGCCCTCGGGCGCCTCGAACACCAGTTCGTCGTGCACCTGCAGCAGCATCCGGGTCGACAGCCCGGCCGACTCCAGCGCTGCGGGCATGCGGATCATCGCCCGGCGCATGACATCAGCCGCCGCGCCCTGGATCGGGGCGTTGATCGCCGCCCGCTCGGCGAACTGGCGGTGGGCGGCCGACTTGGCCTCGATGTCAGGAATGTTGATCTTCCGGCCGAAGATCGTGGTGACATAGCCGTGCTCGCGCACGAAGGCCTTGGTCGCGTCCATATAGGCTTGGATGCCCGGGAAGCGC
>JBKBUN010000250.1:0-765 GCA_046289925.1 Burkholderiaceae bacterium | reverse complement strand
GGGCGCGAGGCGACGTTGGACGAAAACTCGATCACCAGTGGTGCATCGCAGCCCAGGGCCTGCAGGTCGGGCAGCTGCTGGAACTCCACGCCGTGGATGGTTTCGTTGCTGCACAGGTGCACGTAGGCAGCGTCCTGGGACAGCTGCCAGCTGGCCGCGTCGGGCACGCTGGTGAAGCCGCTGGCCTCGCCGCTGGCGGCCAGGTGCTGGCGGGCGTACTTGCCGGCTTCCTTGAAGGACTTCTGGCTCCAACTGCCGGTGACCACGAAGTCCACCGTGCCACCCTTGGACAGGTTCAGCGGGACGATGGCGTTCTCGGCCAGGCCGCCGCCCTGCATGAACAGGATGTGGAAGTGGGCGGGCACGGCCAGCAGCGTGCGCAGGTCGGCCTCGGCGCGCTCGTAGATGCTGATGAATTCCTTGCCGCGGTGGCTCATCTCCATCACGCCCATGCCCGAGCCGCCCCAGTTGAGCATCTCGTCGGCAGCTTGCTGCAGGACTTCTTCAGGGATGGCGGCGGGACCGGCAGAGAAATTGAATGGGCGCTTCATGGTGGACAATCAAATCACGCGCCAACGGCCGAAAGGGGAGCGCTGGCAGCTATAAAAAAAAACGATCTTAGGCGAAAAAACACCCCACAGCTTGCGCAGTGGGGTGTCGTGGTTCAGGACTCGGCGGGCGCCTGCGGCGCCTCGCCGTTGTCCGTCTCTCCGTCGCCATCGCCGTCGGTGCCGGTGCCGGTGGCATCGTTCTCGGCGATGCGCT
>JBKBUN010000249.1:0-836 GCA_046289925.1 Burkholderiaceae bacterium | reverse complement strand
TCAGGCCGGCGGCCACATACTTGCTGCCTTCGCGCACGATGGCCTGGGCCAGCACGGTGGCGGTGGTGGTGCCGTCACCTGCGTTGTCGCTGGTCTTGGACGCCACTTCCTTCACGAGCTGAGCGCCCATGTTTTGCAGCTTGTCCTTGAGTTCGATTTCCTTGGCCACCGATACGCCATCCTTGGTCACGGTGGGGGCACCGAACGAGCGTTCGAGCACCACGTTGCGGCCCTTGGGACCCAGGGTGACTTTGACCGCGTTGGCCAGAATGTTCACACCTTCAACCATGCGGGCGCGGGCTTCGCCGCCGAAAACTACGTCTTTTGCTGCCATGTTGGAAGCTCCTGAAAACTGGGGTTCAAATTGGCCGATTGTGCTTATGAATCAAGCACGAACAGCTATCAAAAAGTGAGTAATAAGCGAGCGAAGGATTACTTCTCGACCACTGCGAACAAGTCGTCTTCTTTCATCACCAGCAGTTCGTCGCCGTTGACCTTGACGGTCTGGCCCGAGTACTTGCCGAACAGAACGCGGTCACCGACCTTCACGTTCAGGGCGACGACTTCACCCTTGTCGTTCTTCTTGCCGGGACCCACGGCCAGCACTTCACCTTGATCGGGCTTTTCAGCGGCGTTGTCGGGGATCACGATGCCAGAGGCGGTCGTGGTTTCGCTCTCGATACGCTTGACGATCACGCGATCGTGCAGGGGGCGAAGGTTCATTGCATTGCTCCTGGTTTCAAAAAAAACGGCATCAATCCAAGCACCCGGACACCCGGGCACCATTCCTGAGCAGTGGTGTTGTTAGCACTCATCTGCAGCGAGTGCTAATGATA
>JBKBUN010000248.1:0-843 GCA_046289925.1 Burkholderiaceae bacterium | reverse complement strand
AACGGGGAGCCTGCTCAAACGGCCGACGCGTCGGAGCACAAGGAGATGGCCCAAGGCAGCCACGATGCGATGGGAAAGCCCGGCGCGGTTTGGGCCATCGATACCGCGACTAACGCAGTCGTCGCCAAGGTGCCGGTTGGCATGCACCCGGCCCATGTGGTGGTGTCGCCCGACGGCCGCTTCGCCTACATCACCAACGGCGACGACAACACGGTCAGTGTGATCGACACAGCGGCGCGGAGCCTCGTGGCGACGATTCCGGTCGGCAAGGGCGTTGTTGCACAAATGCCGGTCGCAGGTGAGGTAGGCTCGGGAGATGAGAGAGACGAGCTGGGGTCGGGTTAAGTACCGCACAACGAACTGGAAGGCTTACAACGCAGCGTTGAAGGCGCGAGGTGAGCTGACCATTTGGCTCGATAGGGATATGCAGTGGCTAGCTCGGCCCACGGGCAAGCGTGGTCGTTGCCAGAAGTTCTCAGATGCGGCCATCCAGTTTTGCCTGACCATCAAGTGCTTGTTTGGCCAGCCCTTGCGCCAGACACTGGGCCTGGTTGAGTCGCTATTGGGTATGGCAGGCCTGCATTGGCCAGTGCCCGACTACAGCACGGTGTGTCGCAGGCAAAAGAGCTTGGATGTGCAGGTGCGCTACCGTGCAAGTGACAAAGGCTTGCACATGCTGGCCGACTCCACGGGCATCAAGTTCTTGGGCGAAGGTGAGTGGAAAACCAAAAAGCACGGTGCCGAGCGCCGCCGCCAGTGGCGCAACCTCACCTGCGACCGGCATTTATGCAACAACGCCGACCTTCCCTAATCGATTCAATTCAGCACGGTTAAATCGGGAAG
>JBKBUN010000247.1:0-859 GCA_046289925.1 Burkholderiaceae bacterium | reverse complement strand
GCGTACAGTACATCCCATCGATGAGCCGAACCGCAAGGCGACTCACCGAACCCGCAGCCTCAAGGCCCCGTGTCCCGATGCTGCGGCTTTCTGTAAGACGCTTTTTGACAAGGATCTGCATCATGAACTTCGCTCGTATCGCCTCCATCGCCACCCTGGCCGCTGTGGCTTCTTTTGGCGCCCACGCCGATGAGGCCGATGGCTCTGAGTTCGCCCTGAACGCCCAGACCAGCCGCACCCGCGCCGAAGTGCAAGCCGAGGCCGCAACGGTGGCCGCCACCCGCAGCCTGGAGCCCGCAGGCTCTCGCGTGCTGTCGGTGCAATCCAGCGCCAACCGCGCAGCCGTACGTGCCGAAGCGGCCCAGGCGCTGCGCGCTGGCCAGATCCGCTCGGGTGAGCTGGGCTGATCGGCCACTGCTGCGCTGCCTTGCATCCCTGTTTTTCAGTCCTGTTTTCTTCTGTTGTTGAGGAGTTCCATCATGAACGTGACCCGTATGCTTTCGATTGCTGCCCTGGCCGCTGTGGCTTCGTTTGGTGCCCAGGCCGATGAGGCCGATGGTTCGCAGTTTGCGCTGCAAGTCGAGACGAACCGCACCCGCGCCGAGGTGCAAGCCGAGGCCGCAACGGTGGCCGCCACCCGCAGCCAGGAGCCTGATGGCTCTCGCGTGCTGTCGGTGCAGTCGAGCGCAGACCGCGCTGCGGTGCGCGCCCAAGCGGCCGATGCGGTGCGCACGGGCCAGATCTCCTACGGTGAGATTGGCCTGAAGATGTAAGCAGGCGCAGGCCCGGTGGCCTGCTGCCGGCGGGGCGGGCGCTTGAGCGCACGGGTATCCCCACGCCGCACGATGAGACAAGACGT
>JBKBUN010000024.1:7856-26343 GCA_046289925.1 Burkholderiaceae bacterium | reverse complement strand
CAGGCGTTGGCCGCTGCAATGCCCCAGCGGGCCAGCGCCGCGTCGTCGCTCACACGGGCGTCCACCCAGCGGGCGCCCTGGGGCGTCTGCTCTTTCTTCCAGAACGGGGCCTGGGTCTTGAGGTAGTCCATCAAAAACTCGCAGGCCTGAAAGCTCTGGCCGCGGTGCGCGCTGACCACGGCCACCAGCACGATCTGATCGCAGGGCTCAAGCAGGCCCACGCGGTGCACCACGCGCGCGCCCAGGATGTCGAAGCGCCGAAAGGCTTCGTCCACCATGGCCTCGATGGCCTTTTCGGTCATGCCCGGGTAGTGCTCCAGTTCCATCGAGGCCACGGCATCGCCTTCGTTCCTGTCGCGCACCGTGCCCACAAAGCTGCAGACCGCCCCCACGCCGGGCCGCCCGGCGCGCAGGGCAGCCACTTCGGCGCTGAGGTCAAAGTCCTGGGTTTGGATGGAAACGCGGGGCAGGCTCATGGCAGGTCGGGAAGGGGCAAAGCCATTCAGGGCGCGCGGTGCAGGCGCGGGGCCGACAGCAGCGCGTGCTCTTCGGCCACCACCTGGCGCAGGTGGGTGTGGGTGGGGGTCACGGGCAGGGGCTCGATGAGTTTTTGCAGCCGCGTGAGGTCGCCCAACGTGGGCGCGACCTTGATCTGCGCAATGGCGGCCGGAATATTGCCGCTGCGCACCAGGGCCATCACCTTGGTGGGCCATTCGCTCTTGGGTTTTGCCATGCAGGAGGTACGAAAAAAATGCAGGACCGGCGGCGCAAGCAGGCCGCCACCGGCGTCAGGCCCGATTGTCGCTACGATCAGCGCTTTGCGCCAACCGGCGCTGCCCGATCGCCCCTTCGCCCTGCCATGGCCACGCCCACCATCACTACCGAGCTGTACCTGCTCTACCCCTCGCCCCAAAACCAGCACCGCGTGGTGTTCGAGCACCAGGTCTTCGTGCCCTACCCCTACGCGCTGATCGACCTGCCCGCGATGGACCTGGCGGGCAAGTACACACTGTTTGCCGCACACCGCCGCGCCGACGGCAAGATGGGCCAGCTCGTGAGCTTTGAGCTGGAGGCCGACCGGGTGCGCTTCGAGCGCCTGTTCACCCCCGACTGACCCTGCCGAGCCCCCTCCTGCCCTGCCGCAGCGCCATGGACCACGACAACCAGATCCTTGTGCCCCCTTCGTTCACCGCGCTGTACGCCGATGCGCGCCAGCGCCTGCGGGAGCCCGCCGCCGTGGTGCGCGCCCGCTACGAACTCTGCGAGGACCTGGCCCACCACCTGGTCGAACAGGCGCAGACGCTCTACCACGTGCAGGCCCCATCCGAAGCCGAAATCCTGCGGCGCATTCATGCGGGGCTGTGCACGCCAGAGTCTGGGGTGTTGCCTGCCGAGGCGGGCTGGATCGTCACGCGCCTGGCCGAGTTGCTGAACTGGCCCTGCCCCGAACTCGTGCCCCCGAGCGAGCCAGCGCCCGCGGCCTGAAGCACCTGCTCGGGCAACGCCTGCCAAAGCTGCGCGTGGCGCATGGATCGCTGAGCGTCAACGGGGCTCCCGAACAAGGCCGCAGAACTTCGCGCATGGCGATACTGCGCCGCATGGCCATGCGCACCCCCATCGCCCTCACCGCTGCACAGGCGGCGGCTTTGCAGTGCGCGGTCATGCCCACCCAAGCCCCCCACCCCAGCTCATCTGCCAGGAGTCTGTCGGGCTACCACCTGGGGCATACGGTGGAGTGGGTGCAGACACCGGCGCGCTGCCCGCTGGCCAAGCGCCTGCGCGCCGTGGCCGGGCTCAGCCGCCCGTGACGGGCGGGAAGAACGCGACCTCGGCGCCGTCGGGCAACGCGGTGGTGTCGTGGGCCATCACCTGGTTGAGGGCCATGCGCACTGCGCGGCCGCGCGCCAGGCTGGCCGCGTGCGGGCCGCCGCGGGCGATGAGTTCGTCGCGCAGCGCGCCCAGCGTGGGCGCGCTGGTCTGCCAGGGCTCGGAACCGGTGCCCAGGGCCTCGCGGATGGAGGCAAAGTAACGCAGCGTGAGGGTCTTCATGGCCACAGGCAAAGGGGTGGGCAACAGCGGGATGGCCGCGGTCAGGACAGCAGATCGGCAAACGGCAGATAGCGCACGGTGTCGCCCGCGCAGATGGTCGCACCCGCTGGGTTGTCCACCACGCCATCGCCCCAAGCGACCGAGGTCAGCACGCCCGAGCTTTGGTTGGCGAACAGTTCCAGGCGGCCATCGGCCCCCTGGCGTACGCGCAGAAACTCGCGGCGCTTGTCGGCGCGCGGCCAGTCGAAGCCGGCTGTGGCCGTCCAGGCGCGCGGGGCCACGTGGGCCACGCCCTGCAGGCGCAGCACGAAGGGCCGCACCAGCAGGGCAAAGGTCAGAAAGCTCGACACCGGGTTGCCCGGCAGTCCCATGAAGTGGGCCGCGCCCACCTGGCCATACGCAAAGGGCTTGCCGGGCTTCATGGCGATCTGCCACAGGTCGAGCCGGCCCAGCGCCTGCACGGCGGGCTTGCTGTGGTCTTCTTCGCCCCCCGACACGCCGCCGCTGGTCCGGATGAGGCCGTGCCCCTCGGCCGCGCTGCGCCCCGCGGCCAGCGTGGCCTCGCGCTGGTCGGGCACGATGCCGCAGTCGGTCACCTGACAACCCAGGCGCAGCAGCAGCGCGCGCAGAAAGAAGCGGTTGCTGTTGTAGATGGCACCGGGGCGCATCTGCTCGGGCGGCACCTCGCCAGGCATCACAAGTTCGTCGCCGGTGGAGAACAAGGCCACGCGCGGGCGCACGGCCACGGTCAGCTCTGCCGCGCCGATGCTGGCGGCCAGGCCCAACTCGGCTGGGCCCAGGCGCGTGCCTGCGGCCAGCACGGTGGCACCGCGGGTGATGTCTTCGCCTGCGCGGCGAATCCACTGCCCCGCCACCGGCACGGCCTGGATGCGTACGCAGCCGTTGTCCAGCGCCTCGCAGTCTTCCTGCATGAGCACGGCGTCGGCGCCTGCGGGCACGGGTGCGCCAGTGAAAATGCGCGCGGCTGTGCCAGCGGCCAGCGGCGCGCCCGCGCTGCCCGCCGGAATGCGCTGCGACACCGGCAGCACGGTGCCGGGCGCCGTCACGTCGGCCACGCGCACGGCGTAGCCGTCCATCGAGCTGTTGTCCTGCGGGGGCACGTGCAGGGCCGACTGCAGCGCCTGGGCCAGCACGCGGCCGTCCGCATCGAAGGTGGCCACGCGCTCGGTGGCAGGCAGGGGCTGAGCGAGGGCCAGCAGCTCGGCCACCGCGTCGTCCAGGCTTTTGAGCGGGGGGCGCATCTCAGCGTTCTCCGTGCAGTTCCCAGTCGTAATCGAAGCGCTCGGCTTGGGCCAGCAGCCAGTCGGCCACCTGGGCGGGCTGGTTGAGGTCCAGGCAGGGCAGGCCCGTTGGCACGGGCAGGGCTTGGGGCGCGGTGGTGGCAATCGCGACGATGAAGTCGTCTTCAGGATAGCGCACCGGGCGCGGCGGCTGGCCAGGCTCGGCTGGGCGCCAGACTTCGACCTTGAGCAGATCGCTGTCCTTGAAGCCTTCCACCAGCACCCAGTCCACGCCGTCGTACAGCTCGGCCAGCAGGTGGTGCACGGTGAGCTGCGCGGGCTGCTCGAACTCGCGCATCAGCGCCAGCCGCTGGCTGGACGCCGCCACCACCTCGAACGCGCCCGCCATGCGGTGGCGGTAGGTGTCCTTGCCCGGGTGGTCGATGTCGAAACTGTGGTGCGCATGTTTGACCACCGACACGCGCAAGCCGCGGCGGCGCAGCTCGGGGATGAGCTGCTCGACCAGCGTGGTCTTGCCGCTGCCTGAGAACCCGGCAAAGCCGACAACCTTCATCCAGAACTCCTCATGCTATCCTTTTGATAGCTGCTCGTGCTTTATTTTCAAACACGACAAGGCTTTTTGGCCATTGTCGTGCTGCGGGACTCATGCGCAGTGGCGGGCGATGTAGTCCTTGACCTGCTGCACGTCGGCGGGCATCACCTGCACGCGCTTGGGCAGGTCTTCAATGCCCGCAAACTTCGCCGGGCGCTCGGGCGGCTGGCCCAGGGCTTCGACGATGGTGGCGGCAAACTTGATGGGCAGCGCTGTCTCGAGCACGATCATCGGCACATCGAGCGGTCCGCGCAGTTCGCGCGCGACTTTCACACCGTCGGCCGTGTGGGTATCGATGACGACGCCATGGCGCGCGTGGTTGTCGCGGATGGTGGCCAGACGGTCGGCGTGCGTGCTGCGGCCGCTGGCAAAGCCGTAGCGCGTGGCGGCCAGCGCGAAATGCGGGTCGGCGCTGAGGTCAAACCGGCCCTCGCGCGGCACGGCCTCGCCAAACAGCGCGCGCACGCGGTCGGCGTCGCGGTCCAGCAGGTCGAATACGAAGCGCTCGAAATTGCTGGCCTTGCTGATGTCCATGCTCGGGCTCGAGGTTTCGTGCGTATCGCTGCTGCCGCGCACGCGGTACACGCCAGTGCGGAAGAACTCGTCGAGCACGTCGTTCTCGTTGGTGGCCACCACCAGGCGGTCGATCGGCAGGCCCATCATGCGCGCCACATGCCCGGCGCAGACGTTGCCGAAGTTGCCGCTGGGCACGGTGAAGCTGACTTTTTGCGTGTTGCGCTCGGTGGCCTGGATGTAGCCTGCGAAGTAATACACCACCTGCGCCAGAAGGCGCGCCCAGTTGATCGAGTTGACGGTGCCGATCTTGTAGCGGCGCTTGAACTCCAGGTCGTTGGAAACCGCCTTGACGATGTCCTGGCAGTCGTCGAACACGCCTTCGATGGCGATGTTGTGGATGTTGGCGTCCTGCAGGCTGAACATCTGCGCCTGCTGGAAGGGGCTCATGCGGCCGTGCGGGCTGGTCATGAACACGCGGATGCCCTGCTTGCCGCGCATTGCGTATTCGGCCGCACTGCCGGTATCGCCGCTGGTCGCGCCCAGGATGTTCAGCTCTTCGCCCCGGCGGGCCAGTTCGTACTCGAACAGGTTGCCCAGCAACTGCATGGCCATGTCCTTGAAGGCCAGCGTGGGGCCGTTGGACAGGGCTTCGAGCCACAGACCGTCGTCCAGGTGGCGCAGGGGCACGATCTCGCCCGTGCCGAACACTTCTGCCGTGTAGGTCTTGCGGCACAGGGCACGCAGGTCGTCTGCCGGAATGTCGTCGATGTACAGCGACAGGATGGCAAACGCCAGTTCCGCATAGCCCTGCTCGTGGTAGACGCTGCGCCAGCGCGTAAGAGTGGCGTCGTCCACTTGCGGGTAGTACTCGGGCATGTACAGGCCGCCATCAGGGGCCAGGCCTTCGAGCAGGATGTCGCAAAAACGCTTGCGGTCGGCGTGGCCGCGGGTGCTCAGGTACTTCATAGGGGAACCCCTTTGTGGGTGCAATCGGTCAGAAACGGATGCCGTAGTGGCGTATGTCGAGCAGCAGGCGCGTGCCCACCAGCAACGCAAAGCCCCCGACCAGGATGGCCCAGTGCGCCAGGCGTGCCGCGCGATGGTCGGTGCGTTCGAGCGCCACAAAATACGCCCAGGCCGCGGCAAAGCTGCCCAGGCCGTTGAGCGCAGCCTCGCCCAGCGGCAGATGGCCGCGCAGCGCCAGCCCCACCAACAGCCCGAACCAGAAGGCCAGGTGCCAGCGCGGGAAGTCGATGTGCGCCAGCTTGAGCAGCGCCGGCAGCGTGAGGGCGGCCATCAGCGTGGGCATGGAGCGCGGGACGAAGGTGCATCGCGGATGGGGCCGCAGCGGCCTCAGGCCAGCTCTTCCTTGCGGATGCGCGTGATCGGGGCCAACACTGTGGGCAGGGCCTGCATCTCGGCCATGGCGGCGTCCATCGTGCCTTCGCGCGTGTCGTGCGTGAGGATGATCAGGTCGGTCTGCGCAATCACCGGGGCACCATCGGCCCCCGTGGCCGCGCCGCCCACCTCGTCGGCCTCGCGCTGCAGCACGGCATCGATGCTGATGCCCGCACCGGCCAGGATACCCGTGACTTTGGCCAGCACGCCCGCCTCGTCGGCCACCCGCAGGCGCAGGTAATAGCTGGTGACCACTTCGCTCATGGGCAGCACGGGGAGCTGGTCCTTGGCTTCGCTGAGCGTGTGCGACTGGAAGGCCAGGTAGGGCACGCGGTGCTCAGGGTCGGCCGTGTTCAGGCGCGTGATGTCCACCAGGTCGGCAATCACGGCGCTGGCTGTGGGCTCGGAACCCGCGCCCTTGCCGTAATACAGCGTGGTGCCCACGGCGTCGGCCTGCACCACCACGGCGTTCATTGCGCCTTCCACGTTGGCGATCAAGCGCTTGGAGGGCACGAGGCTTGGGTGCACGCGCAGCTCCACGCCCTTGTCGGTGCGCTTGGTAATGCCCAGCAGCTTGATGCGGTAGCCAAGCTGCTCGGCATAGCGGATGTCGGCCGCCGACAGCTTGGTAATGCCCTCAACATGCGCCTTGTCGAACTGCACCGGAATGCCGAATGCGATGGCGGACATGATGGTGGCCTTGTGCGCGGCATCCACGCCTTCGATGTCGAAGGTCGGGTCGGCCTCGGCGTAGCCCAGGCGCTGCGCTTCCTTGAGCACGGCATCGAAGTCCAGGCCCTTGCTGCGCATCTCCGACAGAATGAAGTTGGTGGTGCCGTTGATGATGCCCGCGATCCACTGGATGCGGTTGGCCGTCAGGCCCTCGCGCAGCGCCTTGATGATCGGGATGCCGCCAGCCACGGCGGCCTCGAAGGCCACCATCACGCCCTTGGCGGCTGCAGCCGCAAAAATCTCGGTGCCATGCACGGCCAGCAGCGCCTTGTTGGCGGTGACCACATGCTTGCCCGCCGCAATGGCTTCGAGCACCAGGGCCTTGGCAATGCCGTAGCCGCCGATGAGCTCGACCACGATCTCGATGTCGGGGTTGGCGATGACGGCACGGGCGTCGTTGACCACCTGCACGCCCTCGCCCACGATGCTGCGCGCGCGCTCGACGTCGAGATCGGCCACCATCGCCACTTCAATGCCGCGGCCCGCCCGGCGGCGGATTTCTGCCTGGTTGCGTTGCAGCACGTTGAACACACCGCTGCCGACAGTGCCAATGCCCAGCAGGCCTACTTGGATGGGTTTCATGGTCATGATTCGGATGAACTTGGGAGACTGAAAAACAAAACAAAACAGGGGGCCTCAGCGCGAGACGCATATCGGATTGCCACCGCACTGACCCTCGACGGCGCTGCGATCGATGGCTGCGAGCAAAGGGGCGACAAGGGTTGCATCGGCTTTGGCATCGGCCACAGTCGCCTCGTCGGCGCGCAGCAGGGCCTTCAGCAGTGCAGACACCTGGGCCTGCGGAATCTGTGCCGCGTCCAGATCGGGCTTCGGTATCACCCAGCTGCCGACCTGCCAGCGCACGACCTTGGGCGCCGCGTCTTCGGCAAACACCTGCAAAAGGGCCTGCACCGGCGCGCCCGGTCCGGCAGAGCGCGTGAGCTGTAGCGACACGGGTTGAGCATCACTGTTTTCGGCCTGAGAGCCCTCTGCACGGCAGGTGCGCGTGTTGTCGCAGCACCAATACCAGTCCTTGTGCAGAAAACCCTCGTCTGTCCCCGCGTGGGCTGCAGCAGCCGCAAAAGCGCAAGCCAGCACCGCCCGCCGCCACGCACCACAGGACACAGCCCCCACTCCCATGGACGCAGCGGCCCACCGCCTCAGGCCGCAAGCGCGCTGTGGCGCTTGCGGTACTGCTCAAGAAAGGCTGCGAGCCTGCCAATGGCCTCGCGCAGATCGTCTTCGTGCGGCAGGAACACGATGCGGAAGTGCTGGTGGTCGGGGTAGTTGAAGCCCGAACCCTGCACCAGCATCACGCGCGTGGCGCGCAGAACCTCCATGAAGAAATGGCGGTCGTCCTCGATCGGGTACATGGCCGGATCGAGCCGCGGGAACATGTACAGCGCCGCCTGGGGCTTGACGCAGGTCACGCCCG
This sequence comes from Burkholderiaceae bacterium, assembly GCA_046289925.1. GTDB lineage: Bacteria > Pseudomonadota > Gammaproteobacteria > Burkholderiales > Burkholderiaceae_C > Acidovorax_G. The sequence goes on along the minus strand of JBKBUN010000024.1, from coordinate 18,359 downwards.
GAATCGCCGTGATCAGCTCGTAGGCCAGGTCGCGCTGGCGGCGCAGACGGCCGCCTTCCTTGACCAGGTCGTTGATGCTCTGGTAGCCGCCCAGGGCCGTCTGGATGGCCCACTGCCCGGGCACATTCGAGCCGAGCTTGATGTTGGCCAGCATGTTCAGGCCTTCGATATAGTCGCGCGCCACCGTCTTGTCGCCCGACAGCACCATCCAGCCCGCGCGGTAACCGCAGGAGCGGTAGGCCTTGGACAGCGAGTTGAAGGTGAGCGTGAGCACATCGGTGGACAGGCTGGCCAGCGCTGTGTGGCGCACGCCGTCGTACAGCACCTTGTCGTACACCTCATCGGCCAACAGCACCAGGCCGTGCTCACGTGCGATCTGCACCAGCGCGCGCAGCAATTCGTCGGAATACAGCGCGCCCGTGGGGTTGTTGGGGTTGATGACGACCAGCCCCTTGGTACGCGGCGTGATCTTGGAGCGAATATCGTCCAAATCGGGCATCCAGCCATTGGCCTCGTCGCACAGGTAGTGCACGGGCTTGCCACCGGCGAGGCTGGCCGCAGCCGTCCACAGCGGGTAGTCGGGCGCGGGCACCAGCAGCTCATCGCCGTCGTCGAGCAGCGCAGTGGTGGCCATGACGATCAGGTCACTTGCGCCGTTGCCCAGGTAAATGTCGTCGAGCGTGACGCCCACCACACCCTGCTGCTGGCTGTAATGCATCACGGCCTTGCGCGCCGCAAAGATGCCCTTGCTGTCGGAGTAACCGGCCGAGTTCGGCAGGTTACGGATCATGTCCTGCTGGATTTCTTCGGGCGCATCGAAACCAAACGGCGCCAGGTTGCCGATATTCAGCTTGATGATCTTCTGCCCTTCGTCCTCCATCTGCTTGGCCGCATCCACGATCGGCCCCCGGACATCGTAGAGAACGTTAGCGAGCTTGGCGGATTTGCGGATGGTCTTCATGCGCGGAGCCTGGCAAGGATGGCACGGGGAACCAAGGGTTACCTTGGCGAAACCTATAATTTGACCACAGTTCGTGGGGGCTCCCGCAGGGCGCTGACCACTGCCGGCCTGCCCTGTTCCGACACCCGCACCATGAAATTCCAGCCCGACCGATCCAGCGCGCCCACCATCACCGGTTTCGGCCCCGGCTGGTTCAGCGTGGACGCCGACCGCTACACCTCCAGCTTGGTCCTGAGTTCGTCTGGGAATCGAGAAGTCTGGAACTGCCAGCGCTTTGAGGACCTGACACCCGAACACTTCGCGCTGCTGGCGCGGTTTGACGCAGAGGTTGTGCTCTTTGGCAGCGGCCTGCGCAACCGCTTCGTGCCGCCGGCTTGGCTGCGCCCACTGATCGAGCGGCGCATTGGCCTCGAAACCATGGACACCGCTGCGGCTTTTCGCACGTACAACATCCTGGCGGGAGAAGGCCGCACCGTGGTGGCCGCATTGCTGCTCGAATCGTCCCCTGCCACTGCGGCCTGACGCTGGCATTCTGGCCCACCGCGGCGCGCGCAAGCACTGCAAGGCATGCCGCAAGCGTCGCGTTTGGTTACATAAAAGCGCCCGCCAATGCGCACGACAATGCCGGTGGCTCGACACGCCGCAACGGCAATCGACACATTTCGGGGGTAAAATTGGGAGTTCGGTCGGGAGCTCACAAAAGCCATAACACCCCACTCCCCGACGCACCAACGACTACCTTCGGAGAGACTCAAGCGCTATGGCGATCGTTGTCAACAAACCCCTCCCAGAATTCGAAGCCAACGCGACGGGCGGAATCAAGGTCTCCAACACCTCTCACCTCGGCCAGATCCTGATTCTCTACTTCTACCCCAAGGACAACACCCCAGGCTGCACCACGGAAGCCATGCAGTTCCGTGACAAGTACAAGGATTTCGTGAAGGCCGGTGCCGCCGTGTTCGGCGTGTCGCGCGACAACATGAAGTCGCACGACGACTTCAAGGCCAAGCTGGAACTGCCGTTTGAACTGATTGCCGACACGGAAGAAAAAATGTGCCACATGTTCGGCGTGGTCAAGAACAAAATCATGTACGGCAAGAAGGTCAAGGGCATTGAGCGCAGCACCTTCCTGGTGGGCCCCGACGGCATCCTCCTGCAAGAATGGCGCGGCCTGAAGGTGCCGGGCCATGTGGACGAAGTCCTCAAGGCCGTGAAATCCATCAAAGCCCTGAAAAAAGCCGCCTGACCACGCCCTTTGGCGCGCATGCCTGCGACAGCGCGCACGCCAATGCAGACACGCCGTTCGGCGTGGGCATAATCGGGGCAATGATCGCGACGCGCATCTTCCGCCGCCCCATCTCCTCGAACCAAGCCGCCTCGGTTTCCAGGCGGCTTTTTCGTTTCTGAAGCTCCCGTTCCGCAAGGCCTGCTCCATGCCCCTGCCACCCGCCCCCAGCCGCCGCGCGGCTGTTCTGCCCCCCGAAGCTTATGACGCGTCGCGCAGCCGCACTGCGCGCAGTCGCACCGCGGCGCCTGGCGACGACCGGCCCGACGCAAACGCCCCATCCGTCACATCGGCAACAGTGGCCCCCGCTCCACAGGCCACAAGACGCCGCCGCGCTGCCGCACCCCGTGCGGCGCTGCTGGCACCCGCGGCGTCGCCCGCAGCCGTGCCCCCCTCACCGGCCCCGGAGGCGGCGCCCCCCCGTCGGCGCAAGGGCACCGAGCCCACCGCCGCACCCGCAGCTGCCACGGCCTCCAGCACCGCTGCGCCAACTATCGCCCCCACCGCGACCCCAACCCGCACCGGCCGACGCAAGGGCGGGGAGAGCGGGCCGACCAAGTTGTTCGTGCTCGACACCAACGTGCTGCTGCACGATCCGACCAGCCTGTTCCGCTTCGAAGAGCACGACATCTTCCTGCCCATGATCGTGCTGGAGGAACTCGACAGCCACAAGAAAGGCATGACCGAGGTGGCGCGCAACGGCCGCCAGGCGAGCCGCACACTCGACGCCCTGGCCGCCGCCCAAGGTGCGGACATCGCACGCGGCCTGCGCCTGGACGCGACGGGCCAGCGCGCTGCAGGCGGCAGCCTGTACTTCCAGACCGAAGCGCTGGACTACGCACTGCCCACCAGCCTGCCGCCCGGCAAGGCCGACAACCAGATCCTGGGCGTGGTCGAGGCCCTGCGCAAGCGCCATGCGCCGCGCGAGGTGGTGCTGGTGTCCAAGGACATCAACATGCGCGTGAAGGCCCGGGCACTGGGCCTGGCCGCCGAGGACTACCAGAACGACAAAACGCTCGAAGACGGCGATCTGCTGTATTCGGGCGCCCTCGCGCTGCCGCCGGACTTCTGGACCAAGAGCGGCAAGAACGTCGAGAGCTGGCAGAACGGCGCGCACACCTATTACCGCGTGGGCGGACCGGTGGTGCCGCAGCTCATGATCAACCAGTTCGTGTACTTCGAGGCCCCGGGCGAGCCCAGCCTGTTTGCGCGTGTGACCGAGATCCGCGAGAAAACGGCCGTGCTGCAGACGCTCAAGGACTATGGCTCAGGCCGCAATGCGGTCTGGGGCGTCACCGCCCGCAACCGCGAGCAGAACTTCGCGCTCAACCTGCTGATGGACCCTGAGGTGGACTTTGTCACACTGACCGGCACCGCTGGCACGGGCAAGACGCTGCTGGCCCTGGCCGCAGGGCTCACGCAGGTGCTGGACGACCGCCGCTACACCGAAATCATCATGACCCGTGCCACCGTGAGCGTGGGCGAGGACATCGGTTTCCTGCCTGGCACCGAGGAAGAAAAAATGGGGCCCTGGATGGGCGCGCTGGACGATAACCTGGAGTTTCTGGCCAAGGGCGACGGCGGCAATGCAGGCGAATGGGGGCGCGCAGCCACCAACGAACTCATCCGCAGCCGCATCAAGATCAAGAGCATGAACTTCATGCGCGGCCGCACCTTTTTGAACAAGTACGTGATCATCGACGAGGCACAGAACCTCACGCCCAAGCAGATGAAGACGCTGATCACGCGCGCAGGTCCTGGCACCAAGATCATCTGCATGGGCAACCTTGCACAGATCGATACGCCCTACCTCACCGAAGGCTCGTCAGGCCTGACGTACGCGGTAGACCGCTTCAAGGGCTGGCCGCACAGCGGGCACATCACACTGGCGCGGGGCGAACGCTCGCGCCTGGCCGACTTCGCAAGCGAGGTGCTCTGATAATGGCCGCAGGCTGGATCGCCGCGCTCAAGCTCGTACCCTGGGCCGACGTGATCGAGGCCACGCCGCAGGTGGTGCAGGCTGCGCGGCGGCTGATGGGCAGTACGGCCCCGGCCAGTGCAGCGGGGGCAGAGACACCTCAGCAGCAGGCTGAGCGTCGCATTGCCCAGTTGGAACAGGACCTCGCCGCCTCAGCCCAGCTCATCGAGCAGTTGGCGGAGCAACACGCCCAGGTGGTGCAGACAGTGGACGGTCTGCGCCGCCAGCTGCAGCGGCTGATGTGGGCCATGGCAGGGCTAGGCGTAGCCGCCACCCTGCCCTGGCTGTGGGTGATGCTGCGCGGCTGAGCCCCTCCTCCGACAGGACCAGCGGCGGCACCCGCCGAACAAACGCTATCAATTCAATAGCTGCTTGTGCTTGATTTATAAGCACAAGCAGCTATTTTGACTTGAACCTAGGAGCCTGTCGGGCTTGGGAATCGTCGGCTGCCAATGGGCCGCAGCGGTCCATTTTTCACCGTTTTTGGGCCCCATAGCCCCGCGCTGGGACTGCAAACACGGCGAAAACGGTCCTTGCTGGGGCTCATGTTCGCTTTCGACGCCCCAAGCCCGACAGGCTCCTAGAAGTCGTCCCCGCTGCCCATGGCGAGGTTCTCGAAGCGCGTCTGATTCTTCTGAAAGAACAGCTTGACGGTGCCCGTGGGGCCATTGCGCTGCTTGCCGATGATGATTTCGGCAATGTTCGGCTCCTTGCTGTCCTTGTTGTAGTAGTCGTCGCGGTAGATGAACATGATCAAGTCCGCATCCTGCTCAATGGCGCCCGATTCGCGCAGGTCGGACATCATGGGACGCTTGTCGGTGCGCTGCTCCACACTGCGGTTGAGCTGCGACAGCGCAATCACGGGGCACTGCAACTCCTTGGCCAGCATTTTCAGCCCGCGGGAAATCTCGCCCAGTTCGGTAGCGCGGTTTTCGCCTTCGGAGCTGGACGATCCGCTCATGAGCTGCAGGTAGTCGACCACGATCAGGCCCAGCTTGCCGCACTGGCGGGCCAGGCGGCGCGCATTGGCGCGCAGTTCGCTGGGTGTGAGGCCTGGCGTCTCATCGATGTGCAGCGAAATCGTGCGCAGCTTTTCAATCGCTTCGGTCAAGCGTGGCCATTCTTCGTCGGTGAGCTTGCCGGTGCGCAGGTTGCCCTGGTTGATGCGACCGATCGAACCCACGATACGCACCGCCAACTGCGCAGCACCCATTTCCATCGAGAAAATGGCCACAGGCAAGCCTTCATTGAGCGCCACATGCTCGGCGATGTTCACGGCAAACGCCGTCTTGCCCATCGATGGACGGGCGGCGAGCACCACCATGTCGCCAGCCTGCAGCCCTGAGGTCATGCGGTCCAGGTCGATGAACCCTGTGGGCACGCCAGTGATGTCGTTCGGGTTGTCGGCCATCTCCTGCACGCGGTCGAGCAGGTCTACCACCAGGGTGTCCATCGACTGGAAGCCCTGTTTCATCCGCGAGCCTTCCTCGCCGATGTTGAAGATCTTCTGCTCGGCCTCGTCCAGAATCTTGTCCACCGGCCGGCCTTGCGGATTCAGCGCCGCGGTGGCAATGTCATCGCTGGCGGTGACCAGCTTGCGCAGGATGGCACGCTCGCGCACGATCTCGGCGTAGCGCCGAATGTTGCTCGCGCTGGGCACATACTGCGCCAGGCTGTTGAGGTAACCGAGCCCGCCAATCTCCTCGGCCTTGCCCAGGCTCTGCAGGTGCTCGTACACCGTGATCACATCGGCCGGCTTGCTGGCGTTGATCAGGCCACCAATCGCGGCATAGATCAGCTTGTGCTCATGCCGGTAAAAGTCGCCATCGACCAGTAGGTCGCCGACACGGTCCCACGCTTGGTTGTCGAGCAGCAGGCCGCCGATCACGCTGGATTCAGCCTCAATGGAGTGCGGCGGCACGCGCAACTGCGCCACCTCGCGGTCGGGCACGGGAGTGAAGCCGTCGTCGAGCTGCGGAAACACGGTGGACATACGGTTCTTTCAGGCGAAGCTTTGAATGCTAGCGGCGCGCGCGTTGGCCGTCATTGCACAACACTGTGCACAAGGCGTGGACAAGTTGTGAGTGGCGCGGGCTGGTCAGTGGGGAAGACCGGGCCACCAGTGGGTGGCGTCCCATCTGCCGCCCTGAGATGCCCCCAAAACAAAAGGCCGCCCGGAGGCGGCCTTGTGTGGAGCTGAGGCCCGAAGAGGCGTCAATCAGGCGGTTTCGCCGTAGACCGACACGGTCACTTCGACCACCACGTCCGTATGCAAGGCCACGGCCACGGTGCTGTCCCCGACCATCTTGATCGGACCATTGGGCAGGCGGATCTGCGACTTCACGACCTTGTAGCCCAGCTTGTTCAGCTCTTCTGCGATGTCGTGGTTCGTCACGGACCCGAACAGGCGGCCGTCCACGCCGGCCTTCTGGGTCAGCTTCAGCGTCGTGCCGCCGAGCTTCTCGCCCTGGGCCTGGGCCTCTGCCAGCTTGGCAGCAGCGGCCTTTTCCAGCTCGGCGCGCTTGGCTTCAAACTCGGCCTTGGCAGCTTCGGTGGCGCGGCGAGCACGACCGGAAGGGATCAGGAAATTGCGGGCGTAGCCGTCCTTGACCTTGACGATTTCACCCAGGTTGCCCAGGTTCACAACCTTTTCGAGGAGGATGATTTGCATGCTGGGGCTCCTTAGATCTTGTGCTGGTCGCTGTACGGCACCAGGGCCAAAAAGCGGGCGCGCTTGATGGCAGTGTTCAGCTGACGCTGGTAGATGGCGCGCGTGCCGGTCAGGCGCGCGGGGATGATCTTGCCGTTTTCGGCGATGAAGTCACGCAGGGTGTCGACGTCCTTGTAGTCGATCTCTTCCACACCGGCCACCGTGAAACGGCAGAAACGCTTGCGCTTGAACAGCAGCGACTGGGTGTTGCGCTTGGGACGCTTGTCTTTGTTGAACTTCTTGAACGTGGCCATTTCGGACCCCTTGAAAATTAGTCGTGTTGATATTCCTGGATGTGGATCACCGGATGTTTGCCGTTGCGCGGTGTGGCCAGAAACCCTCGCAGGGTCAGCACACTGCCCACCGGGAGCCGCGCGAGCTGCTCGGCGACTTCGCCGAACGCCACCGCCTTGACCACAGCGCGCACCAGGCGCTCTTGCCCTGCCTCTTGCTGCCGGGATTGATGCTCCAGCAGCACCGAGAGGGCAGACACCCCCCCGGGTGTGAAGCGCAAGGCTTGCGCTTCAGTCAGGCAGGCGGTCAGGGCTACGCGGTTGTCCACGCTCCGATATCCACCGGGCGCTGATCAGCGCTCTGCGGCGGCAGCCTCGGCCTGGTTGGCCTTACGGGCTTCTTCGCGCTCGACCGTCTTCATCATCGAGGAAGGGCCGGTTTCGGCCTTCTTCTTCTGCACGGTCAGGTGGCGCAGCACGGCGTCGTTGAACTTGAAGGCGTGCTCCAGTTCGGCCATCACAGCCTGGTCAGCCTCGATATTCACGCACAGGTAATGGGCTTTGGCGAGCTTGTTGATCATGTAGGCCAGCTGGCGGCGACCCCAGTCTTCCACGCGATGGATCTTGCCGCCGCCTTGGGTGATCATGCCCTTGTAGCGCTCAAGCATGGCCGGAACCTGCTCGCTCTGGTCCGGGTGAATCAACAGGACGATTTCGTAATGACGCATGCATACTCCTTATGGCTAAAGCCGCCCGCTGCGTCGCAAGCAGTGCGGCAAGGCAAAGCAGGCGATTATAGCAGCGCCCGGGGGCGCGTGTACACTGCGGCGCGCTGCAGCGCAAATCCCTACCTGACGCCTTGAAATCGGCAGGGATGGCCCCAGCTGCCGCGCGTCAGGTCTTTTCATGCATTCCAATATGTCCGACAAACAACCCGCCAACGCACCGTCCGCCGACATGGCGCCCGAAGCCGTCGAAGCCGCCATGGCCGCCAACGCGCAGGACGAACTGGAGCGGCTACGAGCCGAACTGGCCGAACTGAAGGCCAAGAGCGCAGAACTGGCCGACCAGTACCTGCGCGCCAAGGCAGAAGCCGAAAACGCCCGCCGCCGCGCCGAAGACGAAGTGGCCAAGGCTCGCAAGTTCGGCATCGAGAGCTTTGCAGAAAGCCTGCTGCCGGTCTGCGACAGCCTGGATGCCGCCCTCGCCATCAAGGAGGCCACCCCTCAACAGATGCGCGAAGGCGCTGACGCCACGTTGCGCCAGTTGCAATCGGCCCTGGAGCGCAACAAGGTCGTGGCGATCCAGCCGGCTGCGGGCGAAAAGTTCGACCCCCACCAGCACCAGGCCATCAGCATGGTGCCCGCCGAGCAGGAGGCCAATACTGTGGTGGCCGTGCTGCAAAAAGGCTATCTGATCGCCGACCGCGTGCTGCGGCCAGCCCTGGTGACGGTGGCGGCCCCCAAGTAAAAAAAGCCCACCTCGCAAACAGGGGCTTGAAGCCCGGCGCGTCAACCTCAGTTACGGACCATTCCAACCAATTTCAGCATCGCGGAGAACTCATATGGGAAAAATCATCGGCATTGACCTCGGGACCACCAACAGCTGCGTGGCCATCATGGAGGGCAACACCACCAAAGTGATCGAAAACAGCGAAGGCGCGCGTACCACGCCATCGATCATCGCTTACCAGGAAGACGGCGAGATTCTGGTCGGCGCCTCGGCCAAGCGCCAGGCCGTGACCAACCCCAAGAACACGATCTACGCCGCCAAGCGCCTGATTGGCCGCAAGTTCGAAGAAAAAGAAGTCCAGAAGGACATCGACCTGATGCCCTACAACATCTGCAAGGCCGACAACGGCGACGCCTGGGTGGAAGTGCGCGGCAAGAAGCTGGCTCCGCCCCAGATCAGCGCCGAAGTGCTGCGCAAGATGAAGAAAACCGCCGAGGACTATCTGGGCGAACCTGTGACCGAGGCAGTGATCACGGTGCCAGCCTACTTCAACGACGCCCAGCGCCAAGCCACCAAGGACGCCGGCCGCATCGCCGGCCTGGACGTCAAGCGCATCATCAACGAGCCTACCGCTGCAGCCCTGGCCTTTGGCCTGGACAAGCAGGAAAAGGGCGACCGCAAGATCGCCGTGTATGACCTGGGCGGCGGCACGTTCGACGTGTCCATCATCGAGATCGCCGATGTCGATGGTGAAAAGCAGTTCGAAGTGCTGTCGACCAACGGCGACACCTTCCTGGGCGGCGAAGACTTCGATCAGCGCATCATCGACTACATCATCAGCGAGTTCAAAAAAGAACAGGGCGTCGACCTGTCCAAGGATGTGCTGGCCCTGCAGCGCCTGAAGGAAGCCGCGGAGAAAGCCAAGATCGAGCTGTCAAGCTCGGCTGCGACCGACATCAACCTGCCCTACATCACGGCCGACGCGTCGGGCCCGAAGCACCTGAACATCAAGCTCACACGCGCCAAGCTGGAGAGCCTGGTCGAGGATCTGATCGAGCGCACCATCGCCCCCTGCCGCACTGCCATCAAGGACGCAGGTGTGAGCGTCTCTGACATTCACGACGTGATCCTGGTGGGTGGCATGACCCGTATGCCCAAGGTGCAGGAGAAGGTCAGGGAGTTCTTCGGCAAGGAGCCGCGCAAAGACGTGAACCCGGACGAGGCCGTGGCCGTGGGCGCAGCCATCCAAGGTCAAGTGCTGTCGGGCGACCGCAAGGACGTGCTGCTGCTGGACGTGACACCGCTGTCGCTGGGCATTGAGACCCTGGGTGGCGTGATGACCAAGATGATCACGAAGAACACCACCATTCCGACGAAGTTCGCACAGACCTTCTCGACGGCCGATGACAACCAGCCGGCCGTGACGATCAAGGTGTTCCAGGGTGAGCGTGAAATGGCCAGCGGCAACAAGCTGCTGGGTGAGTTCAACCTCGAAGGCATTCCGCCAGCGCCGCGCGGCGTTCCGCAGATCGAAGTGACCTTCGACATCGACGCCAACGGCATCCTGCACGTCAGCGCCAAGGACAAGGGCACGGGCAAGGAGAACAAGATCACCATCAAGGCGAACTCCGGCCTCTCTGAGGAAGAGATCCAGAGAATGGTGAAAGACGCCGAGCTGAACGCCGCCGACGACAAAAAGAAACTCGAACTGGTGCAGGCCCGCAACCAGGGCGAGGCGGCAGTGCACAGCGTCAAAAAGAGCCTGGCCGAGCATGGCGACAAACTCGAAGCCAGCGAGAAGGACGCCATCACCGCCGCCGTGAAGGCCCTGGAAGAAGCCCTCAAGGGCGACGACAAGGCCGCCATCGACGACAAGACCAATGC
>JBKBUN010000024.1:0-7846 GCA_046289925.1 Burkholderiaceae bacterium | reverse complement strand
GGCCGCCCTGCCCCCCTGGGGGGGGGCCGGGCCGGGGGGCGCCCCCGGCTCCTCGGCCAAGGTCGACGACGACAACGTGGTCGACGCCGAGGTGAAGGAAGTCAAGAAGGGCTGATCCCCATCCGGTGACGTCATCCGCCGCGCCGGGCTCCTCATGGGGCTCGCGCGGCGTTCCCGTTCCAACAGGGCACCATCAAGACCATGTCCAAACGCGACTATTACGAAGTGCTGGGCGTTCCCAGGAACGCCTCGGACGAGGACATCAAGAAAGCCTATCGCAAGCTGGCGATGAAGTACCACCCTGACCGCAATCAGGGGGATGCCGCCAAGCAGGCCGAAGAGAAGTTCAAGGAGGCCAAGGAGGCCTACGAGATGCTGTCGGACGGCCAGAAACGTGCGGCCTACGACCAGTACGGCCATGCGGGCGTGGACCCGAACATGCGCGGCCATGGAGGCCCTGGCGCAGAAGGCTTTGGGGGCTTTGCCGAGGCCTTTGGCGACATTTTCGGCGACATGTTCGGCCAGGGGCGCCGGGGCGGTGGCCGCCAGGTGTACCGCGGCAGCGACCTGAGCTATGCGATGGAGATCACGCTGGAGGAAGCGGCGCGCGGCAAGGATGCGCAAATCCGCATCCCCTCGTGGGAAAGTTGCGACACCTGCCATGGCAGCGGCGCCAAGCCCGGCACCAGCGCCAAAACCTGCGGCACCTGTCAGGGCACAGGCACGGTACAAATGCGCCAGGGCTTTTTCAGCGTGCAGCAGACCTGCCCGCACTGCCGCGGCACTGGCAAGATCATCCCCGAGCCCTGCCCCAGTTGCCACGGCCAGGGCAAGATCAAGAAGCAAAAGACGCTGGAGGTGAAGATCCCGGCCGGCATCGACGATGGCATGCGCATCCGCAGCACCGGCAACGGCGAGCCCGGCATGAACGGTGGCCCCCCGGGCGACCTGTACATCGAGATCCGCATCAAGAAGCACGACATCTTCGAGCGTGATGGCGACGACCTGCATTGCCAAGTGCCGGTCAGCTTCATCACGGCCGCACTGGGCGGCGAGATCGAAGTGCCCACGCTGCAAGGCAAGGCGGCCATCGACATCCCGGAAGGCACCCAGGCGGGCAAGCAGTTTCGCCTGCGCGGCAAGGGTATCAAGGGGGTTCGCTCCAGCTACCCAGGCGACCTGTACTGCCACATCGTGGTGGAAACACCGGTCAAGCTCACCGAGTACCAGCGCAAGCTGCTGCGCGAACTGGAAGAATCGCTCAAGAAAGGCGGGGCACGCCACTCGCCCAGCGGTGAAAGCTGGACCGATCGGCTGAAGAACTTCTTCACCTAAGCGGTATTGCTCTGCGCTTCAAGGCCCGTACCAGCGGGCCTTTTTTGTTTTGCATGGTCTGGACACTCGCGTGCGCCGAACACCGATTCTTTGACAGACATCAAGAGCACACCGGACTACGATGGACGACAGTGCTACCCATCGCTCCCACGGACTGCCTTCTGGGCCTGGAGATACACATGGATCTCACGCTTCGCTTCTTGGGCGGTGTCGGCACCGTCACTGGCTCCAAATACCTGGTGCAATACGATGGCCGCTCATTGCTCGTGGACTGCGGTCTGTTCCAGGGCTACAAGCCGCTGCGCCTGCGCAACTGGCAGCCCTTGCCGCTCGCGCCGGACCAAATCAACGCGGTCGTGCTCACCCATGCCCACCTGGACCACAGCGGCTACCTGCCACTGCTCGCGCGCGACGGATTTGCCCACAAGATCCATAGCACGCCGGGCACGCGCGACTTGTGCGCGATCCTGCTGCCCGACAGCGGCCATCTGCAAGAGGAAGACGCTGCGTATCTGAACCGCCACCGGCTGAGTCAGCACAATCCCGCACTGCCGCTGTACACGCGGCTCGATGCACTGCACTGCCTCAAGCAGTTTCAGGTGCATGCATTTGGCAAGAGCTTTGAGCCGCTGCCGGGCTGGCGCGCGACCTTCTCGCCCGCCGGCCATATCCTGGGCGCAGCCAGTGTGCTGCTCGAAGTCGCGGGGCGGCGCATCCTGTTTTCGGGCGACCTGGGCCGCCCGGACGACCTGCTGATGAAGCCACCCGAAGCGCCGCCCGATGCCGACACCGTTCTGCTGGAATCCACCTACGGCGACCGCTTGCACCCCGAAGTCGATGTGCTGGACGAACTCGGCCCCGCTTTGCAACGGCTGGCAGCACATGGAGGGATTGCAGTGGTGCCGGTATTCGCCGTGGGGCGCGCCCAGGTCATGCTGCATGCCATTGCACAACTCAAGGCGCGTGGAGCGATTCCGGCATCGCTCAAGGTGTTTCTTGACAGCCCTATGGCCGTGAGCACCACCGGACTGCTGCAACACCACCTGGACGCACTGCGCCTGAGCGCACGCGACGTTCAGACGCTCACGCACGCGGCCACCATGGTGCAGACGACCGACGAATCCAAGGCGCTGGCCCGGCTGCACGGTCCCATGGTGATACTGGCTGCCAGTGGCATGGCCACCGGTGGCCGCGTGCTGCACCATCTGGCGCTGCATGCGGGCGACCACCGCAACATGATCATTCTCACAGGTCACCAGGCTCCCGGCACGCGCGGCGCACGCCTGGCCGACGGCGAAAAAAGCATCCGCATCCATGGGCAAGATGTGAACGTGCGGGCCGAGGTGGTGCGGCTGAGTTCGGCATCGGCGCATGCCGACGGAGCGCAGTTGCTAACCTGGCTGCGCAGCATGCGCCACAGGCCACGGCAGGTGTTTGTCGTGCACGGCGAGATGGGCGCTGCCGACCACATGCGCGAGCGCATCGAGCACGAGCTGCACTGCCAAGCCACCGTGCCCGAGCACGACAGCGTGGTCGTGCTCTGAGGCGCACCGCAGCCTTGGCGAAGCCGCCAGCCTCCGCTGCACGCCTCGCGGTGCCAGGGCCTGTCGGACTTGGGGCGTCGCAAGCGAACATGCGCCCCAACGAGACCGTTTTCGCCGTGTTGGCAGCCCCATAGCGGGGCTATGGGGCCCAAAGACGGTGAACAATGGACCGCTGCGGCCCCTTTGCCATTGGCATGCAGCCGACGATTCCCAAGCCCGACAGGCTCCTAGGGGCTCACGCAATGCCTTGCGGGCAGCATAGCATTCTCCTTTCGCGATGGCACGCAATAAAAATTCACTCCAAAATAGGCTGCCATCGCGAAAAAAGAAGCCCCATCCTCCTCACATGAAAAGATCCGAGCGCAGTTTTGCGCGCCGCATCGATCTGACCTCGCTCCAGCTCTTCGTGGCGGTGTGCGAGCTGGGTAGCATCGGCCGCGCGGCAGAGCGGGAGTTCATTGCAGCCTCGGCCATCAGCAAACGGCTGTCCGATCTGGAGGCGGCGGTAGACACCCCCCTGCTCTACCGCCACAGCCGCGGCGTGACGCTGACCCCCGCAGGCGAGAGCCTGCTGCACCATGCGCGCGCCGTGCTATTTGGCCTGGAGCGCATGCAAAGCGAGCTGGGCGAGTACGCCGACGGCATACGCGGCCATGTGCGCATGCACGCCAACATCTCGGCCATCGTCGAATTTCTGCCCGAAGATCTGGGCGCATTTGCACGGCGCTACAGCCAGATCAAGATCGACCTGCAAGAGCACCTGAGCAGCGAAGTCGTGCACGCGGTGCAGGAGGGCGCGGCCGACCTCGGCATCTGCGACGCCGGCTCCACCGCCCTGGCAGGCATTGACCTGCAGCACCGTCTGTACCGCAGCGACCGCCTGGTGCTGGTCGCGCCCGAGGGCCACGCGCTCACGCAGCACGCGTGCATTGCGTTTGAGCAGGCGCTCGACTGGGACATTGTGGGCCTGCATGCGCACAGCAGCATCAGCCTGGCCATGCGAGCCGCTGCAGCCGCTGCAGGCCGGGCGCTGCACCAGCGCATTCAGGTGACGGGCCTGGATGCCATGTGCCGCATGATCGACAACGGCCTGGGCGTGGGCCTGGTTCCCGACAGAGCGTTCGCGCTGATGCGCGGCATGGGCCGCCTGAGTGCGGTGGCCCTGTCGGACAACTGGGCACACCGTGAACTGCACCTGGTAGCCCGCGACTTTGACGCGCTGCCCACCACCGCCCGGCTGCTGGTAGAACACCTGCTGCCGAGCCCTGTACCCCAACCCTAGGAGCCTGTCGGACTTGAGAATCGTCGGCTGCAAATGGGCCGCAGCGGTCCATTTTTCACCGTCTTTGGGCCCCATAGCCCCGCTATAGGGCTGCAAACACGGCGAAAACGGTCCTCGCTGGGGCTCATGTTCGCTTTCGACACCCCAAGTCCGACAGGCTCCTAGAATTGCAACACCCCACCTGAAAGAGAACGCCCCATGGGACGCACCCTGTACGACAAGATCTGGGACGAGCATGTCGTCCACACCGAAGAGGACGGCACGTCCATCCTCTACATCGACCGACACCTGGTGCATGAAGTGACCAGCCCGCAAGCCTTTGAAGGGCTGCGCCAAGCGGGCCGCAAGGTGTGGCGTGCGAGTTCCATCGTCGCCACGGCCGATCACAACACCCCCACCACGGGCTGGGAACTGGGCTACGACGGCATTGCCGACCCAATCAGCAAGGAACAAATCACCACGCTGGACGCCAACATCGCCCAGACCGGCGCGGCGGCGTTCTTTCCGTTCATGCACAAGCGCCAGGGCATCGTGCATGTGGTAGGCCCCGAAAACGGTGCCACCCTGCCGGGCATGACGGTGGTCTGCGGCGACTCGCACACCTCCACCCACGGCGCTTTTGGCGCCCTGGCGCACGGCATCGGCACCAGTGAGGTCGAGCATGTGTTGGCCACGCAGACGCTGCTGGCCAAAAAGGCCAAGAACATGCTGATCCAGGTAGACGGCACGCTGGCACCGGGCGTAACGCCCAAGGACGTGGTGCTGGCCATCATCGGCAAGATCGGCACGGCCGGCGGCACGGGCTACACCATTGAGTTTGCGGGCTCCGTTTTCCGTGCCATGAGCATGGAAGGCCGCATGACCGTGTGCAACATGGCCATCGAGGCGGGTGCGCGTGCGGGCCTGGTGGCGGTAGACGACAAGACCATCGACTACGTAAAGGGCCGTCCCATGGCGCCCAGCGGGGTGGAATGGGAGCAGGCCGTGGCCTACTGGAAGACCCTGCATTCCGACGCCGATGCGAAATTCGACGCGGTGGTGAGGCTCGACGCCGCCGAGATCGTGCCGCAAGTGACCTGGGGCACCTCGCCCGAAATGGTCGTGGGCGTGGACGCCCGCGTGCCCGACCCCGACAAGGAGATAGACGCCGTCAAGCGCGGGGCCATCGAACGGGCCTTGACCTATATGGGCCTTCAGCCCGGCAAGCCAATCAACGACATCACGGTGGACAAGGTGTTCATCGGCTCATGCACCAACAGCCGCATCGAAGACATCCGCGAAGCCGCTGCCGTGGTCAAACGCCTGGGTCGCAAGGTGGCGGGCAACGTCAAGCTCGCCATGGTGGTCCCCGGCTCGGGCCTGGTGAAAGAACAAGCCGAACGCGAAGGCCTGCATGAAGTCTTCAAGGCGGCGGGCTTTGAATGGCGCGAACCCGGCTGCAGCATGTGCCTGGCCATGAACGCCGACCGCCTGGAGCCCGGCGAGCGCTGCGCCTCGACCAGCAACCGCAACTTCGAGGGCCGCCAGGGCGCGGGCGGGCGCACCCACCTCGTCAGCCCCGCCATGGCCGCCGCGGCCGCCGTGCACGGCCATTTTGTCGACATCCGCCAATTTGTCTGACCTACCCCAAGGAGAACCTGACATGAACCAACTCACCGCCCTCATCGCCGTCGCCTTCGCGCTGCTGCTCAGCGGCTGCAACACCGTCAAGGGCATGGGTCAGGATGTGCAAAAAGCCGGCAGCGCCATCGAGCGCGCCGCCAACAAATAAGCCCCCCTATGCAGAAATTCACCATCCACCAGGGGCTGGTTGCGCCCATGGACCGGGACAACGTCGACACCGACGCCATCATCCCCAAGCAATTCCTCAAGTCGATTAAAAAAACCGGCTTCGGCCCCAATCTGTTTGACGAGTGGCGCTACCTCGACAAAGGCGAACCTGGCATCCCCGAAAGCCAACGCAAGCCCAACCCGGACTTCGTGCTCAACCAGCCGCGCTACCAGGGCGCCAGCATCCTGCTGGCGCGCAAGAACTTCGGCTGCGGCTCCAGCCGTGAACACGCCCCCTGGGCGCTCGACCAGTACGGCTTTCGCGCCATCATCGCGCCAAGCTTTGCCGACATCTTCTTCAACAACTGCTTCAAGAACGGGCTGCTGCCCATCGTGTTGCCCGAGGCCACGGTGTCGCAACTGTTCGACGAAGTGCACGCCTTTCCCGGCTACCGCCTGACCATCGACCTCGAACGCCAGGTCATCGTGCAGCCGCAGGGCCAAGAGATCCCGTTCGAAGTACAGGCCTTCCGCAAGTACTGCTTGCTCAACGGCCTTGACGACATCGGCCTGACGCTGCGCCATGCCGACAAAATCCGTGCCTTCGAAGCCGAGCGCCTGGCCACCAAGCCCTGGCTGGCGCACACCATGGTGGGCTGAACCCAGCATGAAATCCCTTGCTCGTGCTTATAAATCAAGCACGAGTAGCTATCAAAACAAGAGCAACACATGAAAATTGCAGTCCTGCCAGGCGATGGCATTGGTACCGAAATCGTGGCCGAAGCCGTCAAGGTCTTGCGCGCCCTGGACCTGAAGCTGGAGATGGAATCGGCCCTGGTGGGCGGCGCTGCCTACGAGGCGCACGGCCACCCGCTGCCCGAGTCCACGCTCAAGCTCGCTCAAGAGGCCGACGCCATCCTGTTCGGCGCCGTGGGCGACTGGAAGTACGACAAGCTCGACCGCCCGCTGCGCCCCGAGCAGGCCATCCTGGGCCTGCGCAAGCACTTGGGCCTGTTTGCCAACTTCCGTCCGGCCATCTGCTACGAGCAACTCACACATGCCTCAAGCCTCAAGCCCGAATTGGTGGCAGGTCTGGACATCCTCATCATCCGCGAGCTGACGGGCGACATCTACTTCGGCCAGCCGCGCGGTCGCCGCACGGCGGTGGACGGCCACTTCCCCGGCACCGACGAAGCCTTCGACACCATGCGCTACTCGCGCCCCGAGATCGAGCGCATTGCGCGCGTGGCCTTTGAAGCCGCCCGCAAGCGGCGCAAGAAAGTCACGAGCGTGGACAAGGCCAACGTGCTGGAGACGTTTCAGTTCTGGAAGGACGTGGTCACCGAAGTGCACAAGGACTACCAGGACGTCGAACTGGAACACATGTACGTGGACAACGCAGCCATGCAACTCGTGAAGAAGCCCAAGGCCTTCGATGTGATCGTGACCGGCAACATGTTCGGCGACATCCTGTCCGACGAAGCCTCCATGCTCACCGGCTCCATCGGCATGCTGCCCTCGGCCAGCCTGAACAGCAGCAACCAGGGTCTGTACGAGCCCAGCCACGGCAGCGCGCCAGACATTGCCGGCAAGGGCGTGGCCAACCCGCTGGCCACCATCTTGAGCGCCGCCATGATGCTGCGCTTCAGCCTGAACCAGGAAGCCGCAGCCCAGCGCATTGAGGCCGCCGTGCAGAAGGTGCTGGCCCAGGGCCTGCGCACGCCCGACATCTACAGCGAAGGCACTACCAAGGTGGGCACGGCGCAAATGGGCGACGCGGTGGTCCAGGCGCTGGGCGCCTGACGGCCCGGCCAACACCGCGCCCTTAGGAGTCTGTCGGACTTGGGAATCGTCGGCTGCAAATGGGCCTCAGCAGTCCATTGTTCACCGTCTTTTGGCCCCATAGCCCCGCTAT
>JBKBUN010000246.1:0-863 GCA_046289925.1 Burkholderiaceae bacterium | reverse complement strand
CACGAAAGCCGAGCAGGAGCGGGGACTGATGTTCCGCAAATCGCTCGCGCCGGATCGCGGGATGCTCTTTACCTACAAGCGTCCTCAACCGGTCGCCTACTGGATGAAGAACACGCTTATTCCACTGGATATCCTCTACATCCAGGCGGACGGTCGCGTCTTGTCCATCGCTCGCAACGCGCGGCCGCATGATCTAACGCCGCTCGCGTCGGGCGGTCCTGTGCTGGGCGTTCTCGAAATCGCCGGCGGCCGCGCCGCGCAACTGGGTATCCTGCCCGGCGACCGCGTGGTGCATCGCATCTTTCCGAAGTAAACAGGTGCGCGCCTTTGTTGATCCGCGCGCCGAACCCCTGTAGAGCAGCCGCCTGCCGATGTTTCGGAGCGTAGCGCAGCCTGGTAGCGCATCTGTTTTGGGATAAGATTGTGCTGCGGCTGGCGCTATACTTATCCTATTGTTTCAAATGCGATTTTCACCAGATGGAGCCGGATAGGCTGACGGCCTCATCAGGTCACATCATTGCTTCTTTCGCACTTAAACTCTCACGTCCATGCGTTCAGTTTGTTCAGCAAGGCAAACTCGCCATGAATGCGGGTGGCTTCGCGGTTGTAAGCCCATGCTGCGGCCAGAGCGCTGTTGAACGGGCCAAGCTTCAACTGCTGCTCGCCCTCCTTAATCACCGCCCACCACTGCCCTCTGACCTTCCGTACGCCCCGCCACCCCGATGACCGGGTGCGCCGATTGGCGTTGTTCTGCGCTGGGGTCGCCGCGCGAAGATTGAACCGCCGACAATCCAGCCCGTTGCCGTTGCGATGATCGACCAGCACGCCGCGCGGAGCGTTCAGCAAGAAACGGTGAAGGGTTA
>JBKBUN010000245.1:0-874 GCA_046289925.1 Burkholderiaceae bacterium | reverse complement strand
GGTCGAAGAAGCCACGGCCGCGACCCATTCGCTCAAGAACGAGGCCAAGGCGCTGGCCGAAATGGTTGCGCGCTTCCGCGTGGCCGAAGGGGCGATGGCGACGTCCCAGGCCGCGCCGCGCGTCAACTACCGCCCGCCGGCCGAAGCGCCGGCGCCGCGTCCCGCCGTGTCGGCGAGACCCGCTCGGGCCTCGTCCTCCGCCGCCGCCGTGGCCGTTCGCGACGATTGGGAAGAGTTCTGATCGCTTTTGGACGGCATGAAAACGAAAGGGCTCCCGGTTCGGGAGCCCTTTTGCTTTGGCCGAAGTCGTCTTGTGTCTGCACGCTTCGCGGCGCCGCTCTGGATCGCGTTGCGCGATCCAGATCTCATTAAGGGTGGGCGCCGTTCTCCGGTCTGATCGACATCAGAAGATTTCGAACAGGCCCGCAGCCCCCATGCCGCCGCCGATGCACATGGTCACGACGCCCAGCTTGGCCTTGCGGCGCTTGCCTTCCAGCAGCAGGTGGCCGGCGCAGCGGGCGCCGGTCATGCCGAAGGGGTGACCGATGGCGATCGAGCCGCCGTTGACGTTGTACTTCTCCGGATCGATGCCCAGGCGGTCGCGGCTGTAGAGGCACTGGCTGGCGAAGGCTTCGTTCAGTTCCCACAGGTCGATGTCGTCGACCTTCAGGCCGTGACGCTCGAGCAGGCGCGGCACGGCGAAGACCGGACCGATGCCCATCTCGTCGGGCTCGCAGCCGGCGATGGCGAAGCCGCGGAAGGCGCCCAGAGGCTCACGGCCGCGGCGCGCGGCCTCCTTGGCTTCCATCACCACGACGGCGGCGGCGCCGTCCGACAGCTGGCTGGCGTTGCCGGCGGTGATGAAGTTGCCCGG
>JBKBUN010000244.1:0-901 GCA_046289925.1 Burkholderiaceae bacterium | reverse complement strand
CGGGACACGGGGCCTTGAGGCTGCGGGTTCGGTGAGTCGCCTTGCGGTTCGGCTCATCGATGGGATGTACTGTACGCCGGCCTCGTTCAGAGAAAAACCGCGAAGTCGCGAATTGACTATTCCGGTATTGCAAACAATTGAGTGTGTTTTATGGTCGATAGCGTTTGTTTTTAGAATGATATGGTGTGCCTTCGGCTTGGCTTGGCCGTTGCAAGTGGGCTCAGTCGTGTGGCCCATAGCCCATAGCGACAGCAACTGCCCCCAGGCCCCAGGCAGGCGTGGACGGTGAATTGCACCCGGAACGAAGCCCATCGGGAGGGAAGGCTGCCTGCTCAAACGCAGAGCGCCCTCGGAGGTGCCGGGCGCGAAGCGATCCAAGCGGCGTCTGCGGCACCTTGTGACGACGCCCACGACCAGGCCCGGGGGCTCTGGCGGGACAGCGCATGCCGATTGCGCGGTGCGCCACAAATGCAGCAGATCGCATGTGCCTGCATTCCCCCTGCCTGGCAGGATGCGCGCGCTGCGCTGCACAATCGTTGCCCTTGACCACGACGCGGTATTTGCCATGGCCCACCACCGTCCCACCAAGCTCATGTTGGCTGGATCTGCCGACGATGTCGAGACAGCGTTCTATGAAGCTTTGCAGGCCGGCGACGTGGAGCGCTTGATGGCCTGTTGGGCGGACGACGAGGACATCGTCTGCGTGCATCCTGGCGGCGCGCGCCTACTGGGGGCGGCGGCCATCCGCGGGGCTTTCGAAGCCATCTTTGCACAGGGCAGTCTGCGGGTGAGGATTTCGGGGGTGCGCCGCATCCAGACGCTGACCAGCGCCGTACACAGCGTGTGCGAGGCCATCGAAGTGCTGCTGCCCGATGGGCGACATGGGGCCCAGATCCTCGCC
>JBKBUN010000243.1:0-939 GCA_046289925.1 Burkholderiaceae bacterium | reverse complement strand
GGTTGCCCTCACCGGCTCGGGGAAGTCGCTCAAAACGGCTGTATTCGCGCCGTAGATCGGGCGGTGCTCGCTCATGGGGGCCTCTCGGTAGCTATTAGTCAGAAAACGGCAAATTCTACCGGAATACACAGTAATTAAAAGGTATGTTTCAATGCCTGTTTTTCGGGCATGAAAAACGGTCGTTAAAACTACCGTGCAAAACGCCCCTCCGGGGAGTTTTGCCGGGTTTTCACCCGGCCGGGCGCTCATCAGAGCAGCCCTCGTTGGGCGAAGGACACGGTAGCCCCGCCGGCGACGACGATGTGATCAAGCACGCGCACGTCCACCAGGGCGAGCGCATCCTTCAGCACTTTGGTCAGGTGCTCATCGGCGCGCGACGGCTCGGGCACCCCGGACGGATGGTTGTGAGCGAAGATCGCAGCGGCCGCGTTCAGGCGCAGCGCGGTCTTGACGACTTCGCGCGGGTACACGCTGGTCTGCGTGAGCGTGCCCCGGAATAGTTCGGTGTACTCGATGATGCGGTTCTGCGCGTCCAGGAAGATGGCCGCGAACACCTCGTGCTCCAGATCCCCGAGTCGCAGCGAGAAGTAGTTGCCGGCGTCGGCCGGCGCGGAGATCAGACCGTTGCGCATCACCTTTTCGTCAAGGATGGCCAAGGCGGCCTTAATGACTTGCTCGGCGGTCGCCAGTTGGAACTGGCCGTTGTCGTCAAGGGTGAAAAGGTCGATGTGCGAAGCGGTCATTTGTTGGACTCCAGGAAGTGGGCGGGATTGCCTACTTTCTCTGGATCGGTTCGCAGCGCAGCGGTCAAGGGTGAACCGGCCATCGGCCGCACGCGCCCGCCCGGGCGCGCAGCCCTTGACGGCGAGAACTAACCGATACACTTGGAAGTGACAGGCAATCCCATACCTCTGCACACCACGGACGCCCTTGTGCAGT
>JBKBUN010000242.1:0-1007 GCA_046289925.1 Burkholderiaceae bacterium | reverse complement strand
CATGCCCACAAGGCGCAACTTCAACGGACATCAGAACTTTTCAGTGCGAACAAGCGGTCAACTGCGGTTTCTAGGCTGAGCACGGCGACAGTCCATGCCACCCAGCAGCGGCCATCCGCCGAACTGGCAGGCCCGCCTCAGAACGCCGCACCAACGGGCTGTGGATCCGGGCAGGACAACGTCGGCTCACGTCCCCCGAGCACCCGGCGGCACGGAACTCCAAGCCACCGTGCGGTGCAGCATGCCCCAGCCAAGGAGGCCGGGGGCATGGCAACGGTGAGGGGGGAAGTGGCATCCGTTCGCGCGGCATCGCCAGGGTTTGCGCTGACGGTGTAGGCCGCTGTGTCGGTCGACGCTTTGACTTTGGGCTTGATGGTGTCGCTGCCCGAGAAGCCGCTCGCCGTCGATCACGATGCTTCGGTTGGCGCCCAGCGAACCCGCGCTGCCCGGCGATGGCAGGGTGAGGATTGCGTCACTGCTGGCCGCATCTTGCGTGCTGCCGTGGTTCAGCGAAAGCGAATGGCTTGCGGCATGTTCCGGTCTCAAGATACCAGCACAGCGCCAACAGCCGATCAGCCACTACCCTATCATGGTCGGTTTTCCTGCGTCGAACCCCTTCCGTGACCCAGCAACGCGATCGAGACACCTCTGCTGCCGACGGCGCGTACCTTGCCCGCGCCCTGCGCGAGCAGCGCATCAGCATCCGCGGTGCGCGCACGCACAACCTCAAAAACATCGACCTGGACATTCCGCGCAACCAACTCGTGGTGATCACGGGGCTGTCGGGTTCGGGCAAGTCGAGCCTGGCGTTCGACACGCTGTACGCCGAGGGCCAACGGCGCTATGTGGAGAGCCTGTCGGCCTACGCGCGGCAATTTTTGGGGCGGCTGGACAAGCCCGATGTAGACCTGATCGAAGGGCTGTCGCCTGCCATCAGCATCGAGCAAAAGGCCACCAGCCACAACCCTCGCTCCACCGTGGGCACGGTGACCGAAATCCACGACTAC
>JBKBUN010000241.1:768-1050 GCA_046289925.1 Burkholderiaceae bacterium | reverse complement strand
GACCGTCACCGACTGCAACGTCATGCTGGGCAAGCTGCGGCCCGAGTTCTTCCCGAGGGTGTTTGGCCCAAACGCCGATCAGCCGCTCGACGTCGCGGCCGTCACGCGGGGCTTCGAGGCCATGGCGGCGCAGATCGCCGCCGCGACCGGCCGCGCGATGACCCCCCAGGCGGTCGCAGAGGGCTTCGTCACCATCGCCGTCGAGAACATGGCCAAGGCGGTGCGGCAGATCTCGATCCAGCGCGGCTATGACGTGACCCGCTATGTGCTGGCCTGCTTTGG
>JBKBUN010000241.1:0-758 GCA_046289925.1 Burkholderiaceae bacterium | reverse complement strand
CGCGGGCGGGCAGCACGCGTGTCTGGTGGCCGACGCCCTGGGCATGACCAAGGTGATGATCCACCCCTTCGCCGGCGTGCTGTCGGCCTACGGCATGGGCCTGGCGGACCTGCGGCTGATCCGCGAGGAGACGGTCGAGCGGCCCCTGGACAAGGCCGATGATCTGGCCGAGCGCGCGGGACGCCTGGCCGCCGAGGCGGAAGCCGCGTTGCGCGCGCAGGACGTGCCGATGGCGTCGCTGGAGACCGTGGCGAGCCTGCGGGTCAAGTACGCGGGAACGGACACGCCGCTGGTCGTTCCGTTCGGGGAGCCCACCGAAGTCCGGGCAGTCTTCGAAGAGCTCCACCAGCGTCGCTTCGGTTTCATCTCGCCGACGACGCCGCTGGTCGTCGAGACCCTGTCGGTCGAGGCGATCGGCCATGCGGATGCGGGCGAGCGTCCGAGCTTCGGCGCCAGCGCTGAGAGGGGCGCGCCGACGCCGCTGGCCACCGTCGAGGCGCGGATGGCGGGCGAGGTCCGCGCCACGCCGGTGTTCGACCGGGAGGCGCTGGCGGTCGGCGCCGAGGTCCCGGGGCCTGCGATCATCCGCGAAGCCACAGGCACCACTGTCGTCGAGCCCGGCTGGCGCGCATGCGTCGACGCGCAACTGAACCTCGTCCTGGAGCGGACCGTCGCCCTGCCCAGCCGCAAGGCCATCGGCACGGACGCCGATCCGGTGATGCTGGAGGTGTTCAACAACCTCTTCATGGCCGTGGCCG
>JBKBUN010000240.1:0-1229 GCA_046289925.1 Burkholderiaceae bacterium | reverse complement strand
CCCATAGTGGAGCTATGGGGCCAAAAGACGGTGAAAAATGGACCGCTGCGGCCCATTTGCAGCCGACGATTCCCAAGCCCGACAGACTCCTAGGGCCTGGCCTGCAACGGTGCGCCGAAGTCCACGCCGGGCAAGCTGCCCAGCCAGGCCGTGATGGCGCGCTGGTCGGTCATGGTGCGCACGGTGTCAAAGGCGTGCTGCGCCTCGGGGTAGCGGCGGCGCAGCAGGTTCAGCCACTGCTTGAGACGGCCCGCGCGCTGGTTGGGCGTGAGGCCTTCGCACACCCGCTGCCAGAACACACCCAGCTGCGGCAGCAGCATGGGCCAGGTCACTTCGTCGGTGCCAGGCAGGCCCGCGTCGGCGGCGCGAATCGCACGCGCCAGCCCCGGGTCGGCCACGATGCCGCGACCCAGCATCAGCGCGGCAGTGCCCGCCTGGGTGCGGCAGCGCTGGGCGTCGGCCACCGTCCAGATCTCACCGTTGGCCACCACCGGCAGTCGCACCGCCGCGCGGATGGCAGGAATCTCCTCCCAGTACGCCGGGGGGCGGTAGCCGTCTTCCTTGGTGCGCGCATGCACCACCAGCTCGCAGGCACCGCCGGCCTCCATGGCCTGGGCGCAGGCCACGGCCAGCGAGCGGTCGCGGTAGCCCAGGCGCATCTTGGCCGACACCGGCAGCGCGGCCGGCACCGCGCGGCGCACGGCGGCCACGATGTGGGCGATGCGCTCGGGCTCCTGCAGCAGCGCAGCACCGCCGCCGTGGCGGTTGACCACCTTGGCCGGGCAGCCAAAGTTCAGGTCAATGCCCTCGGCCCCCAGTTCAGCCAGGCGGGCCGCGTTCTCGGCCAGGCAAGCCGGATCAGAGCCCAGCAGTTGCGCGCGCACCGGCACGCCCGCCGCCGTGCGACTGCCGTGGGCCAGCTCCGGCATGTAGCGCAAGAACACCCGATCGGGCAGCAGCGTGCCGGTGACGCGGATGAACTCGGACACGCAGCGGTCGACCCCGCCCACGCGGGTGAGCACATCGCGCAGCACGAAGTCGAGCAGCCCCTCCATCGGCGCCAGCAGCAGCGGTGGCCGCGGCGCCAGGGCCGCAGCAGCTTGTAACGCGCGGGGAGTCTCCATCATCTTTCAACCTAGAAACCGCAGTTGGATGCGCCCGCCAGTGCCGTGATCGGCGCGCCAGGCAAGGCGAGACAACGCGGTGCACTCCTGTGCGCAAGGAGGCAC
>JBKBUN010000239.1:0-1298 GCA_046289925.1 Burkholderiaceae bacterium | reverse complement strand
TTGGGGCCCCATAGCCCCGCTATGGGGCTGCAAATACGGCGAAAACGGTCCTCGCTGGGGCCCCTGTTCGCTTTCGACGCCCCAAGTCCGACAGGCTCCTGGCCGCGGCTCGCGCCTCACGCGCCGCGCATACGGGCGTACCCCGGTGTTGCGTGCATCAGAGGCCGCGCACAATCGAGAAAACGCTTGCCCGCTTCTCAACCTCAACCGATTGGAGACCCCCCATGCCATGGCTTCGAATGTTTCGCAAACGCACCGTGCTTGCAATGGCGGGCGGCCTGTGCCTGATGCTGGCGGGGCTCGCACCTGCCGCCGCGCAGAGCTTTCCGTCCAAGCCTATCCGGGTGGTCATCGGTTTTCCGGCCGGTGGCCCGCTGGACCAGCACGCGCGCCTTCTGTCCGACCGCCTGCAGGCCGTGCTGGGGCAGCCAGTCGTGATCGACTACAAGGCTGGGGCCGGCGGCACTGTGGGCGCGCAGGATGTGATGAAAGCCCCAGCTGACGGCCACACCCTGATGCTGGCCAACACGGGCGTGATGGTCATCAACCCGGCGCTCTACGGCAAGCTGCCCTACGCCACGCTCAAAGACTTCGTGCCCGTCGCCCGCACGGCCATGCAACCGCTGGCGCTGCTGGTGAATCCGCAGGTGCCGGTCAAGGACCTGAAGGAGTTTATCGACTACGCACGCGCGCGGCCTGGGCAGATCAATTTTGGTTCCGCCGGCAACGGCGGCATCAGCCACCTGGTACCGGAGATGTTCAAAACCTCCACCGGGCTGTTCATGGTGCACATTCCGTACCGTGGCAGTGCGCCGGCCTTCACCGATCTGATGGGGGGGCAGGTGCAGTTCATGGCCGAGAGCATTCCGCAAGCCGCGGCCTATCACAAGCAGGGCAAGGTGCGCGCGCTGGCCGTCACGAGCCGACTGCGCAATCCAGCGCTGCCCGAGGTGCCTACAGTGATGGAAATGGGCATCCGAGACTTCGAGGTGGTCGGGTTCTACGGTTTTCTGGCCCCTGCGGGCACGCCGCGTGATGTGGTCGCCAAGCTCAGCGACGCCTTCCGCCAGGTGCTGGAGACTCCCGACATTCGCAGCCGTATGGTGGCGCAGGGAGCAGACCCGGCTTTCCTTGGGGCGGACGACTTTGCGAAGTTCCTGGCGTCTGAAATGCCGCGCTGGGCCGACGCGGTGAAAAAGTCGGGCGCGAAGATGGACTGATCCTAGGAGCCTGTCGGACTTGGGAATCGTCGGCTGCCAATGGGCCGCAGCGGTTCATTTTTCACCGTCTTTTGGCCC
>JBKBUN010000238.1:0-1547 GCA_046289925.1 Burkholderiaceae bacterium | reverse complement strand
CGGCCTGGTTCCAGGGGGATCTGCAGGGCGACCTGACCCAGGCGCAGCACGCCAAGGTCCGCCGGGCGCTGGACAGCGCCGCGGTACAGCCTGGCCAGCGCGTGCTGGAGATCGGTTGTGGCTGGGGTGCGCTGGCCGAAATGGCTGCGGTCGACCATGGCGCCCAGGTGGTGGGCGTCACCCTGTCGACCGAGCAGCTGGCCTATGGCCAACAGCGCATGGCAGCCGCCGGGGTGGCGCAGCAGGTGGACCTGCGCCTGCAGGACTACCGCGACATCCAGGACGGCCCTTACGACGCCATCTGCTCCATCGAAATGCTGGAAGCCGTGGGGCGCGAATACTGGCCGACCTACTTTGCGCATGTGCAGCGCCTGCTCAAGCCGGGTGGCAAGGCCTGCATCCAGGCCATCGTCATCGATGACGCCCTGTTTGACCGCTATGTCCGGGGCACGGATTTCATCCAGCAGTACATCTTCCCCGGGGGCTGTCTGCCCAGCACCGAGCGCGTGCGCGCCGAAGCCCAGCGCGCCGGGCTGCGTGTGGAGCAGGAATTCGCGTTTGGCCAGGACTATGCCGAGACCCTGCGCCGCTGGCACCACCAGTTTGTGCAGCAGCGTCGCCAGGTGCTGATGCAGGGCTTTGACACGCGCTTCCTGCACACCTGGGAGTTTTACCTGGCGTATTGCGAGGCGGCCTTCAGCGTGGGCAACATCGATGTGGTGCAGTTCACCCTGGTCAAGGATTGAAAATTTATAGCTGACAGCGCAGGTGCCATATGCCTCAACGTCACTTTTTATTCAAAATGACTGGCCAGAAAACCCTGCGCCACCTCGTGGCCTGTGTGGGGTTGCTGGGCGCACTGGGCGGGGCGCCGGCGCAGGCCGAGCTGCCCGATCCCGTGGCCCAGGCCGTGGGCCAGCCCCGGCTTGCGGGAGAGGGGCAGATGCGCTTTCTGGGCCTGCGCATTTATGACGCCCGGTTGTGGGTGGGCCCGGGCTTTGATGCCCAGACCTTTGGGGCTTTCCCGTTGGCGCTGGAACTCACCTACCACCGGGCGTTCAGCGCCCAGGCGATTGCCGAGCGCTCGGTCCAAGAAATAGGGCGCCAGCGCACATTGGACACACAACAGGCGGCGCGCTGGACGGCTGCACTGGCGCAATGGCTGCCCGATGTGCAGCCGGGTGACCGCCTGACGGGGCTGTACCTGCCGGGCCAGGGCATGCGCTTGTGGCGGGGCGGGCAGCTGTTGGGCCAGCTCAGCGATGCCGATTTGGCGCAGCATTTCTTTGGCATCTGGCTGTCGCCACAGACGTCGGAGCCCCGGCTGCGCAGCGCCTTGCTGGCTGCAGTGGCAGAAAGCGCCCCATGACCCCCTTGGCCAACGTCCACGCGCTGCCCTGGCGGTCCGGGCTCTCCTATGGCCTGTTGGGGTTGCCGCTGGCCTTTGCGGCACTGCCGCTGTATGTGGTGCTGCCCCACCATTACGCCCGCAGCTTTGGCTTGCCGCTGGCCACGGTGGGTGTCTTGCTGATGGCGGTGCGTCTGGT
>JBKBUN010000237.1:0-1586 GCA_046289925.1 Burkholderiaceae bacterium | reverse complement strand
GCCGCGTCGTCTCGCCTTGCCTGGCGCGCCGATCACGGCACTGGCGGGCGCATCCAACTGCGGTTTCTAGGCTGACCAATGCTGAACGCGCTGTGGATCGGTTTTTTTGTGGTGGCCGGGCTGTCGGCCAGCCTGCGCTGGGCGCTGGGCGGCAGCCCGCAGGTGTTTGCCGACATGGTGCAAGCCCTGTTTGCCATGGCCAAGCTGTCGGTCGAGATCATGGTGGTGCTGTTCGGCACGCTCACGCTGTGGCTGGGCCTGCTGCGCATTGCCGAGCGGGCGGGCCTGTTGGATGCGCTGGCGCGCTGGCTGGGGCCGCTGTTTGCGCGGCTCATGCCCGAGGTACCGCGCGACCACCCCGCCGTGGGGCTGATCACGCTGAACTTTGCCGCCAATGCGCTGGGGCTGGACAACGCCGCCACGCCCATGGGCCTGAAGGCCATGCACGCGCTGCAGTCGCTGAACCCGCGGCCCGACACAGCCACCAACGCGCAGATTTTGTTCCTGGTGCTCAACGCCTCGTCGCTCACGCTGCTGCCCGTGAGCATCTTCATGTACCGTCTGCAGCAGGGCGCGCCAGATCCAACCCTCGTCTTTCTGCCCATCCTGCTGGCCACTTCGGCCAGCACGCTGGCGGGCCTGCTGGCCGTGGCGCTCGTGCAGCGCCTGCCGCTTTTCAACCCCGTGGTGCTGGCCTACCTGCTGCCGCTGGCGCTGGCCCTGGCGGGGCTGATGGCCGGCCTGGCCACGCTGTCTGGTGCGGCACTTTCACAGGTGTCGTCGGCACTGGGCAACCTCACGCTGTTCGGGTTGGTCTTGGGCTTTGTACTGCTAGGGGCGTGGCGCAAGGTGCCGGTGTACGAGGCGTTCATCGACGGTGCGCGTGAGGGCTTTGAAGTGGCCAAGGGCCTGCTGCCCTACCTGGTGGCCATGCTGTGCGCAATCGGCGTATTCCGCGCCTCGGGCGCGCTCGACCAGATGCTGGCCGCCATCCGCTGGGCGCTAGAAACGCTAGGCTGGGACACGCGCTTTGTGGACGCGCTGCCCACCGCACTGGTCAAGCCCTTTTCCGGCAGCGCAGCACGCGCGATGCTGATCGACACCATGCAGACGCATGGGGTGGACAGTTTGCCGGCCCTCGTGGCGGCGACGGTGCAGGGCAGCACCGAAACCACCTTCTACGTGCTGGCCGTGTACTTTGGCGCGGTGGGCATTCGGCGCGCGCGGCATGCCGTGGGCTGCGCGCTGGTGGCCGAGCTGGCGGGCGTGATCGCCTCGATTGGCGTGTGCTACTGGTTCTTTGGCTGACCGGGGCCAGCACCTCATCAACCGGCGAACAGCGTGATGCCGGTGATAGAGCGCCGCGCCTAGGAGCCTGTCGGGCTTGGGGCGTCGAAAGCGAACATGAGCCCCAGCGAGGACCGTTTTCGCCGTGTTTGCAGCCGACGATTCCCAAGCCCGACAGGCTCCTAGGGACCGACAGACTCCTAGGGATGATCCTAGAAACCACAGTTGACCGCTTGTTCGCACTGAAAAGTTCTGATGTCCGTTGAAGTTGCGCCTTGTGGGCGCGCTCACCTTCTGGG
>JBKBUN010000023.1:0-26528 GCA_046289925.1 Burkholderiaceae bacterium | reverse complement strand
TGCGGCCCATGGGCCATTGGCATGCAGCCGACGATTCCTAAATCCGACAGACTCCTAGGGCCACATCCACCGCGCTGCGGTCTGAGCGGCAGCGGCGACAATCGGGGCATGTTCCACGTCGTCCTGGTTGAACCTGAGATTCCGCCCAACACCGGCAATGTGATCCGCCTGTGCGCCAACACGGGCTGCGCGCTGCACCTGATCGAGCCGCTGGGCTTCTCGATGGAAGACCGGCTGATGCGCCGGGCTGGGCTGGATTACCACGAGTACGCAGAGGTTCGCCGGCACGCCGGCTGGTCGGCTTTTGTGCGCGATCTGCAGCCCGATCCTTCGCGCATGTTCGCGATGACGACCCACGCCACGCAAGGCGTGTACGACACCGCCTTTCGGCCTGGCGACTGGCTGGTGTTTGGCGCCGAAACCCGTGGCTTGCCCCCGCAGCTGCGCGAAAGCTTTGCACCAACGCAGCGCCTGCGGCTGCCCATGGTGCCGGGCCAACGCAGCCTGAACCTGTCGAACGCGGTGGCCGTGACGGTGTTCGAGGCCTGGCGGCAGAATGGATTTGCCCCACCGGATCAGGTCGTACCGCCCCCGGCACCTGCGCAGAATCTGGCGGGCCTGGGCGTTCAGGCGGGCTGAGCCCCGCGATTTTCCAGCACCAGCGGCACCTGCTCGGTCATGAAGTCGAGCAGCACGCGTGTGCGCGCAGGGAGCAGCCGCCCCGTGGGCAAGGCGGCATACACCGTGTAGCGGGAGATGATCCAGTCGGGCAGCAAACGCACCAGCGCGCCCTG
Source organism: Burkholderiaceae bacterium (assembly GCA_046289925.1). Lineage (GTDB taxonomy): Bacteria > Pseudomonadota > Gammaproteobacteria > Burkholderiales > Burkholderiaceae_C > Acidovorax_G. The sequence continues at coordinate 25,734 of JBKBUN010000023.1, read as the reverse complement.
CGCCAGATACGGCTCGGCCAGAAGGCGCGAGGTCACGGCAAAGCCCATGCCGTCGATCGCGGCGCGCATCAGCAATTCGGTGCTCACCGACTGCATCACCGCCGGCGGATCAACTTCCACGCTGCTCCCCTGGCCCGACGCCGGCTTGAGCAGCAGCTTGCGCCCCATGCCGCCCGGCGCGCGCACCGACACGGCCGAATCCCGCAGAAAGTCGTGCGCGAGCAGATCGTCAGGATGTTGTGGCGTGCCCCGACGGCGCAAGTAATCAGGCGAAGCGACCAGAATGGCCTCGCCATGCAACAGCGGCCGGGCCACTACGTTGGCGTCGAAGTCCTCGCCCGCAATCATCAGCGTGACGTCAAACTCGTCCACACGGGCCGAAGCGTAGGCGTCGATGTGCACGTCGAGCAGCAAGCGCGGAAAGTTCGCATGCCAACGCGCCACCAGCGGAGCCAGAAAGTGGTTGGCCAGCACCGGGACTGTGCACAGGCGGATGGTGCCGCGCAGGTCGCGCGTGCTGGCCACCGCAGCGGCCTCGGCGTCGTCGATTTCGTGCAGGATGGAGCGCACGCGCTGCAGGTAGGCGTCCCCGGCCACCGTGAGGGCCAGCTTGCGCGTGGTGCGCTGCAGCAGGCGCGTGCCCAAGTGCTGCTCCAGTTCAGCCACCATGCGCGTGACCACCGGGGGCGACATGTCCATCGCGCGGGCAGCGGCGGCAAAGCCACCCTCCTCGACCACGCGGACAAATACTTTCATGGCTTGCAGGCGGTCCATGGCTCAGACCTCCTGCACGGCGGGCGGCATGGGGGGCGCGCTGCGGTACGCCACCGCCCGGGGCCTTACGCGGGTGCGCCGTAGTTGCGCGCCAGCGACTCGGCCACGCACACGGGCTTGTCGGTCCCCTCGCGCTCCACAGTCACCAGCCAGGTCATCTGCAGGCCCTCGGGTTCCAGGCGCTCTGCGGCCTGCAGCGTCAGGCGTGCGCGCAGGCGGCTGCCCACTGGCACCGGCGCAGTGAAGCGCACCCGGTTGAGACCGTAGTTCACCCCCATGCGCGCGCCCTCGATGTGCAGGCCCATTTCGAAGAAGCGCGGGATCAGCGACAGCGTGAGAAAGCCATGGGCAATCGGCGCACCGAACGGGCCTTGCCTGGCGCGCTCGGGGTCGATGTGGATCCACTGGTGATCGCCCGTGGCATCGGCAAACAGGTTGACCTGCTCCTGGGTGATGGTGATCCAGTCCGTCACGGCGACTTCCTGGCCCACACAGGCGCAGACTTCGGTGTAGGAGCGAAAGGTTTTCATGCGGCCACTGTAGCGCCCGCTCCCGGGCGCGCTTGTCGGCCGTGCGACAGGCCCGCATCAGGCGTCCAGCCAGGCACACAGGTCCTGCCACTGCTCCAGGTCGCGGGCCACGCGGCCGGGGGCCACGTCGAACAGCGTGAGGCCGTGGGCCGCCAGGTGCACGTAGTTCTGCGTGTCGCGCAGATAGCCCAGCACCGGGAAACCCAGCCCCTCGACAAAGTGCTGCAACTGCTCGGCCGCACGGGTGCGGGCGTCCACGCGCATGCCCACGATGCCCACCGGCACACCCTGGGCCTGGCGCAGCGCGGCCAGTTCGTCCAGAAAAGCACGGGTGGCAAAGATGTCGAACACGCTGGGCTGCAACGGCACCACGATGCGGTCGGCCAGCTTGACGGTGTCGGACAGCCGCCAGCCCTGCAGACCGGCCGGGGTGTCGATGACCACATGGCGCGCATCGCGCGGCGGCTTGCTGATCACGTCAGCCTGGATGTCCCAGGTGCCGATGGGGGCGACGGCGGGCGGGCGCAGGCTCAGCCATAGCCGCGCAGACTCCTGCCGATCGATGTCGCCCAGCAGCACGGCATGGCCGCGGCTGGCGTAGTACCCGGCGATGTTGGTCGACAGCGTGGACTTGCCCACGCCCCCTTTCGGATTGGCCACGACGATCACAGGCATCTTCAACTCCCAACAGAGAGGACACACCGGCACCCAATGTGCCGGCACGGTGCCGGTTCTGCACCGCGGCATATTGTGCCAAATGCGCTGCTTGTGCTTACCAAGCAAGCACGAGCAGCTATTAAATCAGTAGCAAATGGCACAACAGGCACGCGCAGCCTGCCGCGGTCAGGCGTCGGCGGTGCGCTTGGCGAAAAACAGCCCGGCACCCATGGCCATGAGCAGCCCACCCAACACGCGGTTTTGCGCACGCGCGGCACGGGCGCTGCGCAGCAGCGGCTGCAGGGCGCTGGCGGCGGCGGCGTAGCCGTGCATGACCACCACATCCACCGCCACGGTGGTGGCAGCCATCACCAGCAGTTGCGACCACAGCGGGCGCTGGTCGGTCATGAACTGCGGCAGCACAGCCACCATGAACACGATGCCCTTGGGGTTGGTGGCGTTGGTCAAAAAGCCTGTGAGCACGCGGCGCTGCCAGGTGCCGGGGGCTGCCTCGTCCTGAGTGGCCAGGGCCACGCCCCCGGCCGCGCGCCACTGTTGCACGCCCAGGAACACGAGGTAGCACGCACCCAGCACCTTCACCACGTTGAAGGCGGTTTCGGACGCCACCAGCACCGATCCCACGCCCGCGCCCGCAATGAACAGCACCAGCAGCAGCCCGAGTTGCAGGCCCACGATGGTGGCACTGGTGCGTCGCACGCCAAAGGCCAGGCCGTGGCTCATGGACAGCACGGCCCCCGAGCCAGGCGAGATCGCAATCAGACAGGATGCGGCCCAAAAGGCCAGCCAGGTGTGCAGGTCCATGGGAAACAGAAACAGCATGTGCAGTGGAGCACGCCGCTGGGCACTGCGGTGCTGCGGCAGGAGCCGCCATCTTAGCGCCGCGCTGTCCGGCATGCTGGGCGGCACGCAAGCGGCTCGATACCCAAGAGCCTGTCGGACTTGGGGCGTCGAAAGCGAACATGAGCCCCAGCGAGGACCGTTTTCGCCGTGTTGGCAGCCCCATAGCGGAGTAACGGGGCTATGGGGCCCAAAGACGGTGAAAAATGGACCGCTGCGGGCCATGGGCCGTTGGTATGCAGCCGACGACTCCCAAGTCCGAGAGGCTCCTAAACACGCTCGATCACCACCGCAATGCCTTGGCCCACGCCAATGCACATGGTCGCCAGCGCGTAGCGCCCGCCCGTGGCATGCAGGCGGTTGACGGCCGTGGTGGCCAGGCGTGCGCCGCTGGCGCCCAGTGGGTGGCCCAGCGCAATCGCACCGCCCCAGGCGTTCACGCGTTCGTCGTCGTCGGCCAGGCCCAGTTGGCGCAGCACGGCCAGGCCCTGGGCGGCAAAGGCTTCGTTGAGTTCGATCACATCCATCTGCGCGAGCGTGAGTCCGGTTTGCGCCAGCACCTTCTGCGTGGCCGGGGCCGGGCCAATGCCCATGATGCGCGGGGGCACGCCCACCGTGGCCATGCCCACCACGCGGGCGCGCGGCGTAAGGCCGTACTGCGCGGCGCTGGCCTCGTTGGCCAACAGCAGCGCACAGGCGCCATCGTTCACTCCGCTGGCATTGCCCGCGGTCACGCTGCCGTCTGGCCGCACCACGCCCTTGAGCTTGGACAGCGCTTCGAGGCTGGTCTCCCGCGGGTGCTCGTCCTGGCTCACCACCAGCGGGGGCCCCTTTTTCTGCGGGATGTGCACGGGCACGATCTCGCGCGCCAGATGGCCAGCCTGCTGCGCGGCCACGGCCTTCATCTGGCTGGCCAGGGCCATGCGGTCTTGCGCCTCGCGCTCGATGCCGAAGTCCTGCGCCACGTTCTCGGCCGTTTCAGGCATCGAATCGACGCCGTACTGCTCCTTCATGAGCTGGTTGACAAAGCGCCAGCCGATGGTGGTGTCGTACACCGCAGTGCTGCGGCTGAAGGCGCTTTCCGCCTTGGGCATCACAAAGGGCGCACGGCTCATGCTTTCCACCCCGCCTGCGATCATCAGCCGCGTCTCGCCCGACTTGATGGCCCGCGCCGCTGTGCCCACGGCGTCGAGCCCCGAGCCGCACAGGCGGTTGATGGTGGCACCGGGCACCTCGATGGGCAGGCCGGCCAGCAGGCTGCTCATGTGCGCGACATTGCGGTTGTCTTCGCCGGCCTGGTTGGCGCAGCCGAACAGCACGTCGGTCACAGCGGCCCAGTCCACCTGGGGGTTGCGCGCCATCAGCGCCTTGAGCGGGATGGCGCCCAGGTCGTCGGTGCGCACGCTGGAGAGCGCGCCGCCGTAGCGGCCGAAGGGGGTGCGGATGGCGTCGCAGATGAAGGCATAGGGCATGCAGGTATCTCCTTGAGGTTCTTGCAGGGCGGCCAGTGCGCTCAGGCTGCAGGGCGGATGGGCAGGCCCACCAGGCGTTCGAGTGCGGCCAGGCCCAGTCCTGGCACGGCGTCGATGCGCTGCAGCGCCGTGCGCGTGCAAGACGTGGGCGTGCAAGAGAGTGTGCACCGTTCGGTGCAGATGCGCTTGACGCACGCGACACCACTGCTCGGCCATGCGCAGCGCTCGACGATCTTGCGGGCGACGTGCCGTCCCGTTCGCGCGCGTGCTGGAAATCATCCGTTCATTGCGCGCCCGCAGGCCCCAAGCAGATGCGCAGTGAGGTTGCCGCGCAGACCGACCTCACGCGCGCCAGGTCTGGAGCCTGGCCCACCAGGAACTACCAGAAGGCCCGATCTGGATCACCGCACCGCTGCCCAATCGCCAGGGGCAGACGGTGGCCGCACTCCACATCAGCGGCCCAGCCAAGCGCACGAGCGCGGCACAGCCCTGCGGGCACGTGGCCCGATGCCTGCGTGCTACGCTGCGCGCATGTTCAATCCTTCACAGGCGGACGTGCGCCGCTTCTTCTGCCGCGTGCAGGCCAAAGCCCAGACGGGGGAGCCCATGGAGGCCATCGAAACCCTGGCGGGGCTATGGATTGCCGAGCATCCCGAATACCACCCTGACCTGGCCGACGCCGAGGCTGCCGTGGCGCGCAACTACGACGCCACGCCGGGCCAGACCAACCCCTTCCTGCACCTGTCGATGCACCTGTCGATCAGCGAGCAGTGCAGCATTGACCAGCCGCGCGGCATCCGTCAGGCGGTGGAATTGCTGGCCGCGCGCCTGGGCTCGCTGCACGACGCGCACCACGCCGCCATGGACTGCCTGGGCGAGATGCTGTGGGAGAGCCAGCGCTCGGGCCGGCCGCCCGACGGCGACCGCTACATCGCCTGCGTGCAGCGCCGCGCGACGCGGGACTGACGCCGCAGCCAGCCCTCTACCACCGCAGGCGCGCGTGCCATGTCACGCGCAGCGCCACATTGGCCAGCACCGCCCCCCCAGAACACGGCGATGAACGTCGGCTTGGCCGTCTTGTGCCCCAGCCACTGCTGCGCCCACAGCACTCCAGGCCAGCCGCAAGCCAGGGCCCAAAGGTGCAGCGTTTTGTCGCTGGTGCGCCAGCCGCCGGATACGGCGGCTGCCGTGCGCACCAGGAGTCCGTCGGACTTGGGGCGTCGAAAGCGAACATGCGCCCCAGCGAGGACAGTCTTCGCCGTGTTTGCAACCCCATAGCGGGGCTATGGGGCCAAAAGACGGCGAAAAATGGACCGCTGTGGCCCATTTGCAGCCGACGATTCCCAAGTCCGACAGACTCCTGGGCCCAGGGCCGAGGCGTGCACAAACCAACACACACACACTGGCTCCCACACTGGCTCGCCGCCACCATGGGAGATCACCGGCCCTCGCAACACGATCGATCAATGGCTACGAATGCTACAAATTAAATAGCTGCTCGTGGTTGTTGCATAAGCACGAGCAGGCGATTTGACCCATTCCGATCCGACACCGACCCAGCCCACGTACGGGTCTTGTCCGTGACAGACGGCATAAGCGGGGCGTTTTCCGCACAATCGGTCCAACCACTTGCTGCCACAGGACCGTGCCATGACCGTGCTGCTTCACCACCCCCAACGCCCCGCCGCCGTCACCTGGCTGGGCTACGGCGGGCTGCTGCCCTTTGTGGCCCTGGCCACGGCCTGCGTGGCCTGGCCGGCTGGCCGCGCCCAGTGGTGGACGCCTGCGCTCATCGGCTATGGCGCGGTGATTCTGAGCTTTGTGGGGGCGCTGCACTGGGGCTTTGCCATGACGGCGCAGGACATGCCACCCGACAAGCGCCGCAACAGCTTTGTCTGGAGCGTGGTGCCCGCACTCATGGCTTGGCCGGCGCTGCTGCTGCCCACGCCCTGGGCCGTGGCGCTGCTGATTGCCGGCTTTGTGGCGCACTTGGCGCGCGACCTGCAACTGCGCGAATGCACCACGCTTGCGCCCTGGTACCTGCGGCTGCGCCTGCAGCTCACCACCGTGGCCTGCCTATGCCTGGCCCTGGGCGGCTGGGCCAGCACGCGCTGAAGGCCCGCGCCATGGCCGCTGGCAACAAGCCCTCCGCCGTGCCGGGCGACACGCCCTCCACCGCCGCGGTACCCAGTGGCCGCATCGGGCGGTTGGCCCGCATGGGCGGGCTGGCCACAGGCCTGGCCTCGGGCATGGTGAGCGAGGGGCTGCGCCGCTGGTCGCAAGGCGACCGGCCCAGCGCCCGCGAGCTGCTGCTGACCCCGGCCAACGCGCGCCGCGTGGCCGACCAGCTCGCACAGTTGCGCGGTGCCGCCATGAAGGTGGGCCAGATGCTGTCGATGGACGCGGGCGATCTGTTGCCGCCCGAGCTGTCGGACATCCTCGCGCGGCTGCGCAGCAACGCCAAGCCCATGCCGCTGGGCCAGATGGACGAGGTGCTCACCGCCGCCTGGGGCACAGGCTGGGATCAGCGTTTCGCGCAGTTCGGCTTCACGCCCATTGCGGCGGCCTCCATCGGCCAGGTGCACCGCGCCCAGACGCGAGACGGACGCGACTTGGCCGTCAAGGTGCAGTACCCAGGCATCGCGCGCAGCATCGACAGCGACGTGGACAACGTGGCCCTGCTGCTGCGCATGTCGGGCCTGCTGCCGCGCGGACTGGACATAGCCCCACTGCTAGCCGAGGCCAAGCGCCAACTGCACGAAGAGGCCGACTACCGCCGCGAGGCCGAATGTCTGGAACGCTTTGCCACGCTGCTGCAGGGCGACGACGCCTTTGTGCTGCCGCGCACCGAATCTGCGCTGTGCGGCCCCACGGTGCTGGCCATGGACTACCTGGCGTCTGAGCCGCTCGAATCCCTGGCCCACGCCGACGCAGCCCAGCGCGATGCCGCGGCCACACAACTGCTGCGCCTCCTGTTCCGAGAGCTGTTCGAGTTCGGCTGGGTGCAGACCGACCCCAACTTTGCCAACTACCGCGTGCAGCCCGGCACGGGCCGCATCGTGCTGCTGGACTTCGGCGCCACACGCCGCTACGGGCCGGCCGTGGTGGGCGGCTACCAGCGGCTCATGCGCGCGGCGCGTGACAACGACCGCACCGGCGTGGCCCAGGCGGCCGAAGCCATTGGCTACTTTGGCGCAGCCATCGTGCCCGCACAGCGCGAGGCCGTGGTCGACCTGTTTCTCACCGCCTGCGAGCCGCTGCGCAGCGCGGGCGTGTACGACTTCGGCACCAGCGACCTGGCCGCGCGCATCCGCGATGCAGGCATGGCGCTGAGCATGGAGCGCGACTTCTGGCACACACCGCCAGCCGACGCAATCTTTCTACACCGCAAGCTGGGCGGCCTGTACCTGCTGGCCGCGCGCCTGAAGGCCCGCGTGCCGGTGCAGGCGCTGGTGTCGCCCTGGCTGGACGGGCCGGCCCCAGCCGCACAGGGCGGCTGACGTGCGCCGCCACACGCCTTGCCACACAGCGCCAGAAAGCACAAAGCCCGCTCGGAGCGGGCTTTGCAGCGTGGACGCGGGGCCGATCAGCGGAAGCGCGATTGCGGCACGGTCTGCAGATCGCCCTCGATGCTGCCGATGTAGTTGGCCAGAGCCTTGAGTTCGGCGTTGGTGAACTGCTTGGCGATACCGCCCATGATCGCGTTGTTGCGACCGATGTTGGCATTCTTCTCGACCTTGTACGACTTGAGGGCTACGAACAGATAGTCGGCGTGCTGGCCCGCGATCTTGGGGTACGACGGGTCGATGGGCTTGGCAAAGTTGTCGCCGTGGCAGGACACGCAAGCGCCCTTCTTGAGCAACTCGGCCACCTGCACGCTGGGTTCGCGCGAAGGCTTGGCGGGCAGTTCAGCGCCCTTCTTGCCATGCTGTTCGTAGTAGGCCGAGATGTCGGCAATGTCTTGGTCGGACAGCGACTCGGCGATGCCGCGCATGGTCGGATGCTTGCGATCGCCCTTCTTGTAAGCCTGCAGCGCAGCGGCGATGTACTTGCCGCTCTGGCCCGAAATCATCGGCACCTTGTGCACTTCAGGGAAGCTGGCCTGGTAGCCCGGAATACCGTGGCAGCCAATGCACATCGCGATTTTTTGCTCGCCCGCTTTCACGTCACCCTTGACTTCCTGGGCGTGGGAGAACGCCGTCACGGAAGCGACAGCCAGGGCAAATATCGTGGTCAACGTCTTGTTCATTTTGCGCGCACAATCTCGTGAAAGTTCAGCTCTGGGCTCTGATCAACGGACGATTATAGCCAGCGCCTGTCAAGCCCATTCATCAACATTGGCTCAGAAGCTCCATGAAATTTCAAGGCTCCGAGAACTACGTCGCCACCCAGGACTTGATGCTCGCGGTGAACGCGGCGATCACCCTCAAGCGCCCACTGCTGGTCAAGGGCGAGCCCGGCACCGGCAAGACCATGCTGGCCGAGGAAGTGGCCGCATCGCTGGGCATGCCGCTGCTGCAATGGCACATCAAGTCCACCACCAAGGCGCAGCAGGGCCTGTACGAGTACGACGCCGTGAGCCGCCTGCGGGACAGCCAACTGGGCGACGCCGTCAGCAGCGAGCGTGTGAAGGACATCCGCAACTACATCGTGCAAGGCGTGCTGTGGCAGGCCTTCACGGCCGAGCAGCCGGTGGCGCTGCTCATCGACGAAATCGACAAAGCGGATATCGAATTCCCCAACGACCTGCTGCGCGAACTCGACCGCATGGAGTTCTACTGCTACGAGACGCGGGAACTCATCAAGGCCAAGCACCGGCCGCTGGTGTTCATCACCTCCAACAACGAAAAGGAACTGCCCGACGCCTTCTTGCGCCGCTGCTTTTTCCACTTCATCAAATTCCCCGACGCAGACACCATGCGCCAGATCGTGCAGGTGCACTTCCCCACGCTCAAGAGCGAGTTGCTCACCGTGGCGATGAAGACCTTCTACGACGTGCGCAACCTGCCGGGCCTCAAGAAGAAGCCCTCGACCAGCGAACTGCTCGACTGGCTCAAATTGCTCGTGGCCGAAGAGATTCCGCTCGAAGCCCTGCAAAGCGCCGACCACAAGGTGGCCGTGCCCCCGCTGGTGGGCGCACTGCTCAAGAACGAGCAGGACGTGACGCTGTTCGAAAAGCTGGTGTTCATGAACCAGCGCAACCGCTGACCCGAGGCGGCCATGCAACCCCAACACTGCGCACGCCAGTTGCTGCTGCTGGGCATTGGCCAGGCCGTGGGCTTTGTGGGCGGTGCCCTGCTCGGCCGCTGGGTGGGCACGCTGCTCGGCTGGGATGCGTTCGGCCCCAACGGCTACGACGGCCCGGCCATGCTGGGCATCGCGCTCATCGGCCTGGGCGGTGGTGGCGGCGTGCACCTGGCACGGCGCCTGTACATCCACCGCTTTGGCGACCCCAAGGTCTGAAAAACGCATCGCCCACCAGCGCCGCCCAGCCCCTTGCCGCTTTTTTTGCGCCTCTGCCATGGCTTTTGTAGAACCCGTCACCCTGTCCGACCGTGGCGTGCGGCTGGAGCCGCTGGGCCTTGAGCACGAAGCCGGGCTGGCGGCTGCAGCCGCAGACGGCGCACTGTGGACGATCCGCGTGACATCGGTGCCCGAGCCCGCACAGACGCGCGCCTACATCGAAGCCGCGCTGGAAGGCCGAGCGCAGGGCCACCGCTTTGCGTTTGCAGTGGTGGACGAGGCCAGCGGCCGCGTGCTGGGCTCCACCAGCTACCACGACATCGTGCCGGCCGTGCGCCGTCTCGAGATCGGCTGGACCTGGTATGCGCGCAGCGTGCAGCGCACGCATGTGAACACCACCTGCAAGCTGCTGCTGCTCACACATGCGTTCGAGACGCTGGGCTGTCACGTGGTGGGCTGGCGCACCGACAACTTCAATTTCGCAAGCCAGCGCGCCATCGAGCGCCTGGGGGCGAAAAAGGACGGCGTGCTCCGCGGCCATGCGCTGCGGCGCGACGGCACGATCCGCGACACCGTGATGTACAGCATGCGCAGCGGCGAATGGCCCGAAGCACGCGCCCATTTGCTGTACCTGCTTGCGCGCCATGACGGCACGCTGGAGGGCTGACCCATGCTGACCGACTTCTTCTACACGCTGCGCGCAGCCAAGCTGCCGGTGTCGGTAAAGGAATACCTCACGTTGCTCGAAGCCTTGCAGGCCGGCGTGGTGGGCCCCAAATCCGAAGGCGCCTGGAGCCTGGACGACTTTTATTTCATGGCGCGCATGGCGCTGGTCAAGGACGAGAAGCACTACGACAAGTTCGACCGCGCATTCGCCGCGTACTTCAAGGGCGTGGAGATGGTGTCGGACTTCACCAAGGAAGTTCCGGCCGACTGGCTGCGCAAAATGCTTGAGCGCGAGCTCAGCCCAGAAGAAAAGGCCGCCATCGAGAAGATGGGCTGGGACGAGCTGATGGAGACGCTCAAAAAGCGCCTCGAAGAGCAGAAAGAGCGCCACGAGGGCGGCAACAAATGGATCGGCACGGGTGGCACCAGCCCATTCGGCCATGGTGGCTACAACCCGCAGGGCGTGCGCATCGGCGGAGCTGGCAGGAACAAGAGCGCCGTGAAGGTGTGGGAGCAGCGCGCCTACCGCGACTACGACGACCAGCAGGAGCTGGGGACGCGCAACATCAAGGTTGCGCTGCGCCGCCTGCGGCGCTTTGCGCGCGAAGGCCACGAACTGGAGCTGGACCTGCCAGACACCATCCGCAGCACGGCGGCCAACGCCGGCTACCTGGACATCAAGATGGTGCCCGAGCGCCACAACAACGTGAAGGTGCTGTTGCTCATGGACGTGGGCGGCACCATGGACGAGCACGTGCAGCGGGTCGAGGAGCTGTTCTCCGCCGTCAAAAGCGAATTCAAGCACCTGGAGTTCTATTACTTCCACAACTGTGTGTACGACTTCATGTGGAAGAACAACCGCCGCCGCTTCTCGGAGAAGTTTGCGACCTGGGACATCATCCGCAAGTACAACAAGGACTACAAGCTGATCTTCGTGGGCGACGCGACCATGAGCCCCTACGAGATCCTGCAGCCTGGCGGCAGCGTGGAGTACAACAACGAAGAAGCCGGCGCCGAATGGCTGCAGCGCCTGACCCACGCATTCCCAAAATGTGCCTGGATCAACCCCGAGCCCCCCGGTGTGTGGCAGTACCGGCAGAGTATCAGCATCGTGCAGCAACTCATGGGCGGGCGGATGTACCCTTTGTCACTCAAAGGGCTCGAAGAAGCCATGCGGCTGCTGTCAAAATAGCCGGATGCCTACGCCTCCCGCAGCGCCGGCCCGTTGGCCGGCGTTGTTGCTTCTGAGCGCTGCGCTCGGCCTGCAAGGCTGCAGTGCGCTGCGCCCGGCCCCTGCAGGTGCCACCCACGAAGACGCCGCCACGCTGGCCGCACAAAGCGGCACAGCGGCCGTGTTTGACGTGCGCATCGATGCCCCTGATGCGGTACGCGAGTACCTCACGCGCCACCTCGAACTGCTGCGCTTTCGCCACCTGCCAGACCTGCAGCCGCAAGAGCTTGAGCGCCTGCTCGGCGCCGCCGAGGCCCATGTGCGCGACCTGCTGGGCACGCTGGGCCATTTCGCACCCGTCATCACGATCGCGCTCGATGAACCCGAAACCGGTGCAGACGCAGCCCTGCGCCAGGTGCGCATCACAGTGCAGCCAGGCCCCGTCACGCGGGTGATCGCTGCACAGGTGCAGGTGGATGGCGACCAGGCCATCACCGCCGCCGACGAAGAAGCCCGCCGCCAGTGGGCGCGTGTGCAGCGCAATTGGCCACTCGAGCCCGGCATGCCCTTCACCCAGCAGGGCTGGGACGGTGCCAAGAACGCCGGCCTGCGCCAGTTGCAGGCGCGCCGCCACCCCACTGCCCGCATCGCAGACAGCCGCGCCGACATCGACGCCGATCGGCACGAAGCCCGGCTGGCCGTGACCTATGACCCCGGCCCGGCCTTTCGCTTCGGCCCGCTGCAGCTGCGCGGCAGCCAGCGCTACGACCCCGAAGGCGCGCGCCGCATTGCGCGCCTGCCCACGGGCAGCGTCTACGACGAGGCGCAGATGCTCGATGCGCAGCTGCGCCTGGCCAGCAGCGGCTACTACGACGCCGTCTTCCTCACGCTCGACACCGAGGCGGCCGACCCACAAGCCGCCCCAGTGGTGGCGCAGGTGCGCGAATCGCCACTGCAAAAGATGGTGCTGGGGGCAGGCGCGTCCACCGACAGCGGCCCGCGCCTGTCGCTAGACCACACGCACAACCGCCTGCCGGGCATTGGTTGGCGCGCGCTCAGTAAGATCAGCCTCGACCGCGAAACACAGTTGCTGTCCAGCGAATGGACGGCGCTTCCCGACGAGCAGGGTTGGCGCTGGTTCACCGGCGCGCAACGGCAGCGCGAAACCACGGGCGACTACGACGTGGGCAGCAGCCGGCTGCGCGCAGGGCGCACCCAAAACTCCGACCACATTGACCGCACGCTGTTCGTGCAGTGGGACAAGGCCCGCAGCGAAGGCGCGGACGCGCCGCCGTCGGGCGCAGCCCTCAGCGCCCACTGGAGCTGGACGGGCCGGTACTTCAACAGCCCCATCGCCCCCACCCGCGGGCAAGGCCTGGCCCTGGAACTGGGCCTGGGCACCACCTTGCGGCCCGAACGCGACCCATTTGTGCGGGCGCTGGCGCGCTGGCAGCGCTTTGTGCCGCTGGATCGCGTGCGCGCCGACAGCGGGCGCAGCCGCAGCAGCCGCCTGGCGCTGCGGGCCGAAGTGGGCGCCGTGCTGGCGCGCGACGAAGCCCGCATTCCCGTGACACAGTTGTTTGTCACCGGAGGAGACACCACCGTGCGCGGCTATGGCTACCGCTCCATCGGCGCGCGCACCGAAGCCGGCCGCGTGACCGGCGGGCGCTATCTGGCCGTGGGCAGCGTGGAATGGCAGCGGCCCATCGTATGGAACGGCGAGCTCACCACATTGGAAAGCACCTTGTTCCTGGACGCCGGGGCCGTGGCCGACCGCCCCGCCGACCTGGACCCGCGCGTAGGTGTCGGCGCCGGCGTGCGCTGGCGCAGCCCCGTGGGCCCGCTGCAGGCCGACCTGGCCTGGGGTGCACAAGAGCGCAGGCTGCGGCTGCACCTGCGGCTGGGCTTCAGCTTCTGAGCATGGCGACCGACACCACGCCCCACGCCCCCCCTGCGCCGCCGCCCGCCGGCTTTGGCGCAGGCAGCAGCGCCCCAGCGCCCGCCCCCCGCCCCCGGTTGCGCTCCCCGCTGCTGCGCTGGCTGTTGTGGCCCGCCACCGCACTGGCGCTGGCAATGGTGGCGCTGTGGCTCTGGGCGGGCTCTGCCGCATCGCTGCCCCAGGCCCTGGCGCTGGTACAGCACCTGCTGCCCGCAGAGCAGCGCCTGGAATTCGAAGGCACGCAGGGCTCGCTGCGCGACGGGGGGCAGCTTGCCCGCCTGCAGTGGACGCAACCCGGGCTTCGCGTGCAAGTGCACGGCCTGCGCTGGTCCTGGGACCTGCAGGCCCTGCTGGGCGGCACCCTGCGCCTGACCGAGCTGAGCGCCGAGGCCGTGACCGTGGAGCAGGGCCCCACGCCAGCGCCCAAGAGCCCACGAACGCCGCCCGCGCAGGCCACGCTGCCGCTGACCATCGACACCCCGCTGCAGTTGGACCGCCTGCAGTGGGGCTCCACGCCCGCCCAGACCCTGCAGCACCTGCAGGCGCACTACCGCTACCAAGACGCCGCCCATGTGCTGGAGCTGCGCCGCCTTGACTGGGCCGATGGCCGCTATCAGGGCCGCCTGACATTGGGTGCCACCGGCGGGCTGCCGCTGGCCCTGGCACTGCAGGCCCAGATGCAGGCCCCGGCCAGTGCGCTGGGTACGGCCGCACCGCTCGCGCTGACGCTACAGGCCCAAGCCCACGGTATGCTGGCCGGCGCAGACGCCACGCTGGCGGTCACAGCGCAGCTTGACGCCGCTGCGCCGCCGGCCCCCGCAACCGTCACTGGCAGCCCCCTGCCCAGCGCGCGGCTGCAGGCCACAGTGCGCCCCTGGGCCGCGCAGCCGCTGCAGCAGGCCCAGGCATCGGTGCAGGCACTGGACCTGGCCCTGCTGTGGCCCACAGCCCCACACACCGTGCTGTCGGGGCAGGTGGCGTTGCAGCCACTGCCGGACCCAGCCCCCACCGCCTGGGCACTGCAGGCCGACCTGACCAACGCCGCCCCGGGCCGCTGGAACGACGCGCGTGCGCCGCTGGCGCAGCTCAAGGCCGCGGGCCGACTGCGGCAAACCGAAACCGGGAGCCTGGTGGAGCTGGAGCCGTCCGAAGCGCTGCTCGGCCCCGGAGGGCGCGACGGCCGCATCCGCCTGCAAGGCCGCTGGCAGACAGCGCCCACACTGGTGCAAGGCGAAGCCACGCTCACCGGCGTGTCGCTGGCCGCGGTGCAGCAGGGCTGGGACGCCACGCCCCTGGCGGGGCGCGTCACCGCGCGCCAGGAGGCCGACGGCATCGTGCGCTTTGCGGCCAACCTGCGTGCCGCCGCAGCGGCCACAGGCGGGCTGCGCAGCGTGCAGGCGCTGGCGCTGCAGGGGCAATGGAACGCAGCCCGCGACGGCGGCACGCTGGTGTTCGAGCGGCTGCGCCTGGCCGCGCTGCAGGTGCGGCTGGAGGCCGACGACCTGACCCTGTCGCGCACGCCACTGCGCGCCGCGGGCGAAGCTCGCGCCAGCCTGCCCGGAGCCACGCTGGCCTGGTCTGGCGAATGGAGCGCCCTCCAGGGCCGGGGCCAGGCCCAACTGCGCTGGAGCGACGCGGCCGCCGCCCAGGCCTGGCTCGCACAGTGGCCGGGCATGACCGAGCGGCTGCCCGCCGGGCGGGCCAGCGGCCAGGGCGAGGTGCAGGCCCAGTGGCATGGCGGCTGGCAGAGTGCGCTCGACGCCTGGGCTGCGCTGCAGCAGGGTCGCCTGCCTCCGGGCAGCGCTGCGAGCCTGCCGTGGCAACTGCGCCTGCGTTCAGACCGTGGGGGCTGGCAACCCGCAGGGGGCGCGGCGGCCACGCAATGGAGCGGGCTCGACGTGCAGGCCCACGGCGACCTGCGGCAGCTGCACATGCGTGCCCAAGGCGACGTGCAATCCGGCCCGCACCGGGTGACCGTCCAAACCCAAGGTCAGGTGCGCTGGAGCGTCGCCGGACAGTTGCAGGCCACCGTGGACCGGCTGGAATCGCGCTGGAGCGAAGGCCGCCATCCCCCCTGGACAGCCCGCCTGGACGCCCCCGTGCAAGCCACACTGCGCTGGCCCCTGCCCAACACCCGCGCATCCTGGCAGATCGATGCCGCCGCGGGTGCGCTGCAGGTGCAAGGCCCCGCCGCCGGGCCGCTGCGCCTGCATTGGGCGCCCACCCGCGTGGCCGGTGGCAGTGCCATGCCGCTGGCCGTGCAGACACAGGGCGAACTGCAGGGCCTGACCCTGGCCTGGATCGACGCGCTGCAGCAGCGCGGCCTGCCCACTCACCCCTCTTTGGCACAACGTGGCCTGCGTGGCGACCTAGCGCTGGCGGCCCGCTGGAGCCTGAATGCCCAGGACGACCGCCTGCGCCTGCAAGCCGAACTGGCCCGCCGCAGCGGCGACCTGGAGGTGCCGGCCGCCGACACCAGCGCCCCCGCCAGCGCCACCACCAGCGTGCGCAGCGGCGACCCGCAGGCGCATGCAGCCGAGCCCGCCGCCAGCGGCCGAGCTGGCCTGCGCGATGCACGGCTGACACTGGACCTGACCCCAGACGGCCGCGTCAGCGCACGCCTGCACTGGGACAGCGAGCGCGCGGGCCAAGCCGACGCGCAGCTGCACACCCAACTGGCCATCGCACCCGCATGGACCGTCTGGGCCTGGGCGGCCGACGCACCGCTGTCTGGCCAAGTGCGGGCACGCCTGCCCGACCTGGGTGCCTGGTCAGCCCTGGCACCACCGGGCTGGCGCGTGCGCGGCACGCTGGGTGCCGACGTGGCACTGTCGGGTACGCGGCAGGCCCCACTCTGGCGCGGCAGCCTGCAGGCCGACGGCCTGCGCGTGCGCTCGGTGCTCGAAGGCATCGATCTGCAAGACGGCCGCCTGCGCGCAACGCTGCAGGGCGATGCGCTGGAGATCACCGAGCTGCGGCTGCGCGGTGCCAGCGGCGGCGGCGCGCGCATCCTGGGCCCCAGCGGCAACCGCACGGCACCGCCTGCCGACGGCGGTCTGCTCCAAGCCACGGGCCGCGTACGCTGGGCTGGGGGCGGTGCCCATCCACAGGCACTGTCGCTGCAACTGCAAGCGCAGGCCACAGCGCTGCAGGTGCTGGCGCGGGCCGACCGGCAGCTCAGCGTGTCGGGCCCGCTCACCCTGCAGATCGACGACGGCCAGGTGCGTGTACGCGGCACGCTGTGGGTGCAGCGCGCGGCCCTCGTGCTGCCCGAAGAATCGGCACCACGGCTCGGCGACGACGTGGTGGTGCACAGCCGCCGCCAGAGCGCGCCCAAGCCCCCCCCCGAAACAGCCGACGAAGGGCCCGCCACCGCCGTGCGATCGGCCCGCCCGGCCGACATCGTGCTCACCGTGGACCTGGGCGACGACTTTGCGCTGCAGGGCTTAGGCATCACCACGCGGCTGAAGGGCCTGGTGGAACTGCGCGGCCCTGCCACGGCCGACACACCGCCGCGCGTGCTGGGCGAAATCCGCACAGAGCAAGGCCGCTACCGCGCCTGGGGACAGGTGCTCGATGTGGAAAGCGGGCTGATCCGCTTCAACGGCCCTTACCAGAACCCCTCGCTCGACATCCTGGCGCTGCGCCCACAGTTGGCGGTGCGCGCGGGCGTGCAGGTCACGGGCTCAGCGCAATCGCCGCGCGTGCGGCTGTACTCCGACCCCGAACTGCCCGACGCCGAAAAGTTGGCCTGGGTGGTGCTCGGCCGCAGCGCGGCGGGTGGCGGAGCAGAGGCGGCGCTGCTGCAGCAAGCAGCGCTCGCCATCCTCGGCCAACGCGGCAACCAGACGGCGACCACTGTGGCCTCGCGCCTGGGCCTGGACGAAATCGGCTTCAAGGGCCCGGGCTCGGGCGAGGATGCCAACAGCGCTGCCTTGACCTTCGGCAAGCGCCTGGCGCGCAACTTGTACGTGAGCTACGAACGCAGCCTGTCGGGCACGCTGGGCACGCTCTACATCTTCTACGACCTGTCGCGCCGCCTCACGCTGCGCGGGCAGACCGGCGAGAAAAGCGCGGTGGACCTGATCTACACCGTGCAGTACGACTGAAGGCCCGCCCACCACACAGCGACCCGACTGGATTGCTATTAGTTTGATAGCTTGTTGTGCTTGACTTTGATGGATCTGAGGCCTATTTGGCTTGGAATCCCAGAACCATGGGCCTGCCCCTACAATGCGGGCCTCCCCTCCTCGTAGTTCAATGGATAGAACGAGTGCCTCCTAAGCGCTAGATACAGGTTCGATTCCTGTCGAGGGGACCAGGCACAAGGCCGCAGCGTGACACCATGCTGCGGCCTTTTTTCATGCCCCAGGGGCCGCATGCGCGGCGGACAATCCATGTCCACCCTGGGTCCACCCTTGGCTGCGCGAGCGCTCAACGGGACATGAGCACGTACGCGGTCATCACTGTGACCTGGTCTTCGTCACGGCGCGTTTCGGTGTTGCTGGTGTCGCCGAAGGCCACGGTGTCCTGCGACGGCCAGTCCCGCGAGGTGGTGATGGACGTGCTGTTGGCCAGGCCTTCTTCGCGCACACGGCCGAAGCGGGCATCGGCCTGGGTGTCGATCTGGGCGTCGATCATGCGCGCGAGCGAGGGTGTGAGGCCGCTGAGCACCATGACGTTGCGCGGCAGCGAGACGTAGGTGCCCACGGTGGCGCCGGGCTCGGCCCACATCACGTTGCGAAAGCACACGCGCACCTCCTGCGGGTTGCCGTTGCTATCCAGATAGACGTAGCGGTTGTTCTGCCCTTCGGCACGGCCCTGCGGCAGGCGGATGCCTGCGGCCAGCATCACGTTGAGAAGACTGTCGGCGGCGGTCGGGGTGGTTGGGTTGTCGCACAGCGCAGTGCCTGCCGCGGTGGCCGTGGCGCGCGTACCGGCCACCGCCCCCGTGGGCGCAGTGGCGCTGTCGCCAGGGGCGCGACCGGTGACGTTCCAGTACACGTCGTAGGCCATGAGCCAGCCTTGCACGAATTCGTTGCTCAGTCGCTGGTACACGGCATTGCGCTGCACGTCGCGCCCCACGGCCACGGCCCCAAGGATGAGCCCAATGACCACGAGCACCACCGCCAGTTCCATGAGCGTGAAGCCGCGCTGGCGCGACTGGCGCTGCGGCGAAACGGAGTGACGGGTTGCCGTGAACGGCGCGGAACAGAGGGTGTCGGGCATGGGCATGCAGAGAATGGCGTCGTCAGAAGCCGTCAAGGTCGGCCTGTCGGAAGTTGTCGCCCACCGAGGTGTCGAGCGAGTTGCCCAGCGTGACCAGGGGAGCGACGTTGTGGTAGCGCTCGTCGGCCTCAACTTTGAAGGCGATGGCTGTGGCCAGCACCCCGGCGGCGGTGACGGTGGAAGCGGTGTTGGCAATGATGGCAAGGGTGCCGGATGCCAAGATGGCGCTGAGCGCTCCTTGCGATGTGAGCGCAACGGCGGTCTGGTCCAGCATCGTGGCCACGGCCTTGGACAGCGCTGCACCGGTCATCAGCACCTTGGCCGTGCCAGCCGCCACGCCCGCACCTGCCGCGTCGGCCAGCAGCTTGAGCTGGCGGCGGTAGTCGTTGATGCCCTGGCGCATCATGGCCGCACTCAAAGCAGCATTGGCATGGGTGTGGCCGATGGCGCTCAGGCCCTGGGGGCAGCCCAGTTCGCTCATCAGGTCTTCAAATGTGCCGGCCACCACGGTGTCGTCGTAGACCTCGCTGGCAGCGCGCGTTGGCAACTCGAAAGCCGGGTTGGCGTTACTGGCAGAGGTGTTGGCACCGTCCAGGCGCTGGCCGTCGCCGTCGGCATCGAGCAGGCCGCCCGAGGCCAGCACATAGGCCACATGCCGACGGCTGGCCGGCTCGCCGGTGCGCCAGATGTTGAGATGGGCCGCATCCACGGCACGCCCGGGGCGTGATGCCAGGTCCAGCGCGCGGCAGAAGTCCATCAGGTTGTTGCGTCCGAGCAGAATTTCGTCGGCCGCCAAGGGTGCGCCCTGGGCCACTAGCGGCGCAAAGCGGTCCATGTCGCGTGTCAGGTCCACATCGAGGCGGTGGTCGCCCTCATCGGCGAGGCGGTACACGCCGTAGCGCATGCTCCGCACGGCGGGGCTGAACACGCCCACCGTCTTCCACGGGAACCCGCCCACCTGCGTGCCTGCGGGGCACACGCCTCCCGTGCCGTCTTCCACGCCGTCGCCGTCTGCGTCTGGGCAGGGCAGGCGGTAGCGCGCCTGGACAAAGGCCATCAGCGCTGCGCGGGCCTCCAGCGAAGCGTCACGCGCCGCCTGGGCCACGGTGTGGCGCGTGCTGTAGGCCCAGTAGGCCACGGCGGCCGACACCAGCAGACCCAGAATGGCCAGCGCCACCCCCATCTCGACCAACGAATAGCCCCTTAAAGGACGGCGAAGCATGGAACGCCCCACCCTCACCCTGAATGGCATGCGGCTCATGGGCGCAGCCCTTTCTGGTCCGTGCTCACGGCCTGGTTGTAGGTGACAAGGAAACGGGCGGCCGCCTGCGTCACCTCTTGCCCGGCCGCCTGCTGCTGGGCATTGGCCTTTTGCTCGGCAATGATGGCGGTGGCCAGGCTATAGCCCGCCGCACCAGCTGCGCCAATGGCCGCTCCAACGGACACGGTGATGGCAATCAAGTCACCGGCCACCGCCGCAGACCCGGGGCCGCCGGCCAGGGTCATGGCAAAGCCGGTCATGCCGGTGGCCACAGCATTGGCAATGTCCACAATCGCAAACCCCAGGTTCACCCCGGCGTAGGTCACGTTGGTTTGCCGCACGCGGTGCGCGTACACCCGGAACTGATAGAACTCGTCGGTCAGGCGCCACATGTCGTAGCTCGCGTACGAGGCGCGGGCCATGGACTGCGCCTGCGCCAGGCGCTGCACACAGCCCAAACGGGCTGCCAATTCGGCCGGAGCGTGGGCGGCCACCGTATCGTCGTACGCAGGGCTGACGGCCTGGGCCTTGCCAGGCACATCGAATCCGGCGGTGTTGGCACCATCGAACTGCCCGTTGCGGCCAGGATGGGCCACGGCCCAGGCGTAGGGCGCACCCGCAATCGAGGCGCCGCCGCCCGAGGCGATGACACCGCGCAGGGTCTGGCACAGGTCCAGCCCGTTGACCAGCGTGGTGGGCACGTAGCCTCCGGCCACATACCCTGCAGGCGCTGGCGGCAGGTTGGGCACGAAGCTGGCGTTGGCCTGCATCAGCGTGGTGGTGCCCACGCCGTAGCGCAGCGCACCCAGTTCCGCCCCCAGGCCAAGGTCGCGCCAAGGCAACAGGCCCAGCGGCGTGCTTGCAGCGCAGTTCTCTCGGCCCAGCATGTCGCTGGCAGGACACGGCAGGCGGCTTTCGCGCTGTGCAAACCCGATCACGGCTGCTTCCACATCGTTCATCTGCTGGGCCAGTTGCGCTTCTTCGCGGCCTTGCTGCTGGCGCGGCAGCACGCCCCACAGCAGCATGCCAACCACGGCGGTGGCAGCCAGGCCAATGCCCACTTCGAGCAGGCTGAAGCCGCGCTCGCGCAGGCGCAACGCGGAGGCCCGCACAGGCCTGTACTTCATTGGATACCTCCCTTGCGGTCTGCCCGCTGCAGGATGTCAGCCGCACCGCTCCAGACCGGAATACCGCCCGCATTGATCCCCGACAGCGCCTGCACCGTGGCCATGGCATCCGCCTCGTCCTGCTGGGCCTTGGTCAGGGTGGCTTGGGCCTCCTGCACCGCCTTGTCGGCAATGGCGTAGTCGTATCGCGTGCGCACGATTTCGTTGAGACGGTTGTGGTAGTCCTTGACCAGGCATCGGTTGATCAGCGGTATGCAGGTGGCACCGGCTGGTGGGTCGCCGCTGTACTCGATGAAGACGTTGCTGTCGTTGGCGATGGCGTCGTAGTAGCGCACCGTGCACACCGAGTACGGTTGATCGGGCTGACCGTTGCTGCCCGGATTCACGCCGCGCACGCAGGTGGTGTAGCGCATGGCCGAAAGGCTTGCGTTGAGGCTCGCCTTGGCGTTGTCGAGCGCCAACTGGGCAGCATCCCGCGCAGAGCGCGCGCTGTCGCGCAGGCCCTGCGCGGTGGCCACATCGAGATTCAAGCCATTGAGCTGCTGCTGCAAGGTGGCCCGCATGGCCACGGCCTGGGCGCGTTGCTGCTCCAGAATGCCGCGGTCCACGCAGCGCTGGCGCTGCGGCTCTGCGGTGGGCAGCGGGCTGCAGCCCACGCCACCCAGTTGGCTATTGAGAGCTGCAATCTGGGCGTCGTAGGCGTCAATCTGTGCCTGCACCTGGTTGATCTGTGCGGCAATGTCGGCAGCGCGCTGGCTGTCGGTGTAGCCGCTGGTGCCGCTTTGCTGGTTGTCGAGATAGGCGATGGCGTTGTTCAATCCGGTCACGCGGTCGGTGTCGCCTGCGGCCTGGGCCTGGTCGCGCGCCGCCACGAGCTTGTCGCGCACATCCGGCGGCAGACGCGAATTGGCGGGCGCCGAAGTGCTCGGATTCTGAGGCCCATTGATGGCCCGCTGGTACGCGGCCTCGGCATCCTGGTACGCGAGCTCGCGCTGCACCAGGGTGTCCACCGCCGACTTGATCGAGTTGATCTGTGGCTGGTAGGTGGTCAGGCTCAAGGGGGGCGAGCAGTCGTAGTCGGTGCTGGACGAACCGCAGTCGTTGAGGCTGGTGACGTAGCTGGCAAAACCGGCCACCTTGCCCTCAAAGCTGGCGACTGCGGCGTTGTAGGCGGGTCCGGACGAGGTATCGCGTGCGCCCACCGCATCGTTGTACCGGCCCTGGGCCACCTGCCGACGTCCGACGGCTTCGTTATAGGCCGTCTGCGCCTGGTCTCGTACCTGGTCGAGGTTGAAGCTCGCACTGACCTCGGCCCCAGCCTGCACGGCCACTGAAATCGACAGCCCCATGGCCACCAATGAAGCCGCCAATGATGTCGCCGCCAGCGTGATCGTAACGGTGTAGGCCGCAATCGAGGCAATGGCCACGGCCACCGCGGCAGCAAAGGTTGGAATCAGGGCACAGCCCACCAGGATGACGCAGCTGGCAATCGCACCCGCCAGGGCCGATGCCGCCGCCGACAGGTGCGTGATGGCATTGAGCAGCCCCTTGGCGGCCATGGCCGTCTTGATGAGCGCCACCCCGGCCGAGATGCCATTGATGGTCGAAGAAATGATCGCCGAGTTGCGTGTCGCTTCCTTCTGCTCATTGACCTCATCCACCCATTCGGTGGCAAAACCCATGATGCGCGAGGACGCCAGAAGACGCTCGCATTCAAGCGCCGTGGCCATGCCCGCATAGGTCTGTACCCACACGCGGTCGTCGTACACACCGGGCGTCCAGCCGCGCTGCGGGGGCTCGACCGCCCCCACCGAACTGGCCAGGCGGTTCAGGCCCTCGAAGCCTTCGCCCGTGCCGCTGAAATCACCGCGTCCCGGGTGCACCAGCGCATAGGCCAGCGCACGGCCGTCGGTCTGCGCCTGGCCACCGGAAAGCGCCACGCTGCGCGCATTCTCGATGCCCTGGCAGATGTCGGTGGTGGCAATCTGGTTGAGCGGGCGTACGCCCGAATACTGACCCGTGGCGGTGTCGAAGGCCGGCGGGTTGTGCCGCACCGGATCGGCCAGCCCCAGGTCTTGCGCCTCGCGTTGCACCAGGTACAGCAGACGCGGCATGGCCCCCTGGTCGGCACCCGTGCCGTCCAGGCCCAGCGTGGTCAAGGGCAGCCAGCCTTTCTGGCCTGCGGTCGCGCTGCAGCCCGTACCCGTCGCCAACGCGTCTTCACGGCCATCGCCGTCCACATCCGGACATGGCAGGCGGTTGTGCTGGGCCACGAAGGTGATCACCGCACGGTCTGCACGGCGCAGGCCCTGCTCGGCCGCTTCAGCCTGCTGCGACTGCTGCAGCGTGCGTAGCGACACGATGCCACCCAGCACCATGCCGCCAAGCAACAAGGTCAGCAATACGACTTCCAGCAGACCCAGGCCCTGTTGTCGCAAAGGCGCTGCGCCGCGATGGCGGCGGTGCCCAAGCGGGTGTTTCAGGAGGCGAAGCAAGGACGTCTGCATGGCTCACCCCAGGCTCTGGGCCACGGTCTGGCGCACGAGGTCGTAAATCGGCAGCAGCAGCGCCACGATCAGGAAGATGAACATCCCGCCGGCGATCAGGATGATCACGGGCTTGAAAATCTCGGCCAGCGAACGCACGAGCACATCGAGCCGCTTGCGGTATTCGTTGGCAAGGTGCTGCAACTGCTCGTCCAGGCTGCCCGCCTCTTCGCCCACCGCCACCATACGCACGGCCATGGCAGGGAAACCGCCCACACGGCGCATCGACTGGGCCACCGATTCGCCGCGCCCCACTGCTGCTGCCACCTGCTCCAGCCGCACGCGGTAGTAACGGTCTTTGGTGGCCCGCGACAGGGTGTGCAGCGAGGCCATCAAATCCAGCCCGGCGCGCACGAGGATGGCCAGATGCTCGGTGATGTGAGCCATGCCCGAGCAGGTGAGCAGGTTGCGGATGATCGGCACCCGGTGCATGACCGAGTAGGTGAGCAATTGCACCCGTTCAGACTGGCGAAAGGCCACCACGGCCACGATGACCAGCAGCGCCACCGCCAGCGTGAGCCAGGGCAGATGCGTGGTCACAAGATCGGCAAAGTCCACCAGCGCCACCGTGATCGGCGGCAGCTTGGCCTGCAATTGCTTGAATAGCCGCGCCATGTTGGGCACGACGTAGTAGATCCAGAAGAACGCCACCCCGATGATGGTGGCGAACACGAAGGCCGGATAGATCAGCGCGGTGCGGATGTCGCGGCGGATGTGGATCATGCGTTCCACATGTTCGGCAGCCTCGCGCAGCATGCGGTCCATCGTTCCGGACTGCTCACCGATCGCCACCAGGTTGCGCACGGTTTCCGGAAACACATCCGGGTGGCGGTTGAAGGATTCGGTCAGGCCCACACCGCCATTGAGGTCGTCGCGGATATGCCGCGCCAGTTGCGCAACCGCGCGCTGGTTGCCCTGCTCGCCTTCGTCGACCAGTGTGCGCAAGGCTTCCATGGCCGGAACGCCCGCGCCCATCATCAGTCCGAGGTCGCGCAGGAACCCAACCAGGTCTTCGTCGCGCAGCCGGTTGCGAAAGAGCCGCGCCAACCAGTCCACCACAAACGCCAGCCAGTTGGGCAAGCGCCAGAGGGTGATGACCGTGCCGTCTGTCTGCGCCTCCAGCCGCAGGCGGGCCGACAACTCTCGCTCTACTGCCAGTCGCAGCAGGCCACGCTGCATGGCCCCATGGGGCAGCAGCACCCGATAAAAGTAGCTGTGCACCGCGGCCATGCGTCAGCCCGTTGCACCCACGGTGCGCAAGATTTCGTCCACGGTGGTCTGCCCGGCCAGCACCCGGCGGCGTGCCTGGCGCTGGATGGGTTTGAGCCCCGCTGCCATGGCATGGGTGCGCAAGGTGGCACGATCGGCGTCGGCGGCAATGGCGTCCGCCATGTCGCGGCCCACCTCCAGCAGTTCGTACACCGGCAGGCGCCCCAGGTACCCGGTGTGCCGACACGCAGGGCAGCCAGCGCCATGCCACAGCGTGCTCGGCACGGGGGTGTCAAGTGGCCCGACGGATTCGATCCACTCACGCTCGACCGGCGTGACAGGGTGCTCGGTCGCACAGTGCGGGCAAATGCGCCGCACCAGACGCTGGTTGACGACAGCCAACAAATTTTCGGCCAGGGTTTCGGTGTCCACCTCCAGCAGCTTGAGCCGGGGCACCACCCCAAAGATGCCCCCAACGTGCAAGGTGGACAGCACGAGGTGGCCGGTCGACGCTGCGTCCACGGCCGCACGTGCGGTTTCGCCGTCGCGGATTTCTCCCACCAGAATCACGTCCGGGTCGTGGCGCAGGAAGTGGCGCATCGCATTGGCGAAGTCGTATCCCGCGCGGCGGTTCACCTCGGTCTGGCAGGCCACGGGTACGCGGTACTCCACCGGATCTTCCACCGTGACCACATTGCGCTCGATCAGGGGCTGCATGCGCAAAGCCGCATGCAGCGTCGTGCTCTTGCCAGAGCCGGTAGGGCCCGTCATCAGGATCAGCCCGTGCGGCCGTGCGAACACCTTGCGCAGCGTTGCCACATCCTCTTCCCAG
>JBKBUN010000236.1:0-1671 GCA_046289925.1 Burkholderiaceae bacterium | reverse complement strand
GGACCGTTTTCGCCGTGTTTGCAGCCCCATAGCCGGGCTATGGGGCCCAAAGACGGTGAAAAATGGACCGCTGCGGCCCATGGGCCATTGGCATGCAGCCGACGATTCCCAAGTCCGACAGGCTCCTAGGGCCCGATCATCGGGTTCTTGTGCACTGGCAACAGCAGCATGAACAGGCCCTAGTTCCCTTCGGCCCGCACCGGGCCTGCCGATTGAAAGATCCTCATGAGCGATTCCGACCAACGCCCTCTGGGTTTTGACCCCCAACGCAATCCGGCCCCTGACCTGTGGGCTGCGGGTGCCTCGGCATCCGCGCCAGCGCCCGCCACCCCACCGGCTGCTGCGCCTGAGCCCGGCTGGGAGCGTGCGGCCCTGGAAGGCCTGGCCCGCTCGGTGCTGGCCGAGCAGCGTGCCGCCCGCCGCTGGCGCATCTTCTTCCGCCTGGCCTGGTTGTTGCTGGCCGTGGCGGTGGTCTCGGGCCTGTTCTATCAGTCGGCGACCACCTCGAGCAAGAGCGCGCCGCACACTGCCGTGGTGGAAATCAAGGGCGAGATTGCGGCAGGTGCCGAGGCCAGCGCTGAACTGGTGGTGGCGGCCATGCGCAGCGCTTTTGAAGACGAAGGCTCGCGCGCGGTGGTGCTGCTGATCAATTCGCCCGGTGGCAGCCCGGTGCAGGCCGGCATCATCAACGACGAGATCACGCGCCTGAAGACCAAGCACAACAAGCCCCTGTACGCCGTGGTGGAGGAAACCTGCGCTTCGGCGGCCTACTACATTGCTGCGGCGGCTGACGATATCTATGTGGACAAGGCCAGCATCGTGGGCAGCATCGGCGTGCTGATGGACGGTTTTGGCTTCACTGGCACCATGGAAAAGCTGGGCATCGAGCGACGGCTGCTCACCGCGGGCGAGAACAAGGGTTTTCTCGACCCGTTCAGCCCGCAGACGCAAAAGCAGCGCGAATACGCGCAGGCCATGCTCGACCAGATCCACCAGCAGTTCATCGCCGTGGTCAAGGCCGGGCGGGGTGACCGCCTCAAGCCCACGCCCGAGACTTTCAGCGGCCTGTTCTGGACGGGTCAGCAGGCGATTGAACTAGGTCTGGCCGACAAACTCGGCAACCTCGACTATGTGGCGCGCGAGGTGGTCAAGGCCGAGGACATCATCGACTACACCCGCCGCGAAAACGTGGCCGAGCGCCTGGTCAAGCGGTTTGGCGCATCGATCGGGGCTGGCATGGCCAAGGCCCTGTCGTCTAGCGTGCCGCAACTGCGCTGATCGCCTGAGAAAGCCCGCCGACACCGTTTGCCAGGGTTTAGGCCAAATTGGCTGCTCGTGCTTATAAATCAAGCACGAGCAGCTATCTTTTTGATAGCAAATCCAGATCAGCTCCCGAGCGCGAACACCGCCGGGGTGCGGTTGTCTACCGGGCATTCGGCGCTGCGCCACTGTTGTACGGTCTGGCTGTGCAGGCGCATTTGGGGCAATGTCAGGCCCGAGGCCACCGCGAGCCGCGTGTTCGGTTGCAGTCCTTGCATCAGACCTGCCCACAGCGCCGCGTTGCGGTAGGGCGTTTCGATGAACATCTGCGTCTGGCCGCTGCGCAGCGCATGGGCCTCCAGTTGGCGCAGGCGTTCTGCGCGCTCGCGCGCCTCTTGCGGCAGGTAGCCC
>JBKBUN010000235.1:0-1854 GCA_046289925.1 Burkholderiaceae bacterium | reverse complement strand
GGTGGTCACCGCATCGCTGACGGCGGCGAGCTGCGCAAGGCCCGCCTCGTCGTCGTAGGCGGTGCGGATGTGGTGATGGCTGACCAGGCCGGCTGGGCTGTCCGGGTCGGCGTCCAGCACGGCGGTGAAGTAGCCCATGGCCTGGGCCGCGTGCACGAACATGCGGCCGAGCTGGCCGCCGCCGAGCACGCCCAGCGTGCTGCCGGGCAGTAGGGGTTGACGGGGGGCGGTTGTCATTGCCAGGCTGTCCCCAGATGACAAAGCGCTCCCCTCAAGGGGCAACAGCCCGCGCAGCGGTGGAGGGTGGGAGTGGTGTTCATACGGGCGGCAAGGTCATGGCGCGGGCCGCGGCCGTCTGCTCGGCGCGGAAGGCTTGCAGTCGTGCGCGCAGCGCCGGGTCTTCGCCCGCCAGCAGGGCCACGGCAAACAGCGCTGCGTTGGCGGCACCCGCCGTGCCGATGGCAAAGGTGGCCACGGGCACACCCTTGGGCATCTGCACGATGCTGTGCAGCGAATCCACGCCTTGCAGGTGGCGGCTGGCCACCGGCACGCCCAGCACGGGCACCACGGTTTTGGCGGCGATCATGCCCGGTAGGTGCGCGGCCCCACCCGCGCCCGCGATGATGGCCTTGAGCCCGCGCCCAGCGGCGCTTTCTGCGTAGGCGAACATGTCGTCGGGCATGCGGTGGGCCGAGACCACGCGCGCCTCATGGGCGACATCGAATTGCTGGAGAATCTGCACTGCGTGCTGCATGGTGTCCCAGTCGCTGCTGGAGCCCATGACCACGCCGATCTGGATGGGTTTCATGGTGTGTGGGGCCGGGCGTGTTCGTCCAGCCGCCGCCGTGGTGGAACCCGCGATTTTACTTTTTGCGACCTTGAAGGCCTGAACCACATGATCGATGTGACCGTAGAGAACTTTGAAGCGGACGTGATCGCCGCTTCGATGAGCGTTCCCGTGCTGGTCGATTTCTGGGCGCCGTGGTGCGGCCCGTGCAAGTCCCTCGGGCCGGTGCTCGAAAAGCTCGAAACCGAATACGCCGGCCGCTTCATCCTGGCCAAGATCGACTCCGACCAGGAGCAGCAGCTCGCCGCCATGTTCGGCATCCGCAGCATTCCGACCTGCGTGCTGCTCAAAAACGGCCAGCCGGTGGACGGCTTCATGGGCGCACTGCCAGAAGGCCAGGTGCGTGCCTTCCTCGACAAGCATGTGCCCTCGGCCGAAGAACTGGCGGCCGAATCCGATGAGCAGGCCGCGCAGGAGGCCTTGGCCGATGGCGATGCCGACACCGCGCTCGAAAAGTTGCAGCATGCCGTAGCCACCGACCCGGCCAATGACGAGGCCCGCTTTGACTATGTGCGCCTGCTGCTGCAACTGGGCCGCGACGACGACGCCAAGGTGGCGTTTGCCCCTGTGATCGCCAAGGCCGCTGGCTCTCGCCGCCTGGGCGCGCTCAAGGCCTGGATGGACGCGCGCGACAGCCAGGCGACAGCCGACCTGGCGGCGCTCGATGCCCGTATTGCCGCCAACAAGCGCGACTTTGATGCGCGGTACGCACGCGCCCAGCACTGCATGGCGGTGGGCCGTTTCACCGACGCCATGGATGAGCTGCTGGAGGTGCTGATGCGTGACAAGACCTGGAACGACGAGGCCGCGCGCAAGCTGTACGTGGCCATTCTCGACATCATCGAGCCGCCCAAGCCCAAGGTGGCCGAAGGGCAGATCCCGCCGGAAGACCCGGTGGTGGCCCAGTACCGCCGGCGCCTGAGTTCGGTGGTGCTGAGCTGAACCTAGGAGCCTGTCGGGCTTGGGAATCGTCGGCTGCAAATGGGCCGCAGCGGTCCATTTTTCAC
>JBKBUN010000234.1:0-1864 GCA_046289925.1 Burkholderiaceae bacterium | reverse complement strand
CGCTGAAACCAGAGCCGTCGAACCGCTCCGATGCTCCGCCGCACTGCCAGCCCTGCACTGAGCCGACACCCGGCTGCGACACGCTCAGACGCAGCCCGCGTGCGGACGCCCTGGACATGGGCTGCGCTGGGGCTGGCCATGGGGGGGCTGCCTGCGCTGCTGGTGTTTGCACCTGCGCAGTGGCTGGCCCACGGCCTGCGGCAGGCCACCAACGGCCAGGTCCAACTGCTGCAGGCACGCGGCACCGTCTGGAATGGACACGCCCAATTGCTGCTGACGGGTGGCGCGGGCAGCCGCGACCAAGCGGCACTCCCAGGCTCGATCGGCTGGCAACTGCGCCCGGCGCTCACCGGATTGCGCCTGAGCATCACGGCCGACTGCTGCACCCCCGCGCCGCTGCAGGCGTCCGTGCGCGTAGGCTGGCGTTCGGCGCAGGTGCAAATCGACGACCACACCAGCCAATGGCCTGCCGCTTTGCTGGCCGGACTGGGCACGCCCTGGAACACTCTGCAACCCCAGGGGCAACTGGTGCTGCAAACCGAAGGCTTTGCGCTGCAATGGGCCTCCGGCCGGGCAGTGCTGCAGGGGCAGGCACGCGTGGACGCACGGGCGATATCCTCGCGCCTGTCCACGCTGCGGCCCATGGGCAGCTACCGCCTGCAGGTGCAGGGCGGCGACTTGCCCTCGCTCACGCTGGCCACGCTGGAGGGCGACCTGTTGCTCTCTGGCTCTGGCCAGTGGGTGGGTCAGCGCCTGCGTTTTGCCGGTGAGGCCCGTGCGGGCCGCCCAGAGCGCGAAGGCGCGCTCGCCAACCTCTTGAACATCATTGGACGCCGCCAGGGCGAGCGCTCCATCATCACCGTGGGTTGACCCAATGACTGCTCTCACGACGACCTCGTCTCCCCGTTTTCCGCTGCGCTGGGCGGCGGCCTGTGCGCTGCTGGCCTGCCTCCAAGGGCCCGCACTGGCCCAGACTGCGATCGGCACCGGCACCAGCAGCGTACGTCCGGGCGAGCCGGTGACATTGAACTTCACGGCCGCCGAGATCGAGGCCGTGGCCCGTACCATGGCCACCATCACCGGCCGCAATGTAGTAGTGGACCCGCGCGTGAAGGGCCAGATCACGCTGGTGACCGAGCGGCCCGTGAGCCCGTCGGCCGCATTCGAGCAGTTTCTGGCGGCGCTGCGCCTGCAGGGCTTCACCATGGTGGAGTCGGCAGGGCTGTACAAGGTGGTGCCCGAAGCCGACGCCAAGCTGCAAGCCGTCAGCGTGGGCGTGACCCAAGGCGGGGCCGTACCGGGTTCGGGCGGCGGGCAGATCGTCACGCAGATCTTCAAACTCAACTTCGAGAACGCAGCCAACCTGGTGCCAGTGCTGCGCCCGCTGATCAGCCCCAACAACACCATCAACGTGAACCCGGGCAACAACTCGCTCGTGATCACCGACTACGCGGACAACCTGCAGCGCATGGCCCGCATCATTGCGGCCATGGACGTGGCCAACGCCACCGACGTGGAAGTGATCCCGCTGCGCAACGCACTGGCCGCCGATCTGGCACCGCTGGTGCAGCGACTGATTGAAGGGGGCACTGGGGCTGGTGCCGCAGTGCCTGGCGCGCAAGGGCAAGCCGACACGGCCTTCCGCACCACGCTGTTGGCCGAGCCGCGCAGCAACGCCCTGATCGTGCGCGCAGCCAACCCGGCGCGCGTGGCACAAGTGCGGGCCCTGGTCGAAAAGCTCGACCAGCCCCCTGCGCCCGGCAGCAGTGCGGCCAGTGGCAACATCCATGTGGTGTACCTGAAGAACGCCGATGCGACCAAGCTGGCCACCACACTGCGCGCAGCCATGGCCAGCATGGGAGGT
>JBKBUN010000233.1:0-1980 GCA_046289925.1 Burkholderiaceae bacterium | reverse complement strand
CTAGGTTGAAGCGCTCACCACTTCGGTGCGCAGCGCTGCGGGCCCGCTGGGCTGCCGTTTCCAGGGTTACCCGATGAGTTTGCGCAGCAGGCCCATCATGCGGTCAAAGCGCGGGCCGTAGGGCGGGTACAGCGTCGCCCCCAGCGACCAGCGTGACTGCACCAGCACCGACTTCTGGTGGCAAAAGCGCAGAAAGCCCGACTCGCCGTGGTACGCCCCCCAGCCGCTGTCGCCCACACCGCCAAAGGGCAGTCCGTCATGGGCGATGTGCAGCAGCGTGTCGTTCACCGTCACACCGCCGCTCACGGTGCGGCGCAGCACGTCGTCGCGCACCGATTCGCTGCGGCCGAACCAGTACAGGGCCAGCGGGCGCGGGCCGGAGTTGATCAGGGCCACCGCGTCGTCGAGCCGGTCATACGACAGCACGGGCAGGATGGGACCGAAGATTTCTTCCTGCATGAGCTGCATGGACGACGTGGCCCCGAGCACCAGCGCGGGTAGCATCTGACGGCTCACGCCGTCGCCCAGCGTGCCCTGCGTGGCCGGGACGCTGCGGCCTTCGGCCGGGTCGATCACGATCACCTCGGCACCCTGGGTCTGCGCCTCGCGCAACATGGTACGCAGGCGGCCATGGTGGCGGGGCGTGATGATGGACGCGTAGTCGCCATTGCCTTCGATGGTCGGAAACAGCCGCTGTACCGCGGCCCGGTAGGCCTGCGCAAACGCCGCTTCGCGCCCACGGGGCAGCAGCACATAGTCGGGCGCAATACAGGTCTGCCCGGCGTTGAGCAGCTTGCCGTGCGCGATCTTGAGGGCGGCGTCCTCCAGGTCGGCATCGGTGCCCACGATACAGGGCGACTTGCCGCCCAGCTCCAGCGTAGTGGGTGTGAGGTTGGCCGCAGCCGCCTGTGCCACCTTGCGGCCCACGGCGGTGGAGCCGGTGAATACCAGATGGTCAAACGGCTGCGAAGCAAACAGCGCTGCGGTGTGCGCATCGCCTTGCACCACGCAGAACTCGTCCGGTGCAAAAAACTGTCCGACCAGCGCCGCCAAATGGGCCGATGTGTGGGGCGTGAGTTCGCTGGGCTTGAGCATCACGCGGTTGCCCGCAGCCAACGCGGTGATGGCCGGGCCCAAAGAGAGCTGTACCGGGTAGTTCCAAGGCGCAATCACGCCCACCACGCCCAGCGGCTGACGTTCAATGCGCGCCCGGGCGGGCTGCAGGTAGAACGGTGTGCGCACGCGCTGCGGGCGCATCCAGCGCGGCAGGTGCTTGAGCGTGTGCGACAGCAGGGTGTGCAGCACGAAGAAGTCGGCCACCTCGGTCAGGCGCGGCGAGCGCATGCCAAAGTCGGCCTGCACAGCAGCGGCCAGTTGCGGGCCATGCTCGACGAGCAGCTTGCGCACGCGCAGCAGGCGCTCCTGGCGCAGCAGCAGGGGCACGTCCACCTGCGCGCGGCTGGCGTCGTACTGGGCCTGGAACAGGGAGGGAATATCGGCAGCGGTCATGGCCCCATGATAGGGCGGCGCGCAGCGGCCCGGGCCGAGGCGGGGCGACGCTCAAAGATCGCGCGAGGGCACGTCGGTCACGTCCTGGGGCAGCACGCCGAAGCGGCGCGACGCTTGGGTGTCGCTACGGCGCGCGGGGCCCCAGCGTTCGGCCGCGCGGGCCACGCCCGCAAAACCGTTGCGCGGGTCCATCCGCCAGACGAACGGAGCCACGGGCCGGCCAGTGAGCCGCGCCCAGCCTAGGCGCAGCCCCCACACCACCGCCAGCACGGCCGCCGCGGCCAGCAGGCTCAGAAAAAAGACCGCGCCCATGAGCAGCAGCGCAATGCGCAGCAGCCAGTGAAACACCCATGCCATCGCGTCGTTCAACCTAGAAACCGCAGTTGGATGCGCCCGCCAGTGCCGTGATCGGCGCACCAGGCAAGGCGAGACGACGCAGCGCACTCCTGTGCGCAAGGAGGCACAACGCCG
>JBKBUN010000232.1:0-2072 GCA_046289925.1 Burkholderiaceae bacterium | reverse complement strand
ATCCAGGCCGTGTAGGCACCACGGCGGCCGCTGGGCGCGTGCTCGGCCACATAGGTGGCAGCACCGCCGTACTCACCGCCCAGCGCCAGGCCCTGCAGCATGCGCAGGATGATCAGGATCACCGGAGCGGCCACGCCGATGGTGGCGTAGTTGGGCAGAATGCCCACGATGAAGGTCGAGGCCCCCATCAACAGGATGGTGACCAGGAAGGTGTACTTGCGGCCGATCATGTCGCCCAGACGGCCGAACACGAGCGCACCGAACGGACGCACGATAAAGCCCGCCGCAAAGGCCAGCAGCGCGAAGATGAACGCAGACGTCGGATCCAGACCCGCGAAGAACTGCTTGGCAATGATCGCGGCAAGCGAACCGTAGAGGTAGAAGTCGTACCACTCGAATACGGTTCCCAGCGAGGAGGCGAAGATGACCTTCTTCTCCTCATTCGTCATGGGCCGGGGTGCGACCCCTGATGCGGTTTTGGTGGCCATGAGGTTTGTCTCCAGTAAGTTATCAGACCGCTCTAGGCGGGCTGAGGCCATTCTTGGAGATCGCACTGACCACGCTCTGACGCGAAACCAACACGGGCTTGCACCAAACTGACCGCAGACTGACGGTTTCAGTGCAAACCCGCATAGCGGGTTCCGGCATGCAAAAAAAGCTCAACCCCGCGCGGGTAAACCCGAAGGAAGCTCGCTGACAGCATGCCAGTCCGGTCCGGCAAACCAGGCGTCGCCGTCGAGGTATGCGCGCAACATCGGCAGGCCATCGAGTCCCCAGAACAGCTTGCCGTCCACTTCGAACATCGGCACACCGAACACGCCTTTGGCCTGGGCGGCCTCGGTGTTGGCGCGCAGCAGCGCCTTGGGGGCATCGGACTGCGCATCCTGCCCCGGTCGCAACTGGGCGGCCAGCTCGAATTGCAGGGCCTGCAGACGTGCAGGATCCAGCGCATCGGCCCCCCCCTGCCACACATGGCGCAGCAGGGCACCGGCCACAAAGCGATTGATGCTGCCGTCGTCGCTGCAGGCCAGCGCCAGGCGCAACAGCGGCACCGGGTTGAACGGGTGGCGCGCAGGCATTTGCAGCGGCGTGCCCTGGGCATGGCCCAGCCAGGTGACGTGGCGGTAGGTCCATTCGCGCTTGGGTGCAATGCCCGCGGGCCCCGGGTTGGCATGCTGCTGCAGCAAGGCCCCCAGCAGCACGGGCCGGTATTCCAGGCTGTAGCTCAGTCCTTCCAGTACCTGGGGCAAGCGCTCGTGGGCCAGCCAGGCGTAGGGGGAGACGCAATCCAGGTAAAACGTGATGTGCTTCATGGCCGCGCGCCTTGGGATGCTACGACTGCTCGGTGTTGGCCTGCGCCCGCAGCGCGGACGGCAGCGGCAGTCCGGCCCGGCGCAGCGCCTGGGCCCAGATAGTGCGGCGCGTGGCCGCGTCGGCGCGCGACCAGACGCGGATGTCGTCCAGGGAGCGGAAGCAGCCTTCGCAGTGGCTGCGGTCCGGGCTCATGCGGCACACCGACACGCAGGGCGAGGGTACATCGCCCTGCGCATGGGCATCAAACAGGCCGCTCGTGCTTATTTGTGAAGCACGAGCAGCTAGCATTTTGATAGCAACACTCATGCCACCTCCGCCGACGCAGGCGCAACGGACTGCACCACATCCACCACCGGCGCGCCGGTCAGCTGTTCCAGGTCCTGGGGGCGCAGCGGAAATACCGCATGCGGATGCCCGGCCGCGGCCCAAATGGTGTCGAAGCGAAACAGTTCACGATCGATCAGCGTGACCGGGGGACTCGCATGGCCCACGGGCGACACGCCGCCAATTGAAAAGCCGGTGCGCGACTTCACAAAGTCGGCATCGGCGCGGCCGATTTTGCCCACCTGCGCCTCGACCTTTTTTTCATCCACCCGCCGATCGCCGGAGGTGACCACCAGCACGGCCACGTCGTCGGCCTTGCGGCGGAAGATGATGCTCTTGGCCACCTGGCCCACCAGAATGCCCAGTGCATCGGCGGCTTGCTGCGCGGTGCGGGCCGCAGCGTCGAGCATGCGCGGCGCATGCGGGTGTCCCAG
>JBKBUN010000231.1:0-2265 GCA_046289925.1 Burkholderiaceae bacterium | reverse complement strand
GCACACATGCCCACCGGGCTCGACGACCAGGAGTCATTGTGACTGTTGGGTTCCACACGAAATGACGAAGAGCCCATCTCAGTGCCTGCATCGCGCACCGCGAGCACCAGCAACAGGTAGTAGCCGGTAAAGCCCAGCA
The DNA here is from genome assembly GCA_046289925.1 of Burkholderiaceae bacterium. Taxonomy (GTDB): domain Bacteria; phylum Pseudomonadota; class Gammaproteobacteria; order Burkholderiales; family Burkholderiaceae_C; genus Acidovorax_G. The sequence goes on along the minus strand of JBKBUN010000231.1, from coordinate 2,126 downwards.
CACTCAGGCCCAACGCCGCCAGCGCCTCCCGTCCATTGGGCAGGCGATGCGTGCGCAGGCCCAACAGCATCAACAGCGCCGCCATGGCCCCGTAGCTCACAAATCGGCCTGCGGTCAGATCCACCGAGGGCACGCCGGGCAGCATGCGCGGGGCCACAAACACCAACCCCCACAGCGCGCCCGCCAGCAGGCCGCAGGCGATACCCACGGCCCAGCGGCGCGCGGCGGCGGCATCCAGCACGGGCATGTAAATGTCGGTGCCGCGATTCATGCCACGTGCCACCGGTGAGTCGGGCACAAGGCCCTTCGTTCAGATCGCAAAGCCGTCGTCGGCAGCCACCACGGCGCCGTTGATAAAGTGGCTTTGGTCGCTGGCCAGCATCACCAGCAGGGCGTCCAGATCTTCCGGACTGCCCACGCGCTTGCGCGGCAGCATCTGCACCAGCTTCTGGCCCTGCTCGGTCTGCCAGTGGTGGTGGTTGATCTCGGTGTCGATATAGCCGGGACAGATGGCGTTGACGTTGATGCCGAACTTGCCCCACTCCATGGCCATGGCGCGCGTCATATGCACGACGGCGGCCTTGCTCATGCAGTACACACCGATCTGCGGCAGCACGCGCAGGCCCGCCATGGAGGCGATATTGATGATGCGCCCCCCGGTGAAGCTGCCCGGCGCTGCGCCCTTGGAACGCGCCAGCATGCGCTTGCCCACCTCTTGCGCAACAAAGAAGGCACCTTTCACATTGGTGTTGAAGACGAAGTCGTAGTCCTCGGGGGTCACGTCCTGGATGCGCTGGGTGGTCGAGACGCCCGAGTTGTTGACCAGGATGTCGATCGAGCCCATTTCGGTCTCGGCGTGGGCCACGGCGGCCTTGATGGAATCGTGACTGGTCACATCCAGCTCGACCACGTGGGCATCTCCGCCCTCGCCTTCGATGCGGGCGCGCAGGTCCTTGAGCTTGTCCACCCGGCGGCTGGCCAGCACTACACCCGCGCCAGCGCGAGCCAGGGTGCGCGCAAACTGCGCGCCCAGACCGCTGGATGCGCCGGTCACCAGGGCCACGCGGCCCGACAAATCGATGCTGTACGCCATTTTTAGAGAACCCCCACAGAAAAAAGAACGGTCGTTCGATTGTCCAGATTCCCTGAATACAATCAGTCGCCAGGCAGACAGGCGCCAGCAGCGCGGTCTGGAGACAATCCACGCATTATCAAACCCTAGCCCCGACGAGACGACCATGACGCACGAAGAAATCCTCGCCCAATACGGCCCCCGCGAAAGCATGGAATACGACGTGGTCGTGGTGGGAGGCGGACCGGCCGGGCTGTCCACCGCCATCCGCCTCAAGCAACTGGCAGCCGAGCGCGGCCAAGACGTGTCGGTGGTCGTGCTAGAAAAGGGCTCGGAGCCCGGCGCACACATCCTGTCGGGCGCTATCATGGACCCGAAGGCCCTGACGGAACTGATCCCCGACTGGAAGGCCAAGGGCGCACCGCTGAACCAGCCGGTGACCGACGACGCTTATATCTTCCTGAGCGAAAAGTCGGGCTTTCGTGTGCCCAACATGTTCCTGCCACCGTTTGCGCACAACCACGGCAACTACATCATCAGCCTGGGTGCGGTCACGAAGTGGTTGGCCGAACAGGCCGAAAGCCTCGGAGTGGAAATCTTCCCCGGCTTCGCGGCCGCTGAAGTGCTGTACGACGACAAGGGCGCGGTGCGCGGTGTGGCCACCGGCAACCTGGGCGTGGGCAAGGATGGCAAGCCCACCGAGAACTTCCAGCTTGGCATGGAACTGCTGGGCAAGTACACCGTGTTCGCCGAAGGCGCGCGCGGCCATCTGGGCAAGCAACTCATCGCCCGCTACAAGCTCGACGAAGGCCGCGATCCGCAGAGCTTCGGCATCGGCATCAAGGAACTGTGGGAAATCGACCCCAAGAAGCACCAGCCCGGCTTTGTGATGCACACCGCAGGCTGGCCCATGGAGTCTGACACCTATGGCGGCGCCTTCCTCTACCACCTGGAAGACAACAAGGTGGCCTTAGGCTTCGTAACGGGCCTGAACTACTCGAACCCCTACTTGAGCCCGTTTGAAGAATTCCAGCGCTGGAAGACGCACCCGAAC
>JBKBUN010000230.1:0-2403 GCA_046289925.1 Burkholderiaceae bacterium | reverse complement strand
GCGATGGACTGGGGATTGCGCAGCAGGTTCAGGATGGGGCAGGCCTTTTCGACCGCGTCAAACAGGGTTTGCAGCTGCGCGTCGTCGGCGCTGGACTGCACCTGCACCTCGTAACGGATGTCGTGGGGCCAGATGGGCGTGGCTTCGTGGCCGGGCTGGCCGGCGCGCGGGTCGATGGTGCCGCGCACATCCACGCTGATGCTGTCCAGCGGCACCTGCAGCAGTGCGGCCTGGATTTCGAAGATGTGGGTCACGCAGGTGCCCAGCACGCCCAGTTGCAGCTCGGGCGAGGAGGGGCCCAGGTTGAAGCCGGCGAAGTCGTAGGGGCTGTCGCTGAGGATCTGGTGCTCGCGGATGCGCAGGCGGCGCACGCCGCTGCGGCCTTCGGCGGTGACGTGGGCGTGCAGCTGGTTGGCCTGCGCCGTGCCCTCGGCAATGCGTTGCTGGCGTGCCAGGACGGCGGCGCGCTTGTGGGAGAGGTAGTTGTTCAGGCCCATGGCGGTACTCCGGTGAGGTGGGAAGTGGGAAGGGAAAGACGCCATGGTTGGCCAGGCCCGCGGCCCCGGCTACGAAGTTTTGCGTGTTTGCTTATGCGTTTTTTGTGAGCAGGTTGCGCACGGTGGGTCTGCGGTTTTGCGCATATCGATACCTGTTTTTGTTCCTTGTGGCGCAGCAAGGGACCGGCCTATCGTGGCGGCACATTCCATCTTCATCACGAGGGACGACATGGCAGATTTTTCGCAAGAACCACGCAGTGCATGGCAGCGTCGCCACTTTCTGGGCGCCGCGGCAGGCGCAGCCACCGTGGGCGCGGCCGCAGGCCTGCTGCCGCAGGTGGCGCGCTCGCAGCCCCGCAAGATCACCCTGGCCTGGAGCCAGGCCAGCTTCTGCCAGGTGCCCGTGCCGATTGCGCTGGAGCGCGGCTTTTTCACACAGAACGGCCTGGATGTGGAAGTGCTGAACTGGGGCGGTGCGGCCGACCAGTTGCTGGAGGCGCTGGCCACCGGCAAGGCGGAAGTGGGCGTGGGCCTGATCCACCGCTGGGTCAAGCCGCTGGAAGCCGGCCTGGACGTCAAGATCGTGGGCAGCGTGCACGGCGGCTGCCTGCGCCTGGTGGGGGTCAAGTCGGCCGGTGTGACCACCGATGTGCGCACCCTCAAGGGCAAGGTGATCGGCGTGTCCGACCTGAACAGCCCGGCCAAGCAGTTCTATGGCATCCACCTGGCCAAGAAGGGCCTGGACATCGACAAGGACATCGAGTGGCGCGTGTTCCCGGCCGATCTGCTGGACGTGGCCGTGAAGAAGGGCGAGATCCACGCGATTGCCGACGGTGACCCCAACCTGTACCTGATCGAAAAGCGCAACCCCGGCGTGTTTGCCGAACTGGGCAACAGCGCCACGGGCGAATACGCCGAGAAGATCTGCTGCGTGCTGGGCGCCGGTGCCAAGTTTGTGCGTGAGGACCGCAAGAGCGCGGCCGCCGTGGTGCGGGCGCTGGCGCAGGCCTCCAACTACGTGGCCGAGAACCCCAACGAATCGGCCCGGATTTTTGCGCGCTACACCCCCAAGTTCGAGGTGGCGGACCTGCAGCGCCTGATTGCCGAGCTGACCTACAAGCACCACCCGCACGGTGGCCGCCTGCAGGACGAGGTGCTGGCCTTTGCGACGGACTTCCGCGAGGCCGGCATCCTGAAAAAGAGCACCGACCCCGTGCGCTTTGCCCGCCACATCACCCAGGACGTGCTGTCATGAGCGGGGCCCAAGCTTCCTGGGACGTGCCCCTGGCGGCTGCCAGCGCCCTGCGCCCACCGCGCGTGTGGCGCCAGGGGCTGGTGGCGGCGCTGACCTGGGCCCTGCTGGGGGCATTGACCTGGCTGTGGCCGAACAAGGAGATCGGCTTCAGTGACTGGGCCTACACGGCCGAATTTGCCGCCCTGTCGGGAGTACTGGCCCTGGCGCTGGCCCTGGCCGCGCTGACGCTGGCCCGCCCGGGCGGGCGGCTGCAGTGGCTGCACCCGGCCGGGGCGTGGCTGATTGCCGCGCCGCTGCTGCTGGTGCTGTGGCAGGTGCTGACGGCCAAGCTGGGCCTGCTGCCGCCGCCGTTCTTCGCGCCGCCGCAAAGCCTGCTGGAGGTGTACCTGGACGACACGGCGCGGCTGGGCACGTCGGTGGCGCATTCGCTGCGCCTGCTGGTGCACGGCATCGTGCTGGGCAGTGTGGTGGGCTTTGTCACCGGCGTGTGGGTCGGCTGGTCGCGCGTGGCGGGCTACTGGGTCCACCCCTTGCTGCGCTTTCTGGGGCCGGTGCCGGCGTCGGCGCTGTTGCCGCTGGCCTTCTTCTTTGCGCCCAGCAGCTACAGCGCGGCCGTGTTCCTGATCGCGCTGGCCACCTTCTTTCCGGTGG
>JBKBUN010000229.1:0-2415 GCA_046289925.1 Burkholderiaceae bacterium | reverse complement strand
CGACAGACTCCTAGGAGCCTCAACAAGAAAAAGGCCGCAGCGCCACAGCGTGCGGCCCAGGTGGTGCCATTGTCCCCGAACGAGGCGCACGGCAGGATGCCAGGGCCATCGCAGGCGGGCGACGTCCGCACCGCCCGGTGGTGAGGTGCCGCGCACCTATGCGTGCGACCTGTGCGTGCGTTCAGACAGCGGGAACGGGCAGTTCCTCGTCCGTCTGCCCCGGGTAGCGCGCAAAGCGCCGCGGCGCGGGACCGTGCACCGGGCCGGGCTCCGGCCAAGGCCAGCCGCCAAACTGCGTGCGGCGGTAGTCCATCATGGCCTGCATGATTTCCTGCTGCGTGTTCATCACGAACGGGCCGTACTGGGCCACGGGCTCGCCGATGGGGCGGCCCTGCAGCAGCAGGCACTCGACCGCGGTGCTGCCGGTGTTGACCAGTTCCCAGTCGTGCGTGGCCGCCACCTCATACGCAGCATGGCCCGACAAAGCGCTGCCGCCCAGTTGCAGGCCCAGCCCCGCAAACCAGTAGAGCATGCGGCGTGTACCCTGGCCGCGCGCGGCAGGCAAGGTCCAGCGCGCCCCCGGGGCCAGGTGCAGCGTCCAGATGGCCACGTCGCCTTCGGGCTGCGAGGCCCACGATTCAGGCGGTGGCGGCAGCGGCGCGCCTGCGCCGGGCAGCGCACCGGCCACCACGGTCACCGTGCTCGTGCGACCGTCTGCGTCGTGGTGCACCAGGCGCGGAATGCGCTCGTTCCACAGCATGGTGAAGTGAGGCGCCACCATCTTGCTGCGCGCAGGCAAGTTCAGCCAGATCTGAAAGAGCTCCAGCGGGTTGGGCGCGCTGGCATTGAGCAAGGGGAACATCTCGGAGTGCTGGATGCCGCGCCCTGCCGTGACCCACTGCACGTCGCCGCCGCCAAAGCGCGCGGCCGCGCCCAGCGAATCGGCGTGGTCGACCAGGCCCTTGCGCACCAGGGTCACAGTTTCAAAGCCGCGGTGGGGGTGGCCAGGAAATCCGGGCACCGTGTCGCCGTGGTACATGCTCCAGCCGTCCTTGCCGCTGAAGTCACTGCCGATCTGGCGGCCTTCGAGCGGCACGGCGGGCGCAAACGCGCCATCGCCCGCAGGGTAGGCGTCGTCGTGATGGGCGCAGAACAGAAACGGGTCGAGCGTGGGCCACAGCGAGCCCAACGGCTGGACCTGCAACACGGGCGAGGTGCCGGCAGGCGAAGGAGCAGAGGCGGTGAAGGCAGCGGACATGGCAGGCTCTCCGAGGCAGGGCAGCAGCCCGGCAAGGGGCGGACGGTGCGCTGCGCGCCAGTGTGCCCAAGATGCGGGGCCTGTGCGCAGCCGCCAAGGTCCTGCCAATGCAACGCACTGGTGCACCAGTGGAACGATGCGCACGGCGGCAGGACCGTGTTCGCCAAGTGCCCCCGTGCAACATGCCTGCCGCTCGCCTGCGCCGCACAGGACCACGCCGCATGCGCCGCCTACCCAGGGCCAGGCAAGAGGTTCAGCCCGCTTCGAGGTAACGCGCGTGCAGTTCGGCGCGGGCCGCAGCGTCCACGCCCAGCGCCTCGCGCAAAAACGGCTCAATGCCCCCGTGCTGCACCTCCACCGCTTGTAAGGCAGCCTCCAGAAACTCCGTCTGCACGCGCCAGAGCACCTGCAGCACCTCGCGCGGTGCGGGGCCCGCCAAGCCTTCCGGCGGGCGGTAAAGGTCATTGGTGAGCAGGTAGTCGTGCATCACGACGTCACGCGGCACGCCCAGCGCCAACAGAATCAGGGCGGCCGCAAACCCCGTGCGATCTTTGCCCGCCGTGCAGTGGAACACCATGGGCGCATCGCTTTCGAGCAGTAGCGCAAACAGCTGCGCAAAGCGCGGCGCGTTCTCGTACACGAAGGCCCGGTAGGTGTCCTGCATCAGCGCCACGGCATCGGCGGCCGTGAGCGTGGCGCCGCTGCGCAGCAGCGCCTGCGCGCGCTGCACGACGGTGGGTTCGATGTGCAGGCCGTGATAGGCGACGCCGGGCAGCGCATACGCATAGGCCGCACTCTCGGCCACGCCGCGAAAGTCCACCGCCCGGGCCACGCCCAGCGCAGCCAGGGCCTGTTGACCCTGCGGAGTGAGCCCCGCCAGATGGTCCGATCGGAAGATGCGCCGCCAGCGCACCGCGCGTCCCCCGTGCCCGATGTAGCCGCCCAGATCGCGGAAGTTGGTGAGGCCGGCCAGCGGCAGATGGCGTGAAGGGGCAGACATGGCGGTGCACTCCAGGGCGTGGCAGAAAACCACAAGCTTAGGCGCTGCAAGCGCCATGGGCCAAGCACGGCAGGTTGAACCTAGGAGCCTGTCGGACTTGAGAATCGTCGGCTGCAAATGGGCCGCAGCGGTCCATTTTTCACCGTCTTTTGGCCCC
>JBKBUN010000228.1:0-2435 GCA_046289925.1 Burkholderiaceae bacterium | reverse complement strand
GGGGCTATGGGGCCAAAAGACGGCGGAAAATGGACCGCTGCCGCCCATTTGCAGCCGACGATTCTCAAGTCCGACAGGCTCCTAGGGTCTACGGCACCCCACGCACCGCTGGCAGGTACGTCCGTCGCCCCCCACAGGCTTTGGCCACGGCCTACAATGGCAGTGTCTGCGATGCTGTCGGGCTTTATATTTCCTTGAACCAATGCTCTCTGAGCACGGGCTTGGTACATTGCCTGGCGAGCGTGATCGTCTCGCGTCAGATGAACCCAACGCTTGGCTGCCCTCGCCCACCTGAACCCCCGGTTCAGGATGCCGGTCCGGTGGCGTTCGCAGACACCTTTTCTCGCCTGTCGCCCCGTCCAGTCACCCAAGCGACAGCCTCCCTCGCCCCTCTGCCCGGAAGACCCACATGCTTGACCCCCTGTTGATGATGGAGTTGGGGGCGCTTGGCCTGTGTACGGGCTTTCTGGCGGGCCTGCTGGGCATTGGTGGCGGCATGCTGCTCGTGCCTTTCCTCACATTCATTCTGGGGGCGCGGGACGTGGCCCCGGACTTGGCCGTCAAGATGGCGATCGCCACCTCCATGGCGACCATCGTTTTCACCTCGATCTCCAGCGTGCGCGCGCACCATGCCAAGGGTGCCGTGCGCTGGGACATCGTGCAGCGGCTTGCGCCCGGCATTGTGCTAGGCAGTCTGCTGGCGAGCCTGGGCGTTTTCGCGCTGCTCAAGGGTGCCTACCTGGCCTTGTTCTTTGGTCTTTTCGTGAGCTTCTCTGCCACGCAGATGTTTCTCGACAAGAAACCGTCTCCTGCCCGACAGATGCCAGGCACCGCTGGGCAGTTGGTCGCCGGCGGTGGCATCGGGTTTCTCTCTGGTCTGGTGGGCGCGGGTGGCGGCTTCGTGAGCGTGCCCTTCATGACATGGTGCAATGTGAGCATCCACAATGCCGTCGCCACCAGTGCGGCGCTTGGATTCCCGATCGCATTGGCCAACGTGGCTGGTTACATTGGATCCGGTCTCGGCGCAGATGGACGCCCGGTCGGCTCGCTGGGTTATGTGTGGCTGCCTGGGCTTGCCCTGATCGCCGTTTGCAGTGTGCTGACGGCACCACTGGGCGCAACAGCCGCCCACCGGCTGCCGGTGCGCAAGCTCAAGCGAGTGTTCGCCAGCCTGCTGTTTGCACTGGCCGCCTACATGCTTTGGAAGGGTGTCGCAGCCCTGGGCGCCTGACAGCAGCGCGGCCGTCTGCCACGTCAGGAAGCTCTGCTGGGCGCAGGAGCGGGAGGCGGCACCAGCGGGGTCGCGACCGACAACTGCAGCAGCTGCGCAAACATGTCGGCCGGCACCGCGGGCGAACACAAAAAGCCCTGGTAATGGTCGCAGCGCAGTTCCTGCAGCACCTGGAGCTGGATGGTGCTTTCCACACCCTCGGCAACCACTTCGATATGCAGGGCCTGGCCAATGCTGATGATGGCGCGGATGATGGCCCGATCGCCTTCATCGTCCGGCAATCCACGCACAAAAGACTGATCGATCTTGAGCTTCTGGATCGGCAGCTTCTTGAGGTAGGCGAGGCTGGAATAGCCCGTGCCAAAGTCGTCGATTGCCAGGCCAATGCCCAAGGCCGACAACTCCTGCAGGCGTGCGGCCATCTCTTGGGCATCCTGCAGGAGGATGCTTTCGGTCAGCTCCAGTTCCAGCATGGACGGTGGCAGGTGATAGACCGCAAGCAGTCGGGTAAGGCGGTCCACGAAGTCGGGTTGGCGAAACTCAAGGGCCGACACGTTCACCGACACCACCACCGGCGTGCCAGCCTGCATCCAGGCCGCCGCACGCTGGATGGAGCGCTCCATGACCCAAGCGCCCAGCGTGACGATGTAGCCCGACTCCTCGGCCAACGGAATGAAGGCGCCTGGCGACACAGCCCCCAGTTCCGAGTCGTTCCAGCGGGCCAGGGCCTCCGCGCCCGTGATGCGCCCGGTGGACAAGTCCACCTGTGGCTGAAAGTACACATCCATGCAGCCGCTGCCAATCGCCTGCCGCATGGCGTGCTCCAGCTTCATGCGAGACAGCAGGTTCGCATTCATCTGCGGCTGGTAGAAGCCGTAGCTGCCGCGTCCCAGTTCCTTGACCCGGTACATGGCGGTGTCGGCCTGCTTGATCAGCTCGTCCAGCGTCTTGCCGTCCTGCGGATACAGCGCGATGCCGATGCTGCATTGGATGGAGAACCCCATCTCATCGAGCATGAAAGGGCGCAGCATGTCGTCCAGAATGCGCCGCGCGACATTCTCGGCAATCACCGCGCCCGCACCATGCAGGTACACCACAAACTCGTCACCGCCCAAGCGGCACAGCATGTCGGTCTGCCGCAGACACCCTTGAATACGCTCTGCGACCAATTGCAGCACGCGGTCGCCGAACGTGTGCCCAAGCG
>JBKBUN010000227.1:0-2436 GCA_046289925.1 Burkholderiaceae bacterium | reverse complement strand
CGGCAAACCCCGGGGTCTCGTACACCAGCTTGCGATAGGCCGCCATGCTGGCCTGGGACAGCTGCTCCGCCGCCTGCAGATAGGCCTTGGTGGCCGGCTTGGTGGGCTGCAGCAACGTGGCCTCCAGCGTGGCGGCAACTAGGGTTTCCAGGTTGCGCCGGCCGATCTCCGGATTCGCGTACTTCGAGGCAATCACCTCGCCCTGCTCGGTCAGGCGGATCTGGCCGCGCACGGTGCCCGGGGGCTGCGCCAGGATGGCCTGGTAGCTGGGGCCACCGCCCCGGCCCACCGTGCCGCCACGGCCATGGAACATGCGCAGCCGCAAGCCATGCTGCTGGCCCAGTTGATCGAACAGCTCCACCAGCGCCAGCTCGGCCTGGTACAGCTCCCAGTTGCTGGTGAAAATGCCGCCATCCTTGTTGCTGTCGCTGTAACCCAGCATGATGTCCTGCACGCCGCCCGAACGCTGCAGCAGCGCGGCTACACCGGGGATGGCGTAGTAGGCCTGCATGATGTCGGCGGCGGCGCGCAGATCACCGATGGTCTCAAACAAGGGCACGACGATCAGATCCAGTCGGGCATCCGGCTGGTCCAGGCAGCCCTGCAGCAGGCCCACCTCTTTTTGCAGCAGCAGCACTTCCAACAGGTCGCTGACCGTTTCGGTGTGGCTGATGATGTAGTGGATGATGGCATCCCGCCCGTAACGGGCACGCATCTCCTTGGCCGCCTCGAAAATCGCCAGTTCGCTGCAGGCCAACTCCGAATACTGGCCGGCCACCACGCGCAGTGGCCGTGGCTCCTGCAACAAGCGCTGCAGCAACGCGCACTTGTGGGCCTCATCCAGCTGCGCATAGTTGGCGTCGACCTGGGCCACCGCCAGCAGCTCCGCCACCACCGCCTCGTGCTTGTCCGAGCTTTGGCGCAAATCCACCGTCGACAGACAGAAACCGAACACCTTCACCGCGCGGATCAAGGGATTCAGGCGCTGCGCGGCCAGGCTCTCGCCGTGGTGGGCACGCAGGGAATCGCCAATCACCAGCAGATCGTTGAGCAGTTCCTCTGCCTGCACATACGGGTTCTGCGGCGCCACAGCATGGCGGGCCGCTTGCCCCCCAGTCAGGTGTTCCAGCGTTGCGGCCAGGCGCGCATAAATGCTGGTCAAGGCACGGCGATAAGGCTCGTCCTGGCGGTGTGGATTGCTGTCCGGGGATGCATTCGCCAGTGCCCGCATCGCTGCCGACACATCCACCAGGCGCGCCGACATGGACAGCTCGGCCCCCAGGTAGTGCACCTCGGTCAGGTAGTGGCGCAGCACCACTTCGCTTTGGCGGCACAGCGCCAGCTTCAGTGTGTCGGCCGTGACATTCGGGTTGCCATCGCGATCCCCGCCAATCCACTGCCCCATGCGCAGGAAGCTGTGGATGGAACGCCCTTCCAGCGCATCCTCCAGCGCGGCATAGATCCTGGGCACTTCGCGCAGAAAGGTGGCCTCGTAATAGCTCAAGGCGTTTTCGATTTCATCGGCCACCGTGAGCTTGGAATACCGCAGCAAGCGCGTCATCCACAACTGCGCCACGCGGGCACGCAACATGGACTCATTGCTGGCCAGTTCACGCGGGGTGAGTGCATCCTTGGCGCTGTTGAACAGCTGGGCACGGGCCTGGATGTCATCGCGCTCCACCAACAGGCGGGCGATGTCGTGCTCGGCCTGCAAGATGCTCTGCCGCTGCACCTCGGTGGGGTGGGCCGTCAGCACCGGAGAGACATAGGCCTGGGCCAGGGTCTGCGCGATTTCATCGGGCGTGATGCCGGCCCAGCGCAGACGCGACAGGGCCACTTCGACACTGCCCTCCTGCGTATTGCCGGCACGCTCGTGCACCGCCCGGCGACGGATGTGGTGCCGGTCTTCAGCCAGGTTCGCCAGATGGGAAAAGTAGGTGAAGGCACGGATCACACTGACCGTCTGGTCCGTGCTGAGCCCCTTGAGCAGCTTCTTCAGCGCCTTGTCGGCCTCATGGTCGTGGTCGCGGCGAAAGGCCACCGACAACTGGCGCACCTGCTCGATCAACTCGTAGACCGCCACCCCTTCCTGCTCGCGAATGATGTCGCCCAGAATGCGCCCCAGCAAGCGGATGTCCTCGATCAGCGGCAAATCCTTGTCGTGCTTGCGTGCCGCCCTGGCCTGCAAAGAGGCAGCGTTTTGATCTTGGTCGTTCTTTCGCGCAGCAAGCTTTTTCATGAATACTCCCACCGGTTTCTATGGCAACTTGCCATGCTAGCATCCCCCGTTGATCCGAAGGCACACGCCAAATCACTGAAGTCATGACCCTCGCCACACCCCTCCCCCCGCTTGTCATCGCCACCCGTGAGAGCCGCCTGGCGCTGTGGCAGGCCGAGCATGTCAAGGCCTTGCTGCAAGCACAGGGGCACCAGGTA
>JBKBUN010000022.1:0-26916 GCA_046289925.1 Burkholderiaceae bacterium | reverse complement strand
GTTGAAGGTCTGCAGGTCTTCGAGCTTTTCGCCCACGCCGATGAAGTACACAGGAATCGGCCGCTCTTGCGCAATGGCCGCCAGCACACCGCCCTTGGCGGTACCGTCGAGCTTGGTCACGATCAGCCCTGTGAGCTGCAGTGCATCGTCAAACGCACGCACCTGGGCCAGAGCGTTCTGGCCGGTGTTGCCATCGATCACCAGCAGCACCTCGTGGGGCGCGGTGGCGTCGGCTTTGGTCACCACGCGGCGGATTTTCTTGAGCTCCTCCATCAGGTGCAACTGGGTCGGCAGCCGGCCCGCCGTGTCCACCAGCACCACGTCCTTGCTGCGGGCGCGGCCCGCCGTCACGGCATCAAAGCTCACCGCCGCCGGGTCTCCGCCCTCCTGGCTCACGATCTCGACCGTGTTGCGGTCGGCCCAAACGCCCAGCTGCTCGCGCGCTGCCGCGCGGAAGGTGTCGGCTGCCGCCAGCAGCACGGCCGCACCTTCGTCGGCCAGATGCTTGGTGAGCTTGCCAATCGACGTCGTTTTGCCTGCGCCGTTGACGCCGGCCACCATGATCACCGTGGGGGTGTGCTGGCCGATCACAAGCGACTTTTCGAGCGGGCGCAGCAGGTCGGCCAACGCATCGGCCAGCAGACCCTTGACGGCAGCGGGCTCTGTGGCGCGCGTTTCCTTGACGCGGCGGCGCAGGTCGTCCAGCAGGTGCTGCGTGGCCTTCACGCCGGTGTCGGCCATGAGCAGGGCGGTCTCCAGTTCTTCGTACAGCGCTTCGTCGATGCGCGTGCCGGTGAACACCGTGGCAATGCTGGTGCCGGTTTTGCGCAGGCCCGCCTTGAGCCGATCCATCCAGCCGCTGCGTGCGGGCTCTGCAACCGGGGCGGGGGCAGGCGATGGTGCCTGCGTCGCAGCGACAACCGGCGTGGTCGCGGGTGCTGGCGCTGGTGGCGTGTCCGCCATGCTGGTGGGGGCCGCCAGGACAGGTGCCGCAACGGCCTGGGAAGGCTGCGCGGGGCTTGGGGCCGGTGCGGTGAGAGGGGAGATCGGCGCAGTCGATGTGGGTGCCGTGGCCAGCGCAGGCGCTGCCGATCCCGCCGCGGCCGATGCCCCGGTGCTGGGGGGGGGAGGCGCCGCAGGGGCGGCCTCTGGAGCCGCCGTGGCCCCCGATGGCATCACCGCCGGTGTCTGGGCCGCAGCTGGGGCGGGTGTTGTGGGTGCGGCGACCGGCTCCGGCGCGCGTGTGCCGAAGGGATTGCGCAGCCAGCCAAACGCGCCGCCGGTGGGGGGGGTACTGACCGGCTGAGGCTCTGCGCAGGCAGCGGGGGGCGGGGCAGAAGCAGGGGCCGTGGTTGGGGGCTCGGCGGCCGGCTCGGTCGCAAACGCCGCAGGCGCAGGGGCAGGCGCTGCGCTGCCGACCTCGGCCGGTGCGGGGGCGGGCGGTTTCTTCTTGAAAAAACTGAACATTGGCGGGTTTTTAGAATCATCGCATTCTATGAAACGCCTCTCCTTGCTCCTGGGGCTGTATGCCCTTGCCGCGGCCGCAAGCGCTGCAACGCCCGGTGAACCTGCCGCCAGCGCAACTTCTGCCCCAAACCCGGCCGCTGCAGCCCCCGTGGCTGCGGCCGGTCCACAGCGCTTTACGCTCTCCAACGGCATGTCGCTGATCGTGCAGCCCGATCGGCGCGCCCCCACGGCCGTGCACATGCTGTGGGTGCGCGTGGGCTCCATGGACGAGGTGGACGGCACCAGCGGCGTGGCCCATGTGCTGGAACACATGATGTTCAAGGGCACCAAAACCCTGCCGCCCGGCGAATTTTCGCGTCGCGTGGCAGCCCTGGGCGGGCGCGAAAACGCCTTTACCAGCCGCGACTACACCGGGTACTACCAGCAGATCCCGTCGAACCGGCTTGAAGACGTGATGCGGCTTGAAGCCGACCGCTTCGCCAACAGCCAGTGGCCCGACCACGAGTTTCGCCGCGAGATCGAGGTGGTGAAAGAAGAGCGCCGTCTGCGCACCGAAGACCAGCCGCGTGCCTTGCTGGCCGAGCAATTGTTTGCCGCCGCCTTCGTGGCCTCTCCGTACCGCCGGCCCATCGTGGGCTGGATGAGCGACCTGGACGCGATGACGCCCGAAGACGTACGCGCCTTCTACCGCACCTGGTACAGCCCGTCGAATGCTGCTGTGGTGGTGGCAGGTGACGTGGACCCCCAGCAGGTGCTGGCCTGGGCCGAGAAGTACTACGGGCGCATTCCAGTGCGTGCGCTGCCCGAGCGCAAGCCGCGTAGCGAGCCCGCGCAGATGGGGCTGCGCCGCATCGCCGTGAAGGCTCCGGCCGAGCAGGCCTACGTGGCCATGGCGTTCCGCGTGCCCGGCCTGGAGCGTGTGACCGGCTTGCAAGACGCCGACCGCGACGCGCTGGCACTGATGGTACTGTCGGCGGTGCTCAGCGGCTACGACGGCGCCCGGCTTGAACGTGCGCTCAGCCAAGGGGCAGAGCGCGTGGCCGACGCTGCCGACAGCGCCGCCATGGTCATGGGCCGGGGGCCCGCTCTGTTCATGCTCACGGGCGTGCCCGCTGAAGGTCGCAGCACGGCCGATGTCGAGGCGGGCTTGCGGGCCGAGATCGCACGGATCGCCCGCGATGGCGTGAGCGAAGCCGAACTCCAGCGCGTGAAAACCCAGTGGATTGCGTCCCAGATCTACCAGCGCGATTCGGTGCAGCACCAGGCCCAGGAACTGGGCATCCATTGGATCCAGGGCCTGCCCCTGGATGCCAGCGAACGCCTGCTGGCCCTGCTGCGTGAGGTGACGCCTGCGCAGGTGCAGCAGGTGGCGGCGCGTTACTTTGGCGACGACCAGCTCACCGTGGCCACACTGCTGCCCCAGCCGCTGGATGCCCCGCGCGCCCGGCCTGCAACTGCCCCTGCGACCGGACGGCGCCATTGAGCCACCGGCCCGCGCGCACGACTTTTGACTTCTTTTGTCCCCCGGGCACGCGCCGCGTGCCCCCTTGTGTGGAGCCCCTTTCATGCCTTTTGTGAAGCAACTCGCCGCCTGCGCTGCTGCGCTGTGCCTGGCGGCACCGGCCTGGGCGGTGCTGCCCATCCAGCACTGGACGCAGGACAACGGCGCCCGTGTGTGGCTGGTGGAAAGCCCCGTGATCCCGATGGTGGATGTGCAGATCGATTGGGATGCCGGCAGCCGCCGCGACCCGGCCGGCAAAGCGGGCCTGGCGGCAGCGGTGGCTGCAATGGCCTCCAGGGGCGTGAGGGCCAGCGGTGCCGAGCCCGCGCTTGACGAGAACGCGCTGGGCGAAGCCTGGGCAGACTTGGGCGCCAGTTTTGAGGCCCAGGCCGACAACGACCGCCTGCAGTACACGCTGCGCTCGCTCACCGACCCGGCGCTGCTCGATCGCGCAGCGCGCCTGGCCGCCCGCCAGATCGGCGAGCCCAGTTGGCCGGCCGAGGTGTGGCAGCGCGAGCGAGCACGCTGGACGGCCAGTCTGCGCGAGGCGGGCACGCGCCCGGCCACCGTGGCGGCCTACGCGTTTTCCGACGCGGTGTTTGGCACGCATCCCTACGGCCAGCGCGCCACCGAGGCCACGCTCGCAGCGTTGACGCTGGCCGACATGCAGGCCTTTCATGCCACCCACATACAACCCTGCCGTGCGCGTGTGAGCGTGGTGGGCGCGCTCGATCGTGCCCGCGCCGACCAACTCGTGCGCACGCTGCTCGCACGTTTGCCTGCTGCGGCGCAATGTGCGCCACTGCCCCCAGTGGCCGAAGTCGCGCCACTTGCGCAAGCGGTCGAGCGGCGCATCCCCTTTGCCTCGGCGCAGGCGCATGTGCTGATCGGGCAGCCCGGCTTTGCGCGGCGCGACCCGGACTTCTTTGCGTTGCTGGTGGGCAACCATATTCTCGGCGGCGGTGGGTTCACGTCGCGTCTCACACACGAGGTGCGCGAAAAGCGCGGGTTGAGCTACAGCGTCTACAGCCACTTTGCGCCAGGCGAGCACGCAGGCGCCTTCACGCTGGGCCTGCAGACGCGGCCCGACCAGGCCAACCAGGCCGTGCGGGTGGCGCGTGAAGTGTTGGCCCGCTTTGTGGCCGAAGGGCCTACCGCGCAAGAGCTGCGCGCCGCCAAGGACAACCTCATCGGTGGCTTTGCGCTGCGCATCGATAGCAACCGCAAGCTGCTGTCCAACGTGGCCAACATCGCCTGGAACGATCTGCCGCTCGACTATTTGCAGCACTGGACGCAGCGCATCGAAGCCCTGACGGTGGCGGACGTACGCGCGGCCATGGCCCGCAAGCTGCAGCCCGAGCGCATGGTGACCGTCGTGGTCGGAGGCCAGCCATGAGCGGCGGCCGCTCTGCCCGGCCCGGGCCGCGCGCCACTGGCGCCCCCGTGCGCAAGCACGCCAGCGGCGCGGGCCGCCTCACACCCGTGGCGGCACCGGGCGCGGTGCGCATCATCGGTGGGCAATGGAAGCGCACCCGCCTGCCGGTGCCGCAGCGCCCCGGTCTTCGGCCCACGCCCGACCGCGTGCGCGAGACGCTGTTCAACTGGCTCGGGCAAGACCTGACCGGCTGGCACTGCCTGGATGCCTTTGCGGGCACCGGCGCGCTGGGGCTGGAGGCCGCCTCCCGCGGCGCGCAGGCCGTGACCCTGGTCGAGTCCGAATCGGCCCTGGTGGCCCTGCTGCGCACCGTGTGCGACAAGCTGGACGCCACGGCCGTGCGCGTGCAGCGCGGTGACGGTGTGCAGGCCCTGCGCGCCTGCGCACCGGCCAGCCTGCATCTGGTGCTGCTGGACCCGCCTTTCGAGGGCGAGCACTTCACCGCCGCGCTGCAGGCTGCCGCGCGGGCGGTGCGGCCCGGCGGCTGGGTGTACCTGGAAGCCCCCCGCCACTGGGCAGCCGACGAATTGCAAGCGCTGGGCCTGGCCGAATATCGCTACTTCAAGGCGGGCATGGTGCATGCGCACCTGCTGCAGTCGGTTGCGATCGCGGCTCCACCGGCCACCTGAGCTCCGGCGCCGCCCGGGGGGCGCTCGGGCCTGACCGCAAGCGTGCGCCTGCGATCGGGTGCTGCCATGTCGCTGTCGCGGGGCTGTCACGGGGCTGTCGCGCAGGGGGGCGGCTGCGTTGGCCATGTTGCACTGCACTGCATAATGCGCGCACGCCCGCCGGCCCCGGCCGCTGATCGTGCCCCAAAGGAGACTTCCCGCCATGTCCCAGAACGTGCTCGCCGTCTATCCCGGTACCTTCGATCCCATCACCCTGGGGCATGAAGACGTGGTGCGCCGGGCCACCCAATTGTTCGAGCGTGTGATCGTGGCCGTGGCCGCGGGCCATCACAAAAAGACCCTGTTCAGCCTTGAAGAGCGCATCGAGATGGTGCGCGATGTGGTGCGTCCGTACCCCCAGGTGCAGGTGGAGCCGTTCTCGGGCCTGCTGCGCGATTTTGTGGTGTCGCGCGGCGGCAAGGCCATGGTGCGCGGCCTGCGAGCCGTGACCGACTTTGACTACGAATTCCAGCTCGCAGGCATGAACCGCAGCCTGATGCCGCAGGTGGAAACGGTGTTCCTCACGCCCAGCGACAAGTTCCAGTTCATCAGCAGCACTTTTGTGCGCGAGATCGCAGTGCTCGGTGGCGAGGTGGATAAGTTCGTCTCGCCCACCGTGCAGCAGCGCCTGGCCGATAAAGTGCGTTCGCTGGCTTGATCAGCCCGGCTTCTGATGCTATTGATTTGGTAGCTGCCTGTGCTTGATTTTGCTAGGTCTCAGGCCATTTTGGATCTGAAGTGACCGCCGCCGGATCGCCGCCGCGTGGAAATCGCTGACAATCCCGCGCATGAACTGGCTTGACGAAGTGAAATGGGACGCGCAGGGACTGGTGCCCGTGATTGCGCAGGAGCAAGGCACGGGCGACGTGCTGATGTTCGCCTGGATGAATCGCGAGGCATTGGCCCGTACCGCCGAGTTGGGCCGCGCCGTGTACTACAGCCGCTCGCGCGGCAAGCTGTGGTTCAAAGGCGAGGAGTCGGGCCATGTGCAGCAGGTGCATGAAATCCGCCTCGACTGCGACAACGACGTGGTACTGCTCAAAGTCACCCAGCACGGCCACGTGCCCGGTATTGCCTGCCACACGGGCCGCCACAGTTGCTTTTTCAGCGTGCTCAAGGACGGCGCCTGGCAACCGGTCGATCCAGTCTTGAAAGACCCCGAATCCATCTACAGGTCTGCGCCATGAGCAACGATTCCACTGCTGACGCCCTGGCCCGCTTGGCCGCGGTGATCGAAAGCCGCAAGCCCGCCCTGGGTGGCAACCCCGAGACCAGCTACGTGGCCCGCCTGCTGCACAAAGGCCCGGACGCGTTTCTCAAGAAAATCGGCGAAGAAGCCACCGAGGTGGTGATGGCCGCCAAGGACGCCGACCACGGCGGCGATGCGCGCAAGATCGTGAACGAAGTCGCCGATCTGTGGTTTCACAGCATGGTGGCGCTGGCCCACTACGGTTGGGGCCCTGCCGACGTAATAGCCGAATTGGTGCGCCGCGAAGGTCTGAGCGGCATCGAGGAAAAGGCCTTGCGCAAGGTGGCCGCCCGAGCGGCCGAGGAGGCGCCGCGATGAACGATGGTTTCCAAAGCCCGGACACCCGCGCCCAAGACCTCAAGGCCGTGGGCTGGGTCAGCTACCTGCTGCACCTGATCGTGGCCGTGGGCGCGGTGGTGCCCGGGGCCCAGCCTGGCGCCGTGCTGCTGCTCGTAGCCCTGGTGATCGACCTTGTCAAGCGCAGCGACGCCGAGGGCACCTGGCAGGCCAGCCATTTCAGCTGGCGCATCCGCACTGTGGTGTGGGCCGGGGTGCTGTATGTGGTGACGGCGCCGCTGTGGGTGCTGTTCGTGCTGCCGGGCTGGATCGCCTGGTTGCTGATTTCGCTCTGGTTTCTCTACCGCATCGTGCGCGGCATGGTCGCCATGGGCAATAGCCAGGCGCTGGATGCCTGAGGCGCGCCCGCTCCGGCCGCTCAACCTGGCGCTGCAGGGCGGCGGCTCGCACGGGGCGCTCACCTGGGGCGTGCTCGATGCGTTGCTTGAAGATGGCCGCTGGTCGTTTGAAGGCATTAGCGGCACCAGCGCCGGGGCCATGAACGCCGTGGCCGTGGCCCATGGCTTTGCCTTGGCGGCCGAGCGGCACGTCCGGGACGACGCTGCCACCCGCCACCGCGCCGGGTGCGACGAAGCCCGTGCTGCGCTGCGCCGCCTGTGGGAAGGTGTGGGTACGCTGGGCAGCCTGGTCATGGGCACGCCGCTGGCGGCTGCACGCACGATCATGGGTTTCTGGGGGCAGTGGTTGTCGCCCTACCAGGCCAACCCGCTCGACATCAACCCGCTGCGCCGCCTGCTGGAGCGCGAGGTGGACTTTGCCCGCCTGTGCACTCAGCGCAGCCCGGGTACGCCCCAGGTGTTTGTGTGCGCGACCAACGTGCGCACCGGCCGCGGCGAGATTTTCTCGGGCCCGCGCCTCACCGTGGATGCGGTCATGGCGTCGGCCTGCCTGCCGCTGCTGTTCCAGGCTGTGGAAATCGACGGCGAGTACTACTGGGATGGCGGTTTTTCGGGCAATCCG
This sequence comes from Burkholderiaceae bacterium, assembly GCA_046289925.1. Classification (GTDB taxonomy): domain Bacteria; phylum Pseudomonadota; class Gammaproteobacteria; order Burkholderiales; family Burkholderiaceae_C; genus Acidovorax_G. Next base: position 19,279 of record JBKBUN010000022.1, on the reverse strand, counting down.
GCGTTGCACCCTCTGATCTACCAGACGCCGGGCAGCGACATCCTGCTCGTGCAGATCAATCCGGTGGAGCACTTGGGCGTGCCCGACACGGTGCCCGAAATCATGGACCGCATGAACGAAGTCACCTTCAACGCCAGCCTGCTGGCCGAACTGCGTGCCATTGAATTCGTGCGTCGCCTGCTGGCCCAGGGGCGGCTGGACCCGCGCCGTTACAAGGACATCCGCATGCACCGCATCGACGGCGGCGCGCGACTGGCTGGCTATGGAGCTGACAGCAAGCTGAGGGCCGACCTGGCGTTGGTGCGCGAACTGTTCGACCTGGGCCGCGAAGCCGGGCTACAGTGGATGGCGCGCCACGCGGCCGATGTGGGTGTGCGTCCCACGCTCCATATCCCTGACAATGCCTGAGCCTCGGCCTGTCCGAGAAATCCGACTGTTTTGTTACCCCCCATGTCTGCTCCAACCCCTTCATCGCACGACCCGAACTGCCTGTTCTGCAAGATCGTCGCCGGCCAGATCCCGTCCCGCAAGGTGTACGAGGACGACCACATCCTGGCTTTCCACGACATCCACCCATGGGCCCCGGTGCACTTTCTGATGGTGCCCAAGCGCCACATTGCCTCGATGGCGCAGGTGACCGAGGCCGATGCCGCCCTGTTGGGCCGCATGATGGCCTTGGCCCCCAGGCTCGCCCTGGAGCAGGGTTGCAACCCGTACCCGGAAGGCGGGTTTCGTATCGTGGTCAACACGGGGCTTGAAGGGGGGCAGGAGATCCACCATCTGCACATCCACGTGATGGGTGGCCCCCGCCCGTGGCTCAAGGGCTGATTCCGTGATCGCCCGGGTCTGCAGGGCAAAAGGGGGATTGACCGATGGGTGTCACGCCCCCGTCTAAAATGACCGTCATTCGTTAGGAGAACCTCCATGGGTACTTTTTCCCTCTGGCACTGGCTGATCGTGCTGCTGATCGTGGTGCTGGTGTTTGGCACCAAGAAGCTCAAGAACATCGGCTCCGACCTCGGTAGCGCCGTCAAGGGCTTCAAGGACGGCATGCGTGACGGCTCCACAACGGACAACGCGGCCGCATCCACGGCCACGCCAGTTCCAGGCCAGGTGGCCAACCAGGCCACGGCCGACAAGGCCACCATCGACGTCGAAGCCAAGCAAAAGAGTTGAGCGTCTCGGCGAGCGCCTGATCCATGATCGACATCGGTCTGTCCAAGATGGCGTTGATCGGCGCGGTGGCGCTGATCGTCATCGGCCCCGAAAAGTTGCCGCGCGTGGCCCGTACCGTGGGCACGCTGCTGGGCAAGGCGCAGCGCTATGTGTCCGACGTCAAGGCGGAGGTCAATCGCTCGATGGAGCTAGACGAGCTGCGCAAGATGAAGGACTCGGTGGAAAACGCAGCCCGTGAAGTGCAGCAATCGATCCAGACCACAGCCAGCGACCTCGAAAAAGACTGGGCCGACGCCACCCGCATGGTCGATGGCAGCGCCGACAGCACCCTGGCCCACGACGCTAGCAGCGTGACACCGGCATACAAACACCCGGGCAAGAACTGGCGTCTCAAGCGCGGTGCCGTGCCCCAGTGGTACAAGGCCCGTGCGGGCGTGCGCACCCGGGCCCAGTCGGGCGCAGCGCGAGTCGCGCGCTTTCGGCCCAAGCGTTTCCACTGACCGATACAACCGCCCGCGCTCCGTGCGCCGAGCGGTGCCCTGGCTTCCACCATGTCCCCACCCCCCTCCTCTGACGACGAGCTGGCAGGCACCGAGCAGCCGTTCGTGCAGCACCTGATCGAACTGCGCGACCGCATGATCCGCGCCATCCTGGCCGTGGCCGTGGCGGCGGCGCTGCTGTTTTTCTTTCCAGGGCCGGGGGCGCTGTACGACCTGCTGGCCGCGCCGCTGGTGGCGCACCTGCCCAAGGGTGCCACGCTGATCGCCACCTCGGTGATCTCGCCCTTCATGGTGCCGCTGAAGATCCTGCTGATGTCAGCCTTCCTAATAGCGCTGCCGTTTGTGCTGTGGCAGGTGTGGGCCTTCGTCGCGCCCGGGCTCTATTCGCACGAGAAGCGGCTGGTGCTGCCGCTGGTGATCTCTAGCACCGTGCTGTTCTTCATTGGCGTGGCGTTCTGCTACTTCTTTGTGTTCGGCAAGGTGTTTGCGTTCATCCAGAGCTTTGCGCCCAAAAGCATCACCGCCGCGCCTGACATCGAGGCCTACCTGAGCTTCGTGCTTACCATGTTCCTGGCTTTCGGCCTGGCGTTCGAGGTGCCGATCGCCGTGGTGGTGCTCGCGCGCATGGGCGTGGTCTCCGTCGAAAAGCTCAAGGCCTTCCGCGGCTATTTCATCGTGCTGGCCTTCGTGATCGCTGCGGTGGTCACGCCGCCGGACGTGGTGTCCCAACTGGCGCTGGCCATTCCGATGTGTCTGTTGTACGAACTGGGCATTTGGGCTGCGCAGCTTTTCATCCGCCACACGCGTGCGCCCGACGACGCGGCGGCCGAAACCACCGGCAACCCCTGAGCGCTACCGCCTCCCTTGGCTTTTTGCAGGCGATTTGCCCGCGTGGCGTGTCAAGGCACCTGGTGTGCTGTTCCGGAAATAACGTGCATATGACACCGCGCCTTTGCACCCACGGCCGCGTTGCCAATCCTCTCGACAGCACTGCTATCGCTGCCCTGAGCGCGACCCCATCGGTTTCCAATGCATGCAACGATTTCCGGGGCAGCACACGAGGCGGCGTGGCCACTTTCCTGCTTTTCGGATCAAGGCCCAACGGGTTGCTTGTGCTTGCCAAGCCAGATCAGCGCCGCAATGTCGGGTGTGGCTTGGGTCGTACGCCGGGCTGGATCTGCAGTTCCATTACCTGCTGGCCGCGCTGAACGCGGAAGGGCACAGGCTCGCCGGGCTTGAGTGCGGCCACGGCGGTGAGCAGTTCCGACACATTGCCCACAGCTTTGCCATTGACCAGCACGATCACATCGCCCGGACGCATGCCCGCACGGGCTGCCGGGCCGTCCTGCAGCACGCCGGTAATGATCACGCCCTCGCTGGCCTTGACGCCGAAGGTTTCGGCCAGTTCAGGCGAGAGTTCGTTGGGCTCCACCCCGATCCAGCCACGCGTGACCTGGCCGTCGCGCACGATGCCGTCCAGCACCTGCTGCGCGGTGGACACCGGAATAGCAAACCCGATGCCCATGCTGCCGCCCGAACGCGAGTAGATGGCGGTGTTGATACCCATGAGGTTCCCATTCACGTCCACCAGCGCTCCACCCGAGTTACCGGGGTTGATGGCCGCGTCGGTCTGGATGAAGTTCTCGAAGGTGTTGATGCCCAACTGCGTGCGGCCCAGCGCGCTCACAATGCCGCTGGTCACGGTCTGCCCCACACCGAAAGGGTTGCCGATGGCCAGTACCTGGTCGCCCACCGCGATGTGGTCGGAATTGCCCAGCACGATCACCGGCAGCCTGTCGAGGTCGATCTTCAGGACGGCCAGGTCGGTGTCGGGGTCGGTGCCGATCACGCGCGCCAGCGCGCGGCGGCTGTCGGTCAGCGTGACCTCGATCTCGTCGGCGTCTTCCACCACGTGGTTGTTGGTCAGGATATAGCCATCGGGACTCACGATGACGCCGCTGCCCAGCCCGGTCTGCGCCTGCCCCCCTTGGTCGCCAAAGAAAAAGCGGAACCACGGGTCGTTGCTGCGCGGGTGGCGTACGGCTTTGCTGGTGTTGATGCTCACCACGGCCGGCGCCGCTTTGCGCGCCGCGGCGGCGAAGCTGCCGGCCACTGGCTGGGGCGCCGGGGTGTCGGGGGCCTGCAGCAGCGCAATACCTGCGCCCGAGCGGGTCGTGCGCGAGCGGATCCAGTCGGGTTGCAGTGTGGCCACCACAAAGTAGGCGGCCACGAGCACCGTCACGGTTTGGGAAAACAGCAGCCAGAGTCGTTTCATGAGCGGGCAGGACAGGGGGGGCACCTCGGCCTGCCCACACACGCTCAGGGGCGGCGGAGGCAGGTACAAGCCAGAATTGTCACCCAAGAGATGGGGGCGCCCCGCACGGCGACAATAGTGCTATGAGCACAACCCGTGAGCAACTGTTGCAGAGCCTGGACGCGCTGCTCGAACCCTGGCGCTTCAAGGACTATGGCCCCAACGGGCTGCAGGTCGAGGGCCGTGCCAAGATTCGCCACCTGGTCAGCGGCGTGACGGCCAGTCGCGCTTTGATCGACGCCGCGATCGAGGCAGGCGCTGATGCCATCCTGGTGCACCACGGCCTGTTCTGGCGCGGCCAGGACGGGCGTGTGACCGGTTGGATGAAGCAGCGCCTGCAGCGCCTGCTGGCGCATGACATCAATCTGCTGGCTTACCACTTGCCGCTGGACGCGCACCCCGAGCTGGGCAACAACGCCCGCCTGGGGGCATTGCTGGGTTGGCAGGCCGATGTGCGCTTCGGTGAGCAGGACCTGGGCTGCGTGGCCACGGCGGCCTATGCTGACACCACCGCGCTGGTCGGCCAATTGGAGCAGGCGTTGGGCCGTCGCGTGACTTGCGTCGCAGCCGAGCCCTCGCGTCCCATTCGCCGCGTGGCTTGGTGTACGGGCGGGGCGCAGGGCTACTTTGAGGCGGCCATTGCGGCGGGGGCGGATGCCTTCGTGACGGGCGAGATTTCGGAGCCTCAAACCCATCTGGCGCGCGAGACCGGTGTGGTCTTCATCGCCGCCGGGCACCACGCGACCGAACGCTATGGCGCACCGGCTGTGGCCGCGCAGGTGGCGGCGCAGTGGGGGCTGCAGCACACCTTCATCGACATTGACAATCCGGCTTGAGTGCTGCCTTGGGCTTGCTGGCACCTGTATTTCCCCTGTGAACCATGAACGCTGCGCTGCCTTTGATCGCGATCACCCAGGGTGACCCTGCCGGAATCGGCCCCGAAACCATCGCCCAGTTGTTTCGCGACACGCCCGATGTGGTGCGGGGCTGCCTGGTGGTGGGCGACGTGGCCACGCTGCGGCGTGCGGCCGCCTGCATCGCCCGACCTGGGGAGGCGCCGCTGCCTGTGGCCTGCCTGAGCGCTCCGCACGAGGCGGCTCAGATGCCGCCCCGCTGCTTGCCCGTGCTGCCGCTGCCGGACTTGCCCGGGCCGCAACCTTGGGGGCAGGTCTCGGCCGAGGCTGGTCGCGCTGCGGCCGAATGCGTGCTGTGGGCTGCACGTGCTGCCTTACGCGGCGACATTGCGGCCGTGGTCACCGCTCCGCTGCACAAAGAAGCGTTGGCCGCAGCCGGGTATGACGTGCCTGGTCACACCGAACTTCTGCAGGCCGAGGCGGCGGCCCATGCAGGTGTGCCGCTGGCCGAGATGCCTGTGCGGATGATGCTGGCCAACTCCGAACTGCGCACCGTGCTGGTGAGCATCCATATGTCCCTGCGCGAGGCGCTGGAGGCAGTGACCTTCGCTCAGGTACTGCAGACGCTGGACATCACCCATCACGCACTGTACCGATGGCTGGGCCGCGTGCCTCGCATTGCCGTGGCCGGTCTCAATCCGCATGCAGGCGAGGGTGGGCGCTTCGGCCGAGAAGAAATCGAGATCATTGGCCCGGCGGTCCAGGCCGCCTGCGCCCAGGGCTGGGATGTTCATGGCCCGTTGGCTCCCGACACGGTGTTCATGAGAGCCCGCCACGCGCCCGGACACCCGGGTGAGTTTGATGTGGTCGTGGCCATGTACCACGACCAGGGGCTGATCCCGGTCAAGTACCTGGGCGTGGATCAGGGCGTGAACGTGACCCTGGGCCTGCCACTGGTGCGCACCAGTCCCGACCATGGCACCGCGTTCGACATCGCGGGCCGCGGCATCGCGGACGCCAGCAGCCTGCGCCATGCCGTGGCCATGGCGCGCTCAATGCTTGGCTGAGCGGTCCCTCGAAGGCCCGGCCATCCGTTGCACCTAACGGCGGTTGAGGCTGTCGCGGATCTCGCGCAGCAGCACGATGTCTTCCGGAGTTGGCGCCGGGGCTGATGGCTCGGGGGGCGTTGCCTCGCGCTTGAGCCGGTTGATCTGCTTGACCATCATGAAAATGATGAATGCCAGGATCAGGAAGTTGACCGCCACCGTGATGAAGTGGCCGTAAGCAAACACTGGCACGCCCGCCTTCTTGAGTGCGTCGAGCGTCATGGCAGTGCCCGGCGGGACCTGGCCGAGCACCAGGAACAGGTTGGAGAAGTCGAGCTTGCCAAACACCAGGCCGACCACCGGCATGATCAGGTCGCTGACCACCGAGTCCACAATCTTGCCAAACGCCCCGCCGACGATCACGCCGACGGCCAGATCGACCACGTTGCCCTTGATCGCGAACTCGCGAAATTCTTGTATCACGCCCATAGGTCCTCCCAAGTGTTGAAGTACGGCGAGTATTGCCGAGAAGCGGGCTCTGTCAAGGTGTGCCGGGGGGCGATACCCCTGGTCACTCCGCTACAATTCGCGGTTGACCCCAATTCTTGCGATGTTCATCGAGGATCCCCATGAGTGACACTCCAATCGACTCCAGCAAACGGACGTGGCTGATCGCGTCCGGCTGCGCGGGTGCGGTGGGCGGCGTGGCAGTCGCCGTACCTTTCGTGAGTACCTTCCAGCCTTCCGAGAAGGCCAAGGCCGCAGGCGCTGCCGTCGAAGTGGATATTTCCGCGCTCAAACCCGGCGAAAAGCTGACGGTGGAATGGCGTGGTAAGCCCGTGTGGATCATCAGGCGCACGGAGGAGCAGCTTGCCGAACTGCCCAAGCTTGACAGTCAGCTCGCTGATCCGAAATCGGAGCGCAATCCCGATCAACTGACACCCGAGTACGCCCGCAACACGGCACGCTCGATCAAGCCCGAGATCCTCGTGGCAGTGGGTATCTGCTCGCATCTGGGGTGTTCTCCCACCGACAAGTTCACTCCGGGTTCGCAGCCTTCGCTGCCGGACGACTGGAAGGGCGGCTTTTTGTGTCCTTGCCATGGTTCGACCTTTGATATGGCCGGCCGCGTGTTCAAGAACAAGCCTGCTCCGGACAACCTCGAAGTGCCGCCGCACATGTACCTCTCCGACACGCTGCTGCTGATCGGTGAGGACAAGAAGGCCTGAAGGAGCGCTGCATCATGGCTGAATTCAAGGAAATCTCTCCCAACGCCTCGGCTGGCGCCAAGGTTGCGAACTGGTTCGAGAACCGGTTCCCCACGGCATTCGACGCCTACCGCGTCCACATGTCCGAGTACTACGCCCCGAAGAATTTCAACTTCTGGTACTTCTTCGGTTCGCTGGCCATGCTGGTGCTGGTGATCCAGATCGTCACGGGCATTTTCCTGGTCATGCACTACAAGCCGGACGCAGCCCTGGCGTTCGCCTCGGTAGAGTACATCATGCGCGATGTGCCCTGGGGCTGGCTGATTCGTTACATGCACTCCACGGGCGCGTCCGCGTTCTTCGTGGTGGTGTATCTGCACATGTTCCGTGGCCTGATTTACGGCAGCTACCGCAAACCTCGCGAGCTGGTCTGGATCTTCGGTTGCGCGATCTTCCTGTGCTTGATGGCCGAGGCGTTCATGGGCTATCTGCTGCCTTGGGGTCAGATGTCGTATTGGGGTGCGCAGGTGATCGTGAACCTGTTCGCTGCGATTCCCTTCATCGGTCCTGATCTGGCCCTGCTGATCCGTGGCGACTATGTGGTGGGCGACGCAACGCTGAACCGCTTCTTTGCTTTCCACGTGATTGCCGTGCCGCTGGTGCTGCTCGGTCTTGTGGTGGCCCACCTGCTGGCCCTGCACGATGTGGGTTCGAACAATCCGGACGGTGTGGAAATCAAGGGTCCCAAGGCTCCGAAGGATGCCAATGGCAAACCGCTCGACGGGGTTCCTTTCCACCCGTACTACACGGTGCATGACATTCTGGGCGTGAGCGTGTTCCTGATGGTGTTCAGCGCAGTGGTGTTCTTCGCGCCTGAATTCGGCGGTTACTTCCTGGAGTTCAACAACTTCATCCCTGCCGACCCGCTGAAGACGCCGGCGCACATTGCGCCCGTCTGGTACTTCACACCGTTCTACTCGATGTTGCGCGCCATCACCACGGAAATGATGTATGTGCTCATCCTGTGTGTGCTGGCCGGTGCAGTGCTGGGTGTGGTCAAGGCCAAACTCCCCACCATCGTCAAGGGTGGCATCGTAGGTGTGGCTGTGGTGGCTGTGGCCCTGATGCTGGCCATCGACGCCAAGTTCTGGGGCGTGGTGGTCATGGGTGGTGCCGTGATCATCCTGTTCTTCCTGCCCTGGCTCGACCACAGCCCGGTCAAGTCGATTCGCTACCGTCCGGATTGGCACAAGTACCTGTACGCTGCGTTTGTGGTCAACTTCCTGATTCTGGGTTACCTGGGGGTTCAGCCGCCGTCGCCCTTGGGCGAGCGTGTCTCCCAAGTGGGTACGTTGTTCTATTTCGGTTTCTTCCTGCTGATGCCTTGGTGGAGCCGTCTGGGTGAGCCCAAGCCGGTGCCGGACCGTATCACCTTTGCAGCGCACTGAGTGGGAGAAGCAGACCATGAAAAAAATCATCCTCACGTTGATCGCAGCCTTCGGTCTTGCGGCCGGCGCGGCGCATGCCGCGGGTGCCGACACGATCGCCTGGGACAAGGCGCCCAAGAAGACGACCGATCTGGCCTCGCTGCAAAACGGAGCCAAGGTGTTCGTCAACTACTGCCTGAATTGCCACGCGGCAGCTTTCATGCGCTACAACCGTCTGCGCGACATCGGCCTGACCGACCAGCAGATCAAGGACAACCTGCTCTTCACGACCGAAAAGGTCGGCGAGACCATGAAGTCCGCCATCGATCCTCGGCAAGCCAAGGAGTGGTTTGGTGCCAACCCGCCTGATCTGACCGTGATCGCGCGCTCGCGCTCTGCTGCCGGCAAGGGTGATGGGGCGGATTACCTGTATACCTTCCTGCGCACTTACTACCGCGACGAAACCAAGGCCACGGGCTGGAATAACCTGGCGTTCCCCAGCGTGGGCATGCCGCATGTGTTGTGGGAGTTGCAGGGCAGCCGTCGTCCTGTATTCGAAGAGGTCGAGAGCCACGGCCACAAGACACAGGTCTTCAAGGGTTGGGAGCAGATCACACCCGGCGTGATGACGCCCCAGCAGTACGACGAGACGATTGCAGACCTCGTGAACTACCTGGCTTGGATGGGGGAGCCTGCTCAAAACACCCGTATCCGCGTGGGTGTCTGGGTCATGATCTTCCTCGGGCTCTTCACCGTTATCGCTTGGCGACTCAATGCCGCCTACTGGAAAGACGTGAAGTAATTCACCAGCCGATCCTCCGCGTGGCGCTCGCCATGCGGCATCCCCTGATGGAGTGGGCGTCTCTTGGCGTCCCACTCTTTTGATTTTGAGGAGTCGCTCACCATGATGGTGCTTTACTCGGGAACCACCTGTCCCTTCTCCCACCGTTGCCGTTTCGTCTTGTTCGAAAAAGGCATGGACTTTGAGATCCGCGACGTGGATCTGTACAACAAGCCCGAAGACATCAGCGTGATGAACCCCTACGGGCAGGTGCCGATCCTGGTGGAGCGAGATCTGATCCTGTACGAGTCGAACATCATCAACGAGTACATCGACGAGCGCTTCCCGCATCCGCAGCTCATGCCCGGCGATCCCGTGGACCGTGCGCGGGTGCGTCTGTTCCTGCTGAACTTTGAGAAGGAACTGTTCGTGCACGTGAATACGTTGGAATCGCGCACGACCAAGGGCAACGAGAAGGCGTTGGAGAAGGCGAGGGCTCACATCCGCGACCGCCTCACGCAACTCGCCCCCGTGTTTCTGAAAAACAAGTACATGTTGGGCGACAATTTCTCCATGCTCGACGTGGCCATCGCGCCTCTGCTCTGGCGCTTGGACTACTATGGCATCGAGTTAAGCAAGAACGCTGCCCCTTTACTGAAGTACGCAGAGCGCATCTTTTCGCGGCCTGCCTACATTGAGGCGCTGACACCGTCTGAAAAGGTCATGCGCAAGTGAGTGAGGCTTTGGCTCCATCTGACCGCTGAGAGAGTCGTTTCATGAATGCCCAGGAATCCACCTCCACCCGGCCGTACCTGATCCGTGCGCTGCACGAATGGTGCACGGACAATGGTTTGACGCCTTATGTGGCGGTCAAGGTGGATGACTCGGTTCAGGTGCCCCGTGAATTTGTGCAAAACGGTGAGATCGTGCTCAATGTGAGCTACGACGCCACCAGTTCACTGCAAATCGGCAACGATTTCATGGAGTTTCGCGCGCGCTTCGGCGGAGTGCCCAGGGATATTCTGGTGCCCGTCAGCCGGATCTTGGCAATTTATGCGCGCGAGAACGGGCAAGGCATGGCGTTTCCGCCGCCCACGGATCTGTTGGTGGCGAATGGAGGCGAGTCTGAGCGGCCGGCCGATACTGCGCCGCACAAGCCTGAGCCGGACAAAGGCGAGTCCGAGCCGGGGGCTGCGGCGGATCGGGTGGTGCAACTTGTGACGTCCGACCCGGACCGTGGACCGGATACGGGGCCTCCGCCTCGTGGGCCAGTGCCACAGGGTGGCGCGAGGCCTTCGCTCAAGCGGGTGAAGTGAACGCCCGATCGGCTCCTGCGCAGTGCTGCTTTGGGCGCCGCAGTGTTGTGACCGTTGCCCTGTTGGCGACGCGATTTGTCCTCTGCGGCCTGTGTCGCCTGATATAGAATTCTGGTTTCGCCGGTTTAGCTCAGTTGGTAGAGCACCCGCCTTGTAAGCGGTAGGTCGTCAGTTCGAATCCGACAACCGGCACCAAACCTTGGTTCGTCCCCTACGGGACTTGCTCATGGCGACAAGCGGAGTCCTGCGCTTTCGCCGCCATCGATGCCCAAAGAGTCCACGTACGCTGCCGTGGAGTGCGCCTAGTCTTGCGCATCGCCATTCACCCGCCGGTTTGAACTTTCAGTCGAATCGCGGTAATCTCCCATCCCCGGCTTCTGAGGTGGGCCTGCAATGCAGGCGACAGCTGGCGCAGCTTCGCCGCCACGGCGTTGTTGCGGACCAGCAGGCACCAAGTGGCTCCTTCGATAGGTCCTGGCTGTATGGCCGCGCGCAGCGTGGCAGGGACCAGCAATTCAACGGCCTTCCAGCGCGCCATGGACTCCTGGGTCATCGCGGTCAGGCGGGCCAAGGTCGGTGATTCCTGGGATGCTTGCTGCAGCGTGATGGCGTAGTGGCGGCGTTGCATCTGGGAGTCGGTCTGCGAGGAGTGTGAGAGTGCAGCTGATTATCACGGACGCTCGCTTTGCGCGCAGCCGCGTCATTCATCTGACTGGCACTCGGTTGCTGCTGGCGTCGCTGGCGGCCTCCCTGTGCTTGCTTGTGTTGTCGGTGGGCTTGTACCACTGGGTGTTTGTCAAGGGTGCGCGTGAGGGGTGGCCCGTGGTGGGTTCTCTGGTGCGTTTGGTAACCCAGGACGAATTTGCAGAGCGCGACCGTTTCATGCGGGCCAATCTGGATGAGCTGGCCCGCCGCGTGGGCGAGATGCAGGCGCGCATGGAGCAGTTGGAGTCTCTGGGCGACCGCGTGCTGGGTCTTGCGGGTCTCACGCCCGCGGAGCTTCCGCGCAGCACTGGGGGGCGTGGCGGGGCCTTGGTCGCCGCCCGGTCCTTGTCCATGGAGGAGTTGCAGCGCGTCATGGATGATCTGGAGCGCTTGAGCGCCCAGCGGGTGGATCTGATGACGGTACTGGAGTCGCGTCTTTTCGATCAGCACATCCGCAAGAAGATGGTGCCTACCCAGGCGCCGGTCAGCAATCGCGCGCCAGGCTCGGCCTTTGGGTGGCGGCTCGATCCAATCACGGGACAGTCGGCGTTGCACACAGGTCTGGATTTTCAGGCGGATGTGGGGACCCCCATCCTGGCGGCGGCTGGCGGCGTGGTGGTGGCCCAGGAGTACCACCCTCAGTATGGCAACATGGTCGAGATCGACCACGGAAACCAACTCGTTACCCGCTATGCGCACGCCTCGAAGGTACTGGTCAAGCAGGGTGACTTGGTGCGGCGTGGGCAAAAGATCGCCGAGGTGGGGTCGACGGGCCGATCTACCGGCCCTCACCTGCACTTCGAGGTGCTGGTGCAAGGGGTTTTTCAGGACCCACAGAAATTCCTGAGCGCGGGAGGGGCTGGTGGGGCTCTTGCGGCTGCCGGGTCGCCAGCCAATGCGCCTGCTGCACCGTAGGCGGCCGCAGCAGGCGGGTAGAATCGCCGCGGCTGGGGTGTTGGCGGCTTGCAGCGTCGGCGCTTGCAATCCGCCTTGATGCACTCATCTGGTTTTAATTCACGTAAGGATTCCGGCGGCTGCGTCGCGCAAGCGCGCGGCCGCCCCTGTTCGCATGGCCACCAACTTTCTCACCAAAATCTTCGGCAGCCGCAATGACCGGCTCCTCAAGCAGTACCGTAAAACGGTTGCCCGCATCAATGCTATGGAGCCGGAGTACGAGAAGCTGTCGGATGCAGCCTTGCGCGCCAAGACCGATGAGTTCAAAGCTCGCGTGGCCAAGGGTGAGTCGCTGGACGATCTGCTGCCCGAAGCCTTCGCTGTGGTGCGGGAAGGCTCCAAGCGCATCATGAAGATGCGTCACTTCGATGTGCAGCTCATTGGTGGGATGGCGCTGCATTTCGGCAAGATCGCTGAAATGCGGACGGGCGAAGGCAAGACCTTGACGGCAACGCTTCCGGTGTACCTGAATGCATTGTCGGGCAAGGGAGTGCATGTGGTGACGGTGAACGACTACCTCGCCAACCGCGATGCCCAGTGGATGGGGCGCCTGTACAACTTCCTTGGCTTGTCGGTGGGCATCAACCTGCCGCAGATGTCGCGCGAAGACAAGCAGGCCGCTTATGCCGCAGACATTACCTACGGCACCAACAACGAATACGGCTTCGACTACTTGCGCGACAACATGGTGTACGAGGCGCGCGATCGTGTGCAGCGCCTCCTGAACTATGCCATCGTCGATGAAGTGGACTCCATCCTGATCGATGAGGCGCGAACGCCACTGATCATCAGTGGTCAGGCCGAAGACCACACGGCTTTGTATCTTGCGATGACCAAGGTTGTGCCTCATCTCGTGCGTCAGGAAGGCGAGGAGGATCCGCGCACGGGTCTGGGGGTCACCAAGCCTGGCGACTTCACGGTCGATGAGAAGAGTCATCAGGTCTTCCTGACCGAGCAAGGGCATGAAACCGCAGAGCGCCTGTTGCTCTCGTACGGCTTGCTGGCGGAGGGTGCGTCGGTGTACGACCCGGCCAACATCACGCTCATGCACCACCTGTCCGTGGCGCTCAAGGCCCATCATCTGTACCACCGTGATCAGCATTACGTGGTGCAAAACGGCGAAATCGTGATCGTGGACGAGTTCACCGGCCGCCTGATGACGGGTCGCCGCTGGAGCGATGGTCTGCACCAGGCGGTGGAAGCCAAAGAAGGCGTGAAGATCCAGGCTGAGAACCAGACCCTCGCTTCGATCACGTTCCAGAACTACTTCCGCCTCTACAGCAAGCTTGCGGGCATGACGGGCACGGCCGACACCGAAGCCTATGAGTTCCAGGAAATCTACGGCCTGGAGACAGTGGTGATTCCGCCCAATCGCCCCAACCGCCGCGATGACCAACTGGACCGCGTGTACAAGACCACGCGCGAGAAGTACGCCGCCGCCATCCAAGACATCCGGGAGTGCCATGCTCGTGGCCAGCCGGTGCTTGTAGGCACCACCTCGATCGAGAACTCTGAAATCATTGCCCAGTTGCTGGAGAAGGAGGGCTTGCCGCACCAGGTGCTCAATGCCAAGCAGCATGCCCGCGAGGCCGACATCGTCGCGCAGGCGGGCCGCAAGGGCATGATCACGATCGCCACCAACATGGCGGGCCGCGGCACCGATATCGTGCTCGGCGGCAACATCGAAAAAGAAGTGGCTGCCATCGAAGCCGATGCCTCGCTCGACGAGGCCACGCGCACCCAGCGCGTCGAGGCCCTGCGCGCGCAGTGGAAGCGAGATCACGAAGAGGTGAAGTCGCTGGGCGGTCTGCGCATCATCGCCACGGAGCGCCACGAGTCGCGCCGTATCGACAACCAGTTGCGCGGCCGTTCGGGCCGCCAGGGCGACCCTGGTTCCTCTCGCTTCTACCTGAGCCTGGACGATTCCCTGATGCGCATCTTTGCGGGTGACCGTGTGCGCGCGATCATGGACCGTCTCAAGATGCCCGACGGGGAAGCCATCGAGGCCGGTATTGTGACGCGCAGCATTGAATCGGCTCAGCGCAAGGTTGAGGCCCGCAATTTCGACATCCGCAAGCAGCTGCTCGAATACGACGACGTGGCCAACGACCAGCGCAAGGTGATTTATCGCCAGCGCAACGAAATCATCGATGCCGCCGACCTCTCGGACATCATTCGTTCGATGCGCGAGGATTGCGTCACCGATCTGGTGCGACAGCATGTGCCTGCCGAGTCGGTGGAAGAGCAATGGGATCTGCCCGCACTGGAAAAGGCGCTGGCCGAAGAGTGGCATCTGGAGCTCGACCTCGTGGCCTGGGTGCAAGGCTCGCAGGCGGTCACGGACGAAGACATCTTGGAGAGGGTGCTGGAGGCGGCCCATGCGGCCTTCGAGGCCAAGGTGGCACTGGTTGGGCGCGAGAACTTCACAAATTTCGAGCGCATGGTGCTGCTGCAGACATTCGATTCGAGCTGGCGCGATCATCTGAGCGCACTCGACTACCTGCGCCAGGGCATCCACCTGCGCGGCTATGCGCAGAAGCAGCCCAAGCAGGAGTACAAGCGCGAGGCATTCGAGCTCTTCCGCCAGTTGATTGACCGGGTGAAGAACGAGGTCACGCGCATCCTCATGACGGTGCAGGTGCAGTCCAACGAGCAGATCGAGCAGGCCGCTCAGGCCATCGAGGCGCGCGCCGAAAACATCGCCAACGTGACCTATACCGCACCCACCGAGAGCGGTGAGGCAGAGACCACGCCAGCTGCTGGCGCCAACCCGTACGCTGACATGCGCATTGGCCGCAACGAACCCTGCCCTTGCGGAAGTGGCAAGAAGTACAAGCAGTGCCACGGCAAGCTCAGCTGAAGCTGCCCAGACCAGCAACACGGGCCGCGGCCCGTGTTGTCGTTTTTCCATTCGGTTTTTGGGCTGGCGCATGGGGCGCCGGCCCGCGTGACAAGGAGTCCTCATGCCCGTTGACTTGAAGCCCCCGGTGGCCGAAGACCTGCATCCCATCGCCGGCCTGCGCATCGGCGTGACCGAGGCTGGCGTGCGCAAGGCGCAGCGCAAGGACCTGACCGTTTTCCTGCTTGACGAGGGAGCCTCGGTGGCCGGTGTGTTCACGCAGAACCGCTTTTGTGCTGCTCCCGTGCAGGTCTGCCGCGAGCATCTGGCCAGTGGCCAGCCGGTGCGCGCCATGGTGGTCAACACGGGCAACGCCAATGCAGGCACCGGAGCCGATGGCCTGGTGCGTGCTCGCTCGACCTGCATCGCACTGGCCCGCCTGCTCGAGGTGTCCCCCGAGCAGGTGCTGCCTTTCTCCACCGGCGTGATCATGGAGCCTCTGCCCAACGACCGCATTGCCGCCGCGCTGCCGGCCGCCCTGGCCGATGCGCAGCCCACCCATTGGGCGCGTGCTGCTGAAGGCATCATGACCACAGACACCGTGCCCAAGGCCAGCAGTGTGCGTACCACCATTGGCGGTGTGCCGGTGCATGCCACGGGCATCAGCAAGGGCGCGGGCATGATCCGACCGAACATGGCGACCATGTTGGGCTTTCTGGCCACCGATGCCTGCATCGCCCCTGAGCTGCTGCAGCCGCTGGTGCGCGAGCTGGCCGATGCCTCGTTCAACCGCATCACCATCGACGGTGACACCTCCACCAACGATTCCTTCGTGTTGGTGGCCACGCACAAGGCGGGCAATGCCCCCATCACCTCGCTCGACAGCCCCGAGGGCCAGGCGCTCAAGGCGGCACTGATGCAGGTGGCGCAAACCCTGGCCCAGGCCATCGTGCGCGACGGCGAAGGTGCAACCAAGTTCATCACCGTGCGCGTAGAAGGCGGCCGCACCGAAGCCGAATGCCGCCAGGTGGCCTATGCGATTGCCCACTCGCCACTGGTCAAGACGGCTTTCTATGCCAGCGACCCGAATCTAGGCCGCATCCTGGCGGCCGTGGGTTACGCAGGCATTGCCGACCTGGACCAGGGCACGATCGATCTGTTCCTCGACGACGTGCATGTGGCCGTCAACGGAGGGCGCAACCCCGCGTACCGAGAGGAAGACGGCCAGCGTGTGATGAAGCAAAGCGAGATCACGGTGCGCGTGGTCCTGGGCCGCGGCTCGGCCACGCAGACGGTGTGGACCTGTGACCTCAGCCACGATTACGTGACCATCAACGCGGACTACCGTTCGTGAGCGATCGGCCGCAGGCAGGCCCGGGCGGTCTGCCCCAGGCCCTGGCCACCGCCCTGAGAACCTCCAGGGCGATCCCATCCCATGAGACTTTGGCGGCCTCCGCCTGCTTCGCATGAACCCTGCCTTTGAACAGCTTCTGCAGCGCGCCGAGCAGGTGCTGGCGCGCCTCGAATCCATCCTGCCCCAGCCGCTGTCGGCGCCCGACTGGGGGGCGTCGATTGCCTGGCGCTACCGCAAGCGTTCGTCGGGCCATGGCATGCTCGAACCCGTGCGCCATGTCGCAGACATCCGCCTGTCGGACCTGAAGGAGATCGACGGACAGAAAGAACGCGTCCAGCGCAACACCGAACAGTTCGTGACCGGCCAGCCGGCCAACAACGTGCTGCTCACGGGCGCGCGAGGCACGGGCAAATCGTCGCTGATCAAGGCCTGCCTGAACGAATACGCACCGCGCGGCCTGCGTCTGATCGAGGTAGACAAGACCGATTTGGTGGATCTGCCCGACATCATCGACGTAGTGGCGGATCGCCCTGAGAAGTTCATGGTGTTCTGCGACGACCTGAGCTTTGAGGATGGCGAGCCCGGCTACAAGGCGCTCAAGTCGGTTCTGGATGGCTCTGTGGCTGCGGCCACGCCCAACGTGCTGATCTATGCGACCAGCAACCGCCGACACCTGCTGCCCGAGTACATGAAGGAAAACCTCACGTACACGCATACAGAAGACGGCGAAGTGCACCCTGGCGAGGTGGTGGAGGAAAAAATCTCGCTGTCCGAGCGCTTCGGCCTGTGGGTGAGCTTCTACCCCTTCAGCCAGGACGAATACCTGCAGATTGCTGCGCAGTGGCTCGCGCACCTGGGCGTATCGCCTGCGGCGATCGAAGCTGCGCGCCCCGAGGCACTGGTGTGGGCGCTGGAGCGCGGCTCACGCAGCGGCCGCGTGGCCTTCCAGTTCGCACGCGACTATGCGGGGCGCCATGCCAGCCGCTGACCTGAGCGCCGCCGTGGTGCCACCACGCCAGCACACCGAGGTGGCCGTGGGCGTGCTGATCCGCGAGGCGGATGGCGCACTGCTGCTGTCCACCCGCCCTCCAGGCAAGCCGTATGCGGGCTACTGGGAGTTTCCGGGCGGCAAGCTAGAAGCCGGGGAAACCGTCGAGCAGGCGCTGCGACGCGAACTCGTGGAAGAAATCGGCGTCACCATCGGCCCGGTCGAGGTCTGGAAAGTGACCGAGCACGACTACCCGCATGCGCTGGTGCGGCTGCACTGGTGCAAGGTCACGCGCTGGAGCGGTGACTTCGACATGCGCGAAGGCCAGCAGATGGCCTGGCAGCAGTTGCCGCTGACCGTGTCGCCGGTATTGCCTGGCGCATTGCCGGTGCTGCAGTGGCTGGCGCAAGAGCGGGGCCTGCCGCCAGAGGTGGCCGTGCTGCCGCAGGAGACAGGTGCACATTGAACTGGCGAAGGGCACACAGTGCCAACCGGCGGTTAGGGCCCGGCGATGCCGCGCAGACTGCACATGCGCCCCTGGTGTGTTCGGGCGGTCGCCCGGGCCATCGCAGGTGGTAACACGGCCATGGCCGTGCTGGCCGACAAGCCGTGGAGTACCCGCCGACAAAGACCGTATTTGCTATGATTTTGATAGCTGCTTGTGCTTGATTAATAAGCACGAGAGGCCAATTTAGGTCTTGATCTGAGGCGAATGCCATGCAGCCCTCGAACGCGCCCAACTGCCGTTTCGAGGGGGCATCGGGATGCTGCGCCAGTGCAGGAGATCCGGACGGGCAGGGGTGGTGAACTGCCTGGCTTAGGGGCAATTGCCCATGGTGGCATCCCCATGCCCAGCGTCGGGCCCGGAGGCACTGGGCACGCGGTAGCCATCGCTGGCCCACACGCCCAAGTCGATCTGGCGGCAGCGCGCTGAGCAGAATGGACGGTACGGGTTGTGGGGGGCGTACACGCTGTCGCCGCCGCACTGCGGGCACCGCACGGTGCGCGCGATGGTGGGCGTGGTGTTGGCGGGGGCTTGGGGCGGCACAGTCATTCGCGTCGCGTCATGGCGGGCGGGAGAGGCGGCTTATGCGCAGAGCGTGAGCTCGAAGGTCGCATCCTCTGGGCAGGCATGCAGGCGCTCGTCTGCGCCCTGGCGCATCAGCCGAACGGAGACGATCAGCCGGTTGCCGCTGATCTCCGGAATCAGGTTCAGCGATGGATCGATGCGCAGGCGCAGCAATTGGAACGTGCGGCCTTGCGGTAGGTTCTGCTGGAACTGACCTCGCTCGGCCGCGACTTTCTGCGGCACGCCAGAATCGCGCAACAGCTTAAGCAGCAGGAAGATGGATTCGGCCAGCGGTGCCAGCGTGGCGGCCCAGCCTTGTAGCGCCTGCTGCCGCTCTTCGGGCGCGCGATGCTGCCATGCGTAGTAGGCCGGCAGGTCGAACCCGCAGGTCCCCCCCGGAATGCCTACACGACTGCGGATGCTCATCAGCCACTCGTTTTCAGCCAGCGTGTGGCCCGCTTTGCCGGCTTGCGTATTCAACGCGTGGAAGCAGTGGTCCAGCTGTGCAATCACAGCGTCCAGCGCGCGTTCAGAAATCGACGGGTTGCCACGGTAGCTGTCGAGCTGTTGCTTGTGGCGTTCGATGTCCTTGAGCACATCGGACTTCAGATCGGCCCGTGCAGCCACGTCCATCACTTCGAACATTGTGACCAGCGCGAAGTGGTGGTCCAGCGGATGTGTACGGTGGATCAGTTCGCCGAGGCGGCGGAAGAGGTGCTCCAGCCGGAGGTAGGTGCGCAGACGTTCG
>JBKBUN010000226.1:0-2465 GCA_046289925.1 Burkholderiaceae bacterium | reverse complement strand
ACCTGCCGGCCAGTCCGTTCGCGCCGGCGATGCCCCAGTGACAGTGTTGCTTTCCACACGAAACGACATGGAGCCCAAAAACCTGGAACGCGAACTGCAGCGCCTGGCAACCACCGACATGCTGACCGGACTTGCCAACCGCCGCGCGTTTCTGGAGCGCGCACAGCTCGCGCTACAGCACCACCAGGCCAGCGGCGACCCCCTGGCCCTGCTGATGCTGGACATAGACCATTTCAAGAGCATCAACGACCGCTTTGGGCACCTGGAAGGCGACCAAGTGCTGGGCCTGTTCGCGCGCACGCTGCAGACGCTGCTGCCGCCCGAGGGGCTGGCAGGCCGGCTGGGCGGCGAAGAGTTCAGCGTGCTGCTGCCGGGCCTGGGCATGCCAGAAGCCCGCGCGGTGGCGCAAGCCCTGCTGGGCGCAGTGCGCGCGATGGACTTGTCCAGCGCCCCGGCCGTGTTGCACAGCGGACGGCGTTTGACGGTGAGCATTGGCCTGGCCTGCGCCCGCGCCGAAGACCGCAGCTTGCACGATCTGATGGACCGGGCCGACCAGGCGTTGTACCTGGCCAAACACCGGGGGCGCGACCAGATCGCCTCGCTGCAGGATCAGGCCGCCCCTCCCGACAATGGGCTGCCCAACGCCCGCACCGCCTGAGGCTGTCGCTCAGTAGTGCGGCGGCCGCTCGTCTGCCGCGCCACGCGGCAGGCCTTCGCGCAGCTCCTGCAATTGGCCCACCACTGCGCGCAGTTCACGTTGCAGGCGGTCGATGGTCTGCTGCTGGGCATACACCGTCAGGTTCAGCTGCTCCAGCAAATCCTCGGCATAGCTGGCCTTGATTTCCAGCGCCTCCAGCCGCCGCTCGGTGCGCGGCGCAGCCGCATCATTGGCCTGCAGGGCGGGCGCTTGCCCCGCAGCCGGTGCCCGGGTGCTCACAGCGCGCGGGCCAGGCGGGCCACGCCTTCGCGGATCTTGTCGCTGTCCACCGTGGCAAACGACAGGCGCAGGGTGGCATGGTCGGGGTTGGCGCAGAAAAACGGCGTGCCCGGCACAAAGGCCACGCCCTGCTCGATGGCGCGGGTGGCAAGCGCGCGGCCGTCGGTGGCTTTGCCACCTGCCCCTGTGAGGCGCGCCCATACGAACAGGCCGCCCTGGGGCTGCACAAATTGCACAGCGTCGCCCAGGTCGCGGCGCAGTGCGTCGCCCATGGCCTGGGCGCGCTCGGCATACACGGCGCGCACACGCTCCAGCGTGGCGGGCATGCGGCCGGCCTTCAGGTATTGCGCAGCAGTGGCCTGGGCAAAGGTGCTGGTGTGGGCATCGCTGAACTGCTTGCACATGGTGGCCTTGGCCAGCAGTTCGGGCGGGGCAATCATCCAGCCCACGCGCAAGCCGGGCGACAGCACCTTGCTCAGTGAGCCACAGTGCACCAGCAGCTCACGGCTGCCCGCCACGCTGGCCGACAGCGCGAGCAGGCTGGGCGGCGGTGCTTCGCCAAAGTACAGGTCGCCATACGGATCGTCTTCGACCACCACCACCTGGTGGCGCACGGCCAGTTCGAGCACTTTGCGGCGGCGCTCCAAGGCCAGCGTGGCACCGCTGGGGTTGCCAAAGGTCGGAATCAGGTACACGAACTTGGGCTTGTGTTCGACGATCAGGCGCTCCAGCGCATCGGTGTCCACACCCTGGCCGTCGATGGGCGCGCTCACCAGCTCTGCGCCGTACAGACGGAAGCACTGGATGGTGGCCAAAAAGGTCGGCCCCTCCACAATGACCTTGTCGCCCGGGCTGATGAGCGTCTTGCCCAGCAGGTCCAGCGCCTGCTGGCTGCCAGTGGTCACAATGAGTTGCTCGGGCGCCAGGCCCGTGACGCCCTTGCCCGCCATAAAGGCTGCGATCTGCTCGCGCAGCGGTTGATAGCCTTCGGTGGCACCGTACTGCAGGGCCGCGCCGGGCTCGTCGGTCAGGGCCTGCTGACTGGCCGCGCGGATGCCTTCCACGTCGAACAATGCGCTGTCCGGAAAGCCACCCGCAAAGCTGATGATGCCGGGCTTGCCCAACAGTTTGAACAGTTCGCGGATCGCGGAGGTTTCGACATTCTGGAGACGGTCGGCAAATTGCATGGCATTCGGGCACGCAGGGCGCGCGATGGGTGGAAATGGGGAGAACGAACGCCGCATTGTCGCCAATCGCGCCGCACTTTTCCTGCGCGACAGGCTCTACACTGGAACACCGTCCCTCTGCGGGCCACCACTGCTTGCACCAGCGCCCCATGACCTTGCATGTTCGCGAACTTCCGGCCCTGCGGCTGACCTATCTGCGCCACACGGACGACTACGGCCCGGCGCTCGGCGATCTCTGGAATGCCCTAGGAGCCTGTCGGACTGGGGGCGTCGAAAGCGAACATGCGCCCCAGCGAGAACCGTTTTCGCCGTGTTGGCAGCCGCATAGCGGGGCTATGGGG
>JBKBUN010000225.1:0-2599 GCA_046289925.1 Burkholderiaceae bacterium | reverse complement strand
CAGGGCGAATGCCCTGGACATCACGGCCAAGGCTTCGGAGATCGTGGGGTCGAGCTGCTGGAAGAACAGCCCCCAGGCGCGGGCGGCGATCCAGGCAGCGATTGCCCTGGCGCAGTCGCGCCAGGGCCCCAGGCAGTGAGGTGCGCATGGCGGACCTCGGCATCAGCCACCTGACGTTCATCGTGCGCGATGTGGAGCGCACGGCGCGCCTGTTTGTCGAGGGCCTGGGGGCGACCGAGGTCTAGGACAGCCAGGGGCGCAACTTCTCGCTGTCGCGCGAAAAGTTCCTGCTGCTGGGCGGCGTGTGGCTGGCCTTCATGGAGGGCGAGCCGACGGTGCGCTCCTACCGCCATGTGGCGTTCGAGGTGGCCGAGGCCGATGTGCCCACCTACGCCGCCGCCTTGCAGGCCCTGGGCGCCGAGATCCGCCCGGCGCGCCCGCGTGTTGAAGGCGAGGGCCTGTCGCTGTACTTCCATGACTACGACAACCACCTGTTCGAGCTGCATGCCGGCTCCCTGGCCCAGCGGCTGGCGCGTTATGCGCAGTGAAGTGCGCGCCGGGCAGTCCCTGGCGTGGCCGGCAGCCCGGCCGCAGGGCGCAGTCCCCGGGCCCTGCCGGGTGCTGTCACGGCTTTAAAAACAAGAGCTGTCAGCGCTTGTCCAGTCAGCGCCAGAGGCTGAAAACACCTGAAGCGTTCAATTCCAAGGGCTTCGTGCCAAGATGCGCGGTATGAGCCAAGTCTTCGCACCCTCCTGCGCCAACAACCAGGCGCCGATCCTGGCCGTGCTGCAGCACGCCTTGGCCGACCGCACCCACGTGCTGGAAATCGGTAGCGGCACCGGCCAGCACAGCGTGTACTGTGCGCCGCGCCTGCCGCACCTGGTGTGGCAGACCAGCGATCTGCCCCAGCACCACGCCAGCATCCAGGCCTGGCATGCCGCAGAGCCCGCACCCAACCTGCGCGCACCGCTGGTGCTGGAGATCGGCGGTGCCACCGCCTGGCCACAGACGGATGACGGCCCCTTCGACGCTGTCTTCACCAGCAACACCTTGCACATCATGGGCTGGCCGCAGGTGCAGCAGCTGCTGGCGCTGGTGGGGCAGCAACTGCCACCTGGCGGGGTGCTGGCGGTGTACGGGCCGTTCAACTATGGCGGGCGTTACACCAGCGACAGCAACCGTGCCTTCGATGCCAGCCTGCGCGCGCGCGATGCGGCCAGTGGCCTGCGCGACCAGGAGGCCGTGGTGGCGCTGGCGCAGCAGCAGGGGCTGCTGTTGCGCGATGACCACGCCATGCCGGCCAACAACCGCACCCTGGTGTTTGAGAAGCACGCTTGATAGCCATCTAGCCCTTGCCCAGCTTGTGCTAGATGCTCTGAATTCAGAAGCACTGGCAGGGCCGAGGGGTTGGGCAATTGTGATCAGTGGTAAATACCGTGCGTTGGCGCAGGCCTGCCCCTAAGATGCGAGCCTACAGGGGTCGGGACGTTGTCTGACAGCGCCCAGCCGGCCTGTGCAGGGATGGCACAAGGAGACGGGGATGGGAGTGACAACCACAATCAGGGTCGGGGTGGGGCTGTTGTTGGGCGCGGCGGTGCTGGCGCAGGCCCACACGCTGGAGCCTTTGCCCGCCGGCGTTTCCGCCGGGCAATTGCTGGTACCGCAAGGGGTGTATGCCCACATCGATACGCGGCAGACCCAGGAAATGCTGCAGACCCTGACCCAGGGCAGCGCGGAGCAGCAGCAGGCGGCGCTGGAGCGCGTACGTGCCGCGCCCGAGCGTTTCCAGCCCCCGGTGCTGTATGCGATGTCGCAGGTCTTGTTCAAGGCCAAGCTCTACCACGAGGCCGCATTCTGGTTCTATGCCGGCCAGCTGCGTGCACGCTTCGATGTCAACCGTAGCACCGACCCCACGACCCGGCAGGCGGTCGATGCCTTGAACCAGACCTACGGCGCACCGGTCAACCGCTATCTGTTCCAGGACCTGGACCGGGCCTTGGACCTGATCGCGAACGTTGTGGCCTGGGACCGCAAGACCCCCTACGACTACGATCCACACTGGATCAACCTGCATGGAATGCAGGCCGTGCAGGCAGCGCGCGATCCGCAGTCGGCCGGGGCACGCACCGCGGCATCGCTGAGCCAGCCCCCCTCAGAGTGGGCAGCAATTGCCGAAAGAACGCGGGTCAAGTACCTCAAGAGCTTCCAGGACGCGATCACCGGCATGCAGGGCAAGCTGCCGCCCAGCCCACCGGCGCAGCCGTCCAGGTAAGGGCTGTTGGTGTCGACATCGGGCCGCTGGCAGCGGTGGTTGTGGCCGCCCGGGACGGTGGTGGCCAAAAAAATCTGGATCAGCTGGGTGCTGCTGGTCATGCTGGGGGCGCTGGTGCCCCTGCTGCTGCAGCGCAGCTTTGTGCCTAGTGCCGATGCCATGCGCGGGGCGCTGTATCTGTCGATCGCCCTGTTGCCGGTGCATGGCCTGTGGCTGTGGCGCCTGCGGGCACGCGGCGCCTGGGCGCCGTCTGGCCCCTGGCTGACCTATGGACCGGTCAAGCGCTGGGCCATGGGCGTGCTGGTGCTGGTGTTCTGTGCCGCCATT
>JBKBUN010000224.1:0-2648 GCA_046289925.1 Burkholderiaceae bacterium | reverse complement strand
AGCAGGCAGACCGAGCACGATGGTGCCGTCCCAGCGTGGGTTGTCTGCAGAGGCTCCGCCACCAGCCGCGCTGCTGCGCGACAGGCGCATTTCGAGCGGCACGGCGTGCGCGTTGCTGCGCACCTGTGCCAGCCATTGGGCCAGGCCGTCGGCTGGGGCTCCCTTGAGCTGTACCGTTGCGCGGTCGCCGGCCACGCTGATCTGCGCCTGTGCGCCTAGCCGCTGGGCGAGCGAACTGCGCAGCTGCGCGACCGCATCACCGGTGCTGGCCTGCGGCAGGGCCTGCAGCTGCCGCGCCTCGGCCTGCAGTTGCAACATGCGCTGCAACTCGGCGTCGAGTGCGGCGTGGCGCGCCGGCGCACTGCGCAGCGTCTGCAAAGCGGGGGCCAGGGCTACCCACCACAGCAGGGCCAGCAGCACCAGCACGCCAGCAGCCCCTACCAGCACCTGTTCACGCGGGGCAAGCTGGGTCCAGCGTCCGCGCAGCGCGGTCAGGACGGAATCGGTGTGCGAAGCGGTGGCAGCGGTCATGGTCGATGGAGCAGGTGTGTGCAACAAGGTCAGCGTGGGCCATCGGCCTGTAGCACCAGGCGGCCGGCCTCATCCCGCAGGCGCAGGCCCAGTGGCTGCAGCCGCGACTGAACCACCTGCAGTTCGTCGGGCGCAAAGCTCAGCCCTTGCAGGCGCAGCTCGGCGCCGCTGTATTCCAGTGCGGTGGGCGCGCGTCCTTCGGGCAGCGCACGCGCCAAGCCGGCCAGCAGCGACTCGGCGTCGCGTGGGCCTAGCTGGCCCGCAGCCTGGCGCAGCAAGGCCACCTCACGCTCCATCTGTGCGGGCGCATCCACCACCACCTGCACCTTGGGAAAGGTCTGCTGCAAGGTCGCGCGCACGGCCGCCTGCTTGGCCTGCAGGCTTTGGCGCTCCTGCCAGGCCCATGCGTTCAGGCCGACCAGATGGGCGGCTACGAAGGCGCATACGCCCCAGCGCGCGGCCCGCCATTGCGGCGCATACAGGAAGCTCGACGCCACGCCCGCCACCTGGCGCATGGCCCGGCGCTGCGCCGAGCTGGCCAGCTCAAACTGGGCCAGGTCCCAGCGGCCTCGTGCCGCGGCCATCAGCCGTTCGTCCTGCGATTGCAGGCGCACCGGCTGGCCCAACAGCCGCTCGGCCTGGGCCGCCACCGCAGGCTCTGCCTGCACGATGGGCGCTGGCGTATCGGGGCTGTGCTGTACCCAGGTACTGGCCATGGCCAGCGGCAGCAGCAGCACGGCGTCGTCGTCGCCGGGGCCGCACACCACCAGCCGCGCGTCGTCTTCGGGGCCCAGGGCGGTGCACTCTTGGCCGCCGTGTTCGGTGGCGCCCGGTGCAAATTCGGGCACCACGCGCGACACAGGGCGTCTAGCAGCCTCCAGGGCTTGCAAATGGGCGCTGAGCCATGCGCGCTCGCACACCGCAACCCAGCAGGGGCTTGCGTGGCGCGCATCAGGCTGCAGGGCGAAATGCAGTTGCGCTGGTTCGTCCAGCAAGCGTTCTTCGAGCAGACCCTCCAGGGCGGCGCGCAGGCGGGGCGAGGGCTGGTGCGTGCCCAATGGCAGCCCGGGTGGCAGCGCCACGCGGTGCCACGACAAGGCTTGTGCTGGGACCACGGCCACGATCTCGCCGGGGCGCCCAGGCTCGGGCAGCAGCGCAGGGGCCGCCGTGTCGTGGCGCAGCAGCTGGTGGCCGTCGGCCGTAACGGCGTAGCGGTAGCGGGTGGACGGGCCGGGCAGTGCCTGTGGGAGGTGAAGAATCAGGGTGCTCATGGGCGGTGCGGGCCATTGTAGGGGGCGCAGATGACCATGGCGGCCTCAGCGCGCGGCGGGTGGCACCGGCCGGTCGAAGTGGCCGCGCTCGCGCCACAGCACTCGCGTCTGCTGGCCGATGCGCTCTACCACCGAACGCTCGTCCACCAGGGTTTGCTCCAGCCGCAGGCGGCCCCGCACCTCAAAAAAGCGTGACTGCACCGCATGGTTGGTACCGTTGAGTTCCACATTCGCACCCACCAGGGCTTTCACGTCCTCCAAGCCCTTGAAATGGCGCATCTCTCGGGTCTGTACCAGCTTTTGCGCGCCAGCCATGTCGATTCCGTCAATCGCGGCCCACAGCACATCCACGCCTGCGGTGTTCAGGTTCACGCCCGTGGCCACCGGCAGCCAGGTGACGTGGGGGGCCAGCACATCCACAGTGCTGCGCGGCAGGCCCAGCCAGCCCAGGTGCTCCACGCGGCGCGGCAGCAGCGGTGCGTCTGCTGCGCTGCTGCCGGCGGTGACGGGGGCCTGCGCACGGCGCAAGCCCTCGATCAGCAGCGCCAGGTGTTGCGGCGGCAGGCCCAGGCGTTCGAACAGCCGCGAGAACTGTTTGTAGGCCCCGGCCTGTAACTGCCCGCCGTCCAGCAGGCTGTTGATGTTGAGCCGTGCCTGCAGGTCCAGGATCTGCCCCGATAGAAACGCTTGCGTGGTGTCGGCGCTGGCGTCGTCGGTCTGGGCCACATTGCGCTCTGCGGCCAGAAAGGTAGACAGTCGGGCTTCCTCCAGTGGCACTGCCCAGGGCTCGGCCAGATGGTCGGGACCACCGGTTCGACCATCCTCGCGCAGGATCAGGCGCGCCCA
>JBKBUN010000223.1:0-2718 GCA_046289925.1 Burkholderiaceae bacterium | reverse complement strand
GAGCATGGTGCTGGCGGGCGCATAGCGCTCTCACCCAGAAGGTGAGCGTGCCCACAAGGCGCAACTTCAACGGACATATGAACTTTTCAGCGTGAACAAGCGGTCAACTGCGGTTTCTAGGGTTACGAAGCCTGGGAATACAAGCGCCGGTACAAGGGCTCCACCAGCACCAGTACGGCCACCAAGCGGCAGACCTGAAAGGCGGTGACCACGGGCACGCCCAGTTGCAGCACCTTGGCGGTGATCGCCATCTCGGCGATGCCGCCGGGCGAGGTGCCGAGCAGCAGCGTGACCCACGGCAGGCCCGTGCCCCAGGCCAGCAGCGCGGCAAAGCCGGCGCACAGCAGCATCAGCACCACCGTGCCCAAAGCCACTGCGCCCAGCCAGCGCGGCGCAGCGCGCAAAAAGCCCGCGCGAAAGCGCACGCCCAGGCTCACGCCGATGACCAGTTGTGCCGCATTCACCAAGAACTGTGGCAAGGCCGACAGCGCCTGCCCTGTGGCCGTGAGCAGCATGGACACGACAAAGGCCCCCATGAACCAGGGGTTGGCGCGGCCCAGGCGCTCCATCAGCAGCGCGCCCGCGCCAGTGAGCGCCCCCAGCAGCGCCAGGCCACCCAGGTCCACCTCGCGCACAGCAGGCGGCAGCAGATCCACGCCGCGCAGGCCGCTCCACTGCAGCGCAAATGGAATGCTCACGGTGACGATCAGCAGGCGCAGGCTGTGGCTGGCGGCCACCAGGTCGGCGCGGGCGTTTTTGCGTTCGGAGATCAGCGTCATCTCCGACGCTGCACCGATGGCCCCAGCAAAATAGCTCGTGGGCCGCATCATCGCAGGCGGCACGCCGTGCAGGTGCGGTGCATGCACGCGGTAGAGCCACAGGCCGAACAGCCAGCCCAGCACCAAGGCCCAGGCAATGCCCAGCGCGATGGCCCACCACAGGCTGCCGACCAGGGCGGTGACCTGCGGCGTGAAATACAGGCCCAGCGCGGTGCCGATCGTCCACTGCCCGGCATTGCGCAGCGGGCCCGCGCTTTCGGTAGGCCCACCGGCCATCGACACGAGCGCGGTGGCCAGCAGCGGCCCGATCATCCAGGGCAGCGGCGTGTGCAGCGCCACGCAGACTTCGGCTGCCGCCCAGGCCAGCAGCAGGGTGGCCACGGTGCTGGCCAAGAACGGAAAGCGCGAACGAATCTCAAAAGGCACACCGCAGTATCGCGCGCTGCGCGGGCGCGCAGGCCGCGGCTCCCTTACCCAGCGGGCATGGCGGCCATCGCCGGAGGGCATTGCAGCGGGGGCCCTGTGCAGCGTCGAGGGCAGATCCGCAGGGTGGCTTGGGGCCCCAATGGCCTCGCCCATAAAGCAGCCTCTTGTGCTGATCCAGAATTGCTGAGCTGCTATGAAAACATGAGCACATGAGCAACTTGCAGCCATCCAGCCGCAGCGGGCGCTGCCTTACCCCTGCCCGCGCCGCGCCGCCATCTCCCGTCCCATGGCGGCCAGGGACTGGGCATCCAATTGCGCCAGCGCCGCGGGGTAGGCCGTGCCCTCTTCGGCGGCGATGTGCGCGCCATAGCGCTGGGCAAAGCGGTCGAACGTGGCCTCGTGTGCGGGGCTGAAGGCCTGCAGGGCACCCTCGGCCAGCGCGGCCAGGGGGAGGCGGGCAGCGGCCCAGTCGGCGGCCATGGCCTGATGGTCGGCCTGCAGGCGCTGCACCAGCACGGCCACGGCCGGGGGGCCGCTGCGCAGCAGCAGGGGGAAGACGTGGCGCTCTTCGTCTTCATGGTGCAAGGGGGCGGCGATGTCGAAGTAGCGCAGCACGTCGCGTGCAGCCTGGCGGGCGTCGGTGTCGGCGCCGTGGGTGGCCACGTGGGTGCGCAGGCGCTGCAGCAGCGCCAGGGTGCGCTCAACACGTTCATGGCAGGCTTCGAGCATGGCCATGGGTTCGTCAAAGCCCACAGCCGGGGCACCAAAGCCCGGCAGCGTGCGGCCTGGGGCGGGTGCGGCGCTCATCCGCACGCGCCAAGTTGGCCGCACTGGGTGCAGTAATCGCAGCCGTCTTTGCGGATGACGGCGTGCGCGCCGCATTCACTGCACTTTTTGCCCGCCATGGCGGTAGGCAGGGGCAGCGGCGCGGCGTCGGGCTCGTCGAGCGGCAGCGCCTGCTGCACCGGGTCGGCCTTGCGGCGCTCCAGGATGTTCTGGATGGCGTAGGCCATGGCCGCCACTTCGGAGTCGTGCCACATCGGCACGAGCGTGCCGTCGTCCTTGCGGTGCGTGCCCAGACGCACGGGGCCGCGGTCCCAGGCGACCTTGCGCATGTCAGACAGCGCCCGCTCCAGAAAACCGCCGCGCGCAGCCAGCGACAGCAGCCGCATGCTGGAGGTGATCCATTGCTGCGATTCGCCGCTTTGCCCCACGGGCATGAAGAACTCAATGGCCCGGTCCACCGTGTGCTTGCCCACGCCGGTGGGCACGGGCAAAAAGGACACGATCAGGTACAGGGTCTTGCGGCCGTCCTGCGTCCAGTATTCGACCTTTTCGGCCACGGCCGAGAGTCCGCCTTTGGGGCGGCTTTCGATCACGGTGCGCATGGGGTCGGGCGGCACGGCGGGCGCGGCTGCCGGGGCCGGAGCGGGCGCGGCCGCGGGTGCCGGGGCCGCGGGCGCTTCGAGCACCGCGCCCAGGATGGCATTGGGCCGGTAAGTGGCCAGGCCCT
>JBKBUN010000222.1:0-2780 GCA_046289925.1 Burkholderiaceae bacterium | reverse complement strand
GCACATTCAAGCTCTTTTGTCTGCGACACACCGTACTGTAGTCTGGCACTGGCCAAGGCAGGCCTGCCATACGCAATAGCGACTGCACCAGGCCCAGCGTCTGGCGCAAGGGCTGCCCAAACAAGCCCTTGATGGTCAGGCAAAACTGGATGGCCGCATCTGAGAATTTCTGGCAACGAGCACGCTTGCCTCTGGGCTGGGCCAGCCACTGCATGTCCTTATCCAGCCAGATGGTCAGGTCTCCTTGCGCTTTCAACGCTGCGTTGTACGCCTTCCAGTTCGTTGTGCGGTACTTAACCCGACCCCAGCTCGTCTCACTCATCTCCCGAGCCTACCTCACCTGCGACCGGCATTTATGCAACAACGCCCTCTCTAATGTCAAGTTTTGTCTGGTTCTCATGGGGTTGGGTTTTTCGCAGTGCCTTTGCGTTCAGTTTGTCGGTTCTTCCTGGGGCGCCTACCTTTCTTTCCATTACGGCGGCTGGCAGCCTTGCCCTTTTTGGTTTTGGGCCCCGTGGACAAGCCGCCATGCAGTTTGCAGCGTCCGCCGCGATACAGGACCTTGCTTTTGCAGGGAGTGCCCTTGCGCGTCCTCGCGCCACAGCAGTCGCTGTGGAGATGGAAGGACGCAGGTTCGTGATCAGCGCTCTGATTGCCAGGTGCTGGTGCCGGTAAGGCATGTGGTTGAGTGGGGTGGTGCATGGGTGCCTCTGTCTTGCAATTGAACGTACTTGTGTGTCGTCCAATCTCAGGGAATCCGGGCATTGAGCAGCCACCATTTCAAAAGCACGCAGTTCAGCGGCACTGTCGCCACCAGCCAACTGGTGCGTTGAAGAGTCGGTTGCGGGTACTTTGCGGCCGGCCACGATGGGATTGGTGCTGCCCGTACCCTGGTGACGCTTGCCTGGAGTACCGATCGAGGCTGGGCCAGGATGCCAAGGCTGGTATGGATGGGCCAAGTGGGACCAGCGCCAACGAACCCTACAGAGCATAGGGTTCGCTGCGGCAAGGCGGGCAGTTTCAGTGCAATCGCGACATGCACGGGAGGCGAGGAACTGCGCGAGGCGTCTGAGATGGCACGGGTGCCCACCATGCTGGCAGCAGGCTTGGGCCGTGCAGGTGCCGTGATGTGGGCACGCTGGTATTCCGGGCTTTGGCGATAGCGTTCCGCAGCCGCACCACGGAGCTTGGCAATCGGCTTGGTAAAAATCTCAGCCATCTTTTTCATGCGCTTGGGGCGGCAACGCGGGCGAGGTGAACTCAGGGTGCTGGCGTTCCCCAACATCGGTGCCAGGGCTGCATAAAACGCCTGAGGAGCTTCTTCGATGCAGTTGCGAAGCAGTTGGGCCACGCAGCTTTTCCACATCGGGTCTTTGCGGTGCTGGAGTGCGCGAATGACTTCCCCGGCCATTTGTTCTGCCGTCAGCGCCATCTCGGAATGGTCCAGCAGGCCTAAAGCGGCTGCGTGGGGCTGCATGGTTTGTTCAAAGCGCGCCAAGCGCGCACGCAGCTGTGCTTTACCACCCAGTAAATCCGAGCCTTGCATCCGCCCGTGGACCAGGGGAACGATCAGCACATGCATGTGCTGTGCGCTTTCATCCTTGTGCACGACCGCGCTCAGGATGTTGGCGCTGCCAAACTCTGTGGCCATCCAGTCCAAAGCAGCTTGGAAGTACGCGGATTCGTCATCGCGGATGCCCACAGGCAGGCTGACCAAGGCCTCGATCAGGCGCACGGCATCCACGCGCAGCTTGTCGATGCCTGCTGCTTCCAGCTGTGCTTTGTAGGCGGCGTTGACCGCATCAGCCGTCTGGTGCCCGAGCAAGACGAGGTTGAGATGCTGCTGGCCTGGGGTGATGTTGGGCGTCAAGGCCAGCTCGCGCAGATTGTGCCGAGCCGACCGCAGCGCTGCCGTGGGGCCCTTGAGCTTGGCAAAGCGCACCAGCAGGTTGGCAGGGCGTGTTCGGCGGTCCATCTGCACGCGTGCCCCTCAAATGACCCCAGCCGTGACAAGCACGGCTGGGTGGGAGAGGGCCAGCGAACGCATGGCGGGGCAGCGGTTTAGTGGATACCCAAAACGCGGCGCAGCTCGGCGACCGACCAGGCCAAGCGGTTGTTGATGCGGGCAGGGCGCAGCGGCCCCGTTTCCTTGCAGGCCCACAGGCGCAGGGTCTGCTCGGAGCGGTTGAGGTGGAAAGCCGCCTCGGCGGTGGTGATGTGGGAGCGGGTTTCTTCGTCCAGGCGGACGGGGTGTGCAACAAAGTAGGCCATCGTTGTATTCCTCTGAGTTGAAGAAGTTGTGATGGCCGCGACTTTGAATGTCACGACGAACATGAGCCCCCTACATGTTCGTATTTTTGTGATGGCAATAGAGATTCAGATTGCAGGTGCTCACCGATCCAAGCCCTGCAATTCAGCCGGCAGAAAACCTGCCAGCGAGTTGGCTGGGTCCGCTCTATACGAAGCGTCTGCTATGTGGCGGCATTCAGCTTGCGACGAATGGTCGTCGGCGTGACGTCGTAGCGTTTGGCCAAAATACCTGCCACGTCCTGCTTCGCATAGTGGCTGGCCATCAACTTGCCTGCTTCACGCTGGAGATCTTGCGGCGCAGGTACCTTGGACTGCTTGCGCCGCGTATGTGCAGATTTGTCAGCCCCTTTGCGGGCGCCTGCTTTGATACGGGCTTCTTTGTCTCTCAGCTGTCGGATGTAAGGGCTCAACGCCTTGGCCGATGCTTGGATGCCTTCTTTGTGCGACAAATATTGAATCAAGATGGCCAC
>JBKBUN010000221.1:0-2793 GCA_046289925.1 Burkholderiaceae bacterium | reverse complement strand
CAAAGGTGTAGTCGGTGTACAGGCTGGCACGGCGGCCATGGCCGCGTTGGGCGTAGAGGAGCACCGCATCCACGCTCATGGGGTCGATCTTCCACTTCCACCACACACCCACATCCTTGGTGCGGCCTACGCCGTACTGTGCGCTGCGGTGCTTGAGCATGAAGCCTTCGGTGCCCAGGCTGCGCGCGGCCTCGCGCTGGCGGGCGAGGCCCTGCCAGTTGGGGCCGTGCAGCAGCGGGCTCAGGCGCAGGATGCCCGCGGGTGCTGCCATGGCGGCCGCGGGGGGCAGCAGCAGGGCTTCGAGCAGCGCGCGGCGCACATGCTGGGGCTGTCCGCGCAGGTCTTGCCCCGCGTGTTCGAGCAGGTCGTAGGCCACCAGCGCCACGGGCAGATCGCGCAGCAGGGCGGCCGACAGCATCTTGCGGCCCAGGCGCTTTTGCAAGTCGGCAAACGGGCGGGGCAGGGCGCTGCCTGCGGGCCACACCAGGATCTCGCCATCGAGCACCGTGCCGTCGGGCAGGGCCTGGGCGGCGGCGGCCAGTTCGGGGAAGCGGTCGGTCACCAGTTCTTCGCCGCGCGACCAGATCCACACGCCGCCTGCGCGGCGCACCACCTGGGCGCGGATGCCGTCCCACTTCCATTCCACCTGCCAGTCGCCGGGCGGACCGAGTTGCGCGGTGAGCATGTCGAGCGGCACGGCCAGCGGGTGGGCCAGAAAGAATGGGTAGGGCTGGCTGGCCAGCTCGGGGCTGCTGGCTTCCATGCCGCACAGGGTGTCGGCCTCGGTGGCCACCAGCGCGGTGTAGTCGTGCGCAGCCGGTTGGCGTCCCACCTGCGTGTAGCCCATGAGCCGGTGGGCGATGCGCTTGGCGTCCACTCCGCTCACCTGGGCCAGCGCCTGCACCACCTGCAGGCGCGACACGCCCACGCGGAAGTTGCCGGTGATGAGTTTGAAGTACACCAGGCGCTGTCCGGGCACCAGCGCGGCCCAGTGCGCGCGCAGGGCCTGGGCCTGCGCGTCGGGTGGCAGGGCGCGCAGCGGCAGCAGGCGCTGCATCCACGCGGCCAGGGGCAGGTCGGGATCGGGTGCGGTGGGCGGCGGCAGCAGCAGGGCCAGGGTTTCGGCCAGGTCGCCCACGGCCTGGTAGCTTTCTTCAAACAGCCACTCGGGCAGGCCTGCGGCGGCCTGGGCCAGGGCCTTGAGCTGGCGCGTGGGCACCATCTGCCGAGGCTTGCCGCCGGCCAGAAAGTACACGGCCCAGGCCGCGTCGGCCGCGTCGGCGCTGCGCAGATAGGCCACCAGCGCGGCCAGCTTGGCGCTTTGAGAGGTGGTGGCGTCGAGCTGCTGGAACAGCGCGGCAAATCGCTTCATGGCGCGGCAGTCTCTGGCGGGGTGGATTCGGCGTCTTCGGTGGCGTCGTCCTGGCCGTATTCGGTGGCAAACACCTGCGCATCCAGCCCCTGTTCGCGCAGCCAGCGCACCATCACCTCGGTGCTGCCGTGGGTGACGATGATGCGCTCGGCCCCGGTGGCCCCGATGGCGCGTTGCAGGCCCGGCCAGTCTGCGTGGTCGCTCATCACGAAGCCGCGGTCCACCCCGCGGCGGCGGCGCGCGCCGCGCACCAGCATCCAGCCACTGGCAAACGCGTCGGAATGTTCGCCAAAGCGCTTGAGCCAGGGCGTGCCCGCGGCCGAGGGCGGCGCAATCACCAGCGCGCGCTGGAGATCGGCTTTGGTGAGCGATGGGTCGGCGGCGCGCCGCGTGGGCGGCAGGGGCACCCCGGCTGCGCGGTACACGGCGTTGAGCGGCTCTACCGCGCCATGCACCACGATGGGGCCAATGCCCGCATCCACCCCGCGCAGCACGCGCTGGGCCTTGCCGAAGGCGTAGCCGTAGAGCACGCTGGCGTGGCCTGCGGCGGCGTTGGCCTGCCACCAGGCGTTGATCTCGGCCTCCAGCTCGGCGCGTGCGGGCCAGCGGTAAATCGGCAGGCCGAAGGTGGATTCGGTGATGAAGGTATGGCAGCGCACGGGCTCAAACGGCGGGCAGGTGCCGTCGGCTTCGAGCTTGTAGTCGCCCGAGGCCACCCACACCTGGCCGCCATGCTCCAGCCGCACCTGGGCCGAGCCCAGCACATGCCCGGCGGGGTGCAGCGAGATGCGCACGCCCTGGTGCTCCACCACCTCGCCGTAGGCCAGCGTCTGCAGTGCAATGCCCTCGCCCAGGCGCGTGCGCAGCGTGCCTGCGCTGTCGGTGTGGGCCAGGTAATGGCCCGATCCGCGGCGCGCGTGGTCGGAATGCGCGTGCGTGATCACGCAGCGGTCCACCGGCCGCCAAGGGTCGATGTAGAAGTCGCCCACGGGGCAGTACAGCCCCTGCGGGCGCAGGACGATCAGGTCTGCAGACATGCGGTGGATGCCGCGGCCCGGGCTTGGGCGCTGCGGTGGGCTGCATGGTACGCAGGCGCGCCGTGCGCTGCTGCAGGCCTGCGCGATACCAGGGCGCCAGCGCCGGGATTGGGCCGCGCACCCTGCGCAGGCCGGGGCGATGGCCGTCGGTTGCAAATGTCCGGCCTGCGCTCCATGCCACCACCGGGCCACGAACCACTTGCCACGGCCGCCCGGCTCGGGCATCGTCGGCCGCTTCGCAACCGAACCTGAACTGATTTGAACCTAGAAACCGCAGTGGACCGCTTGTTCACCCTGAAAAGTTCTGATGTCCGTTGAAGTGGCGCCTTGTGGGCGCGCTCAGCTTCTGGGTGAGAGCGCTATGCGCCCACTGCGGTTTCTAGG
>JBKBUN010000220.1:0-2841 GCA_046289925.1 Burkholderiaceae bacterium | reverse complement strand
CCAGAACCGCAACTTCATGGCCCAGGTGGTGATGCCCGACTTGCTGGCGGCCTGCGTCAACGCCCCCACGGCCGAGGGGGGCGGCGCCCGGGGGGGGGGGGGGGGCTAGGCCGCCGCTGGGGCCGCAGCGGTTCCCACGCCATGGCCGGACGCCGCAACGCCGGCCTGCGCGGCCGCATGGGCGGGCGGCGTTGCGGGTTGTGCTGCAACAGGCGGCACTGCCGCAGCCAGCATATCGGTGGCCGCGCTCTGCGTGGTGGTGCCGGGCGCATCGCGCCCCTGCAGCACCAGGGCCGCGGCCAGGGCCACCACGCTGGCACCCAGGGCGCCCAGGGCTGCCCACATCCAGCGAGGCGCGGCCGCAGCGCCGTAGGTCGGCGCAACCAAGAGAGAAGAACGAGGCAGTATCTGCATAGAAAAAGTCCCCCTGCGGGTCTGAAGGTTGGCTGCGGGCGCAGCATCTCAAACGCCGCTGGCCCGCAGGTCTGCAAGGGCCCAACGCTATCCGAGGCGCAGCAGCGCAGGCGACAGCTTTGTAAGCAGCGGTCAGCACATGGACGATCCGGCGGCAAGCGCTGCAGCAAGTTGCGCCTGCTTACAAGCACGGCCCGCTCTTCAGACGGACTTCAGGAGGCGATGGCCCACTGTATTGGACGGGACTTGCAATGCTTGCAGACCCCGCCTCTGCCCTCAACGAAAGGACTTCTCATGAACACGCAATCTCTGCTGACCAGCTTGACCTTGTGCTTGGGCGCAACGGCCGCCATGGCCGGACCGACCTGCAACGTCCCCAAAGACCAGTGGATGAAGGAAGCCGACTTCAAGGCGCAGCTCGAAAAGCAGGGCTATCAGATCCGCACCTTCAAGGTCACCAAAGGACAGTGTTACGAGATCTATGGCTTCGACAAGGCCGGCAAGAAGGTGGAGATCTACTTCAACCCGGCCACGGCCGCGGTGCTCGAAAGCAAGTGAGCGCGGAGGCCCCGATGGACGCACAGCCTCTGCGCCCACCCGCAGGCACCCGCGTGCCGGTGTGGGATGTCTTTGTCCGCTGCTTCCACTGGAGCCTGGTGGGCTGCGTGCTCGCCAACCAGTTGGTGCTGGAGGCCGGTGAGCTCGCCCACCGCTGGACGGGCTACGCCGCCTGTGCGCTGGTGGTGGCGCGGATCGTCTGGGGCCTGGTGGGCAGCCACCATGCGCGTTTTGCCGATTTCTGGCCCAGCCCTGCACGCGTGATGGCCCACCTGCGCGCGCTGGTGCGCCGGCAGCCTATCCACTGCCTGGGCCACACCCCCCTGGGGGCGCTGATGATGCTGACCCTGATGGCACTGGTGCTGGGCCTAGGGGCCACCGGCTGGCTGCAAGGCACCGACCGGTACTTTGGCGTGGAGTGGGTACAGAACTTGCATGAGGCTTTGGCGCGCATCCTGTTGCTGCTCGCAGCCCTGCACGCCGTAGCGGCCCTGGTGATAGGGCGGCTCGAGCGCACCCACTTGCTGCGTGCCATGGTCACCGGCGTCAAGCAATTTGACTGAGGTGCGGCCCAACGTGGGGCCTTGCGGCGCGGGGCCAGCGCGTTATGGTTCGGTTCATTGCGTTCATACCTACAAAGACACCCATGCCCGCCCTCACCTCCCCACGCCTCGTATTGCCTGTGCTGCTGGCCCTGTGTGGCCACAGTGCCTGGGCGCTTCAACCCCTGATCACCGACGACACGGGCACACAGGGTGCCGCAGGCCATCAACTGGAGCTGGCCTAGAGCCGCGATCGCCTGCACGCGGGCCCGGCGCGCGACAGCGCCCGCACCTGGACGCCCACCTACACCTACGGTGCCACCGACACCCTGGACCTGTTTGCCAGCCTGGGCCACACCCGCCTGCAGGGCGACAGTGGCAGCGCGCGCGGCTGGGGCAACGCCGTGCTGGGTGCCAAATGGCGCTTCTGGGCCCACGAAACCGCGGGCACGAGCCTGGCCCTCAAGCCCGAACTGGTGCTGCCCGTGAGCGCGCAGCGCGAAGCGCAGGGCCTGGGTACGGCCCGCCTGTCCGGCCAGGCCACGGCGATCTTGAGCCAGGAACTGCCGTTTGGCGCACTGCATGCCAACCTGATGCTGGGCCGCGAACGCCACCGCACCCCCGACGCTGCGCAGGCCACGCTCACCCGCGCGTCGCTTGCCCCGGTGTGGAACCTGGGCGCGCAATGGAAGCTGGTGGCCGACCTGGGCGTGGAGCAGCGGCGCGAGCGCGGCAGCAGCACGCGCACCCGGTTTGCGGAGCTGGGCGCCATCTACAGCCCCCACGAGCGGCTCGACTGGGCGGTGGGCATGGTCCGCGCGCGCGCTGACGACCCGCAGCGCAGCACCGCCACCACGCTGACCGCCGGGCTGACCTGGCGCTTTGGCGCTGCGCCCTGAAGGCCCGCTGCGCGCTCAGCGCGCCGCCCCGGTGGCGTGCGCGGGTGCATCGGCCAGCGCCTTGGCCACGCTGGCGGTAAACAGCAGCACGGCCGACGAGAAGTAGATCCCCATCAGCAGCACCACCAGCGAACCCGCCGCGCCATAGGCCGACACCACCGCCGCGGTCGAGAGGTACCAGGACAGCGCCTGCTGGCCCAGCGTGAACAGCAGGGCACCGACGACGCCCCCCGCCGCAATGCCGCGCATGCCACAGCGACCGCCAGCCGCACGGCGGAGCGGTGGAGGGGCTTACAGCAGGCGTTGGGGGCGCATCCGCCGCCGGAGCGTGAAACATCGTCATCGCAAGAGCCTAGGAGCCTGTCGGACTTGGGGCGTCGAAAGCGAAAATGAGCCCCAGCGAGGACAGTTTTCGCCGTATTTGCAGC
>JBKBUN010000219.1:0-2889 GCA_046289925.1 Burkholderiaceae bacterium | reverse complement strand
GGCCTGCCCCGCACAGCCTCACTTGCGGACGTCCGCACGGCGCAGGCGCGGCCGCTGGTCCGGCACAACCCACCCCCCTGGCACCGCAGCGCAGCAGCGCCCTGCACCCCCCCCAGCACCGCTGACTCCACCAGAGCCCCGCCATGCCACCGCTTGCGCCATTTCGCCCCCGCCTGCTGGATGCCCTGCGGGGCTACGACCGCCAGCGCTGGATGGCCGACCTGGGAGCCGGCATCACGGTGGGCATCGTCGCGCTGCCGCTGGCCATGGCCTTTGCGATTGCCAGCGGCCTGCCGCCCGCGGCCGGTTTGTGGACCGCCATCCTGGCGGGATTTCTGATCTCGGCCCTGGGCGGAACGCAGGTGCAGATCGGTGGGCCGGCCGGGGCCTTCATCGTGGTGGTGTACGGCATCGTCGAGCGCTACGGCGTGGCCCACCTGCTGGCCGCCACCGTGTGTGCCGGGGGGCTGCTGTTGCTGCTGGGCGCGCTGCGCCTGGGCACGCTGGTGCGCTTTGTGCCGGTAAGCATCGTGATCGGCTTCACCAACGGCATTGCGGTGCTGATCGCACTGTCGCAACTCAAGGATCTGCTGGGTCTGCCCATTGAGCGCATGCCCGCACACTTTGCCGGCCAGGTGCAGGCGCTGGCCGTGCACGCGCGGGCCTTCAACCCCTACGCGCTGACGCTGGGGCTGTTGTGCGTGGTCGGGCTGTTGGCATGGCCGCGGCTGTGGGGCCAGGGCTCGCCGGTGCTCAAGGTGCTTGAAGGCCGCACCGTGCGCGGCTTTGTGCGCGTGCCCGCCCCGGTGGTGGCGCTGGTCACGCTGAGCCTGCTGGCCTGGGCCCTGCAGTGGCCGGTGGAGACGATCGGCTCGCGCTTTGGCGCCATTCCGCAGGGCCTGCCGGGCTTTGCCATCCCGGCGCTGACCTGGGAGACCGCGCGAGAGCTGCTCGGCTCCACCATCACGATTGCGCTGCTGGGCGCAATCGAGTCGCTGCTTTGCGCGCGCGTGGCCGACCAAATAGCACACGGCCCACACCACCGCAAGCACGACCCCAACCAGGAACTGATGGCCCAAGGCGTGGCCAACCTCGTGGTGCCGTTTTTCGGCGGCATGCCCGCCACGGGCACGATTGCGCGCACCGTCACCAACATCCGCGCCGGGGCCACCTCGCCCGTGGCGGGCATGGTGCACGCGGCCACGCTGGCGACCATCGTGCTGCTGGCAGCGCCACTGGCGCTGCACATCCCGCTGGCGGTGCTGGCGGGCATCCTGCTGTTTGTGGCCTGGAACATGGGCGAATGGCACGAATTCGTGCGGCTGCGCCAGTTCAGCCTGCACTACCGGCTGCTGATGCTCGGCACGTTTGCGCTCACGGTGGTGTTCGACCTGACGGTGGCGGTGGAAGTCGGCCTGTTGCTGGCCTGCCTGCTGTTCGTCAAACGCATGGGCGCGCTGTTCCGCGTCGAGCGCGTGGCCGAGGCCGCCCCCGGCACGGCCATGGCGGGCGATGCGCCTGCGACCCTGCCGCGCCAGCGCTGGGCGCTGGAAGGTGCGCTGTTCTTCGGGGCCGCGGCCAAGCTCGACCCGGTGGTGGACGCGGTGGAAGCGGCGCCCGGCCCGCTGGAGCTGGTGCTGGACGCACGCGACCTGATGGCGCTAGACACCACGGGCGTGGATGTGCTGACGCAGGTGCTGCGCGCGGTGCAGCATCGCGGCGGCTGCCTGCGCATCGAGCACCTGCGCGAGCAGCCAGCTTCGCTGATCGAGCGCTCTGGCTTGGGCGCACAGCTGCGGGCGCAAGCGTGTGCACAGGAACCTGCGCCGCACCTTGCCCCGGCAGGCACCCCCGACGCCACCCCACCGGCGGCAGGCCCGTGCGGCGACAGCGCCGCACCGCGCTGATGCGGCGCAGGCAGGCGCTGCGGCGGCGCGCCTTGGCATGCCTTGCCGTACCGTCGTTCGATGCCGTGCCGCAGGTTCAGCGGCCGCCGCGCATCTCGGGCGTGGTGGTGTCCTCGCCCATCGCCGTGCTCAGCACCCGGCCGTCGGTGCCAAATATGGCGGTGAAGGCCATGGCCTGGTTGGGCGGCTGCAGGTAGCGCCAGGTCACCTGCACATGCTGGGGCTGGAGCGCATACACCTGACGGCTGGCGGGCATGCCCAGCAGGCGCTCCACCTCATCAAAAGGCATGCCGGGCACCACCTTGGCAAACTGCGCCGGGTGCAGCACCTGGTCAATGGCGATGAGCTTTCCGTCGGCCCCGATGCGGGCAATGTAATTGACCTGGCCTGCGGGCTGGCGCGGGTATTCAAAGCTGCGCGCGCCGTTGCCGTCGTCCCACACGCGGTGGGGCTCGCCCATGCGGCTGCGCACGTCGGCCTCGGTGGACACGCCGGGTTGCAGTTCAGCCATGCGCTGCGCATCGCAGCCCGCCAGCAGCACGGCCACTGCCAGTCCGGCCGCCCAGAGGCCTGCCAGCCCCGGCCCGCGCAGCGCGTGGCGCGTGGCAGCTCCCCGGGCCAATGCCGCGGCAGGGTTGAACCCAGAAATTGCAGTGGACCGCTTGTTCATGCTGAAAAGTCCCGATGTCCGTTGAAGTTGCGCCTTGTGGGCACGCTCAGCTTCTGGGGCAGAGCGCTATGCGCCCGCCAGCACCATGCCAGCCACTGCATGCGGCGTTGTGCCTCCTTGCGCACAGGAGTGCGCTGCCTCGTCTGGCCCTGCCTGGCGCGCCGATCACGGCACTGGCGGGCGCATCCAACTGCGGTTTCCAGGAGCCTGTCGAACTTGGGAATCGTCGGCTGCCAATGGGCCGCAGCGGTCCATTGTTCACCGTCTTGGGGCCCCATAGCCCCGCCATGGGGCTGCCAACACGGCGAAAAC
>JBKBUN010000218.1:0-2900 GCA_046289925.1 Burkholderiaceae bacterium | reverse complement strand
GTCCCCCCGCCGCCATCAGAACCAGGGCGAGCATCGCCAGCGCCACACCGACCTCCAGCACCGGCAGGCGCCGCAGCAGGGTGTAGTAGGTCTCTGCCGAATCGATCCGGCCGCCGACCGGCCCGGCCAGCACCCGCACGGCCCCACAGACGCCGCAAAACCTCGACTTCGGCACCGAGATCAAACCCACCATCACCGTCGACCTGACCAAGTAAACCGCCGGGCCCCTGCGGGGGCCTGCGCTTGCCATCGTGACCGCCTTGTCCCAACCCACCACCTTGCGTGATGCCCTGCTGCCCGGGGCGTCGACCGCCCCGCGCGCTCGCGACGCCACGCCGGCGCCCACGGCGCCACAGTCCCCGCTCCCAGGCCTGTCCACGGCCACCCTGGTGGGCCTGATCCTGCTCACGGCCCTCTACCTGGCGTTCGAGCTGGCCTTCAACGCCCGCCTGCTGGATGTGGTGGGCGGTGGCGCCAGCGCCGACGATGTGCACCACATCGAAATCTCCGGGCGCCTGCTCTCGGGCATTGCCGTGGCCCTGGTGGTGCTGCAGGGACTGCTGACCTGGCGTGCCCGCTGCGTGCGCCTGGGCCGGGCGGCCACGCCCCGGATGGGGGTCGTGCTGCTGCTGTGCGGCCTGACCGTGGGCGGGGTCTACCTGGGGCTGCAGCAGCTGGTGGACGGCATCGTGGCCTCGCGTTCCACCGAATTCCGCCGCCAGGCGCTGAACATCACGCTGATCCAGCAAGCCATCGTCGACGGCCGCGTGCAGCTGACCGGCATGGAGCAGGACGCCGGCCTCTACGCCCGCCCCGAAGGCAAGGCCTTCTTGGCCCTGTTCCCGGCCATGGCGGCCTCGGTGCAGGAGCTG
This sequence comes from Burkholderiaceae bacterium, assembly GCA_046289925.1. GTDB lineage: Bacteria > Pseudomonadota > Gammaproteobacteria > Burkholderiales > Burkholderiaceae_C > Acidovorax_G. The sequence continues at coordinate 2,028 of JBKBUN010000218.1, read as the reverse complement.
GACCGCAAGATCGAGCATGCCAAGCTGACGCTGATTGCCGAGCACGTGGGCCACCAGGCCGGCGGCATCCAGGGCTACTACCGCAGCTACCAGCAGGCCATGGACGGTGTGGCCAAGCAATGGCGCGACTACAGCAAACTGGGCAGCGCCAATGTGGATGTGGAGGCCGAAGTGGCCAAGCAGCACCGCAAGGCCTGGAACGATTACCTGAGCGACCTGGGCAAGCGCGGCTGGACCCCCTCCACCGTGCCCGGCGCCTACGAGGGCCGGGTGCGCCAGAGTGTGCGCCAGCGCGTGCCCGTGCCCAGTGACTGGGACCTGCGCGACGAGGCCGGCTTTCGCGCCGCCGTGGACCGCAAGGTGCGCAGCCGCTTCCATGGCCAAGTGCCCGAGGTGAAGGTGCGCGGCCAGCGCATTGCGCCCGGCCTGTCGCAGGCGGCCTTCACCGCCCACCCGGCCGTGCAGGCCGAGCTGCGCGACCAGCTGAAGCTGCCCGCCGGCACCAGCGTGCCCCTGAGCACCGATGCCGAAGGCTTTCGCCGCCAGCTGTACGACCCCATGCGCATGGCCCGGGCCCGCACCGAAGCGGCCAAATACAACGCCCCCCTGGCCACCTTTGCCGACGGCGGCAGCAACGCCGCCCAGGGGCTGGACGCCACGCGCGCCGCCCTGGTGCCGCCGATCGCGCTGCTGTGCTCGTTGCTGGGCGCCATCGGCCACCTGGGCAAGCTGGTCTACCTGCTGTGCAAGCTGGCCCTGCGCCTGGCGGCACGCCAGATACCGGCCACCGTGCTGCCGCGCCTGGGCTGGGCGATCCTGCTGGTGCCCTTCGTGCTGGCGGCAGGCATCTGGACCACGCTGAGCCACATGGACAACAGCGTCACCACGTCCGAGCTGTACCAGACCCTGACCGCCCAGACCCTGCAACGCAACCAGGCCGACGATGCCCAGCAGCAGCGCAGCCTGCCGCTGGCACCCGCCATCGTCAACGCCCTGCACGTGGTGGCCGTGGGCCAGGGCTATGCCTACCCGTACAACGAACACCTGCGCGTGCACTACCTGCAGGGCATCACCTTCGGCTACCGCCCCAAGGACTAGTCATGCCAGTTTCCTCCCGCTCCCCCCTCCTGCGCAGCCTGAGCCTGCTGTGCGTGTCCCTCAGCCTGCTGCCCACGGCCCAGGCCGCCTGCCTGGGCATGGAACTGTTCGCCCACCGGGGTGCCCCCGACCATCCGGAAAACAGCCGCGCCGCCGTGGAAGCGGCCGTTCGCGGCAGCTGGAAGGGCGCCGAGATCGATGTGCAGACCCTGGCCGACGGCAGCCTGGCCGTGCACCACGATGCACTGACCACCCGCACCACCAGCATCAAGGGACGGGCCGTGCGCCAGCTGCCCAGCGAAGCCTGGCGCGAGGTGCGCCTGCGCGACCGCGACGGCAAGCTCACCGGCGAGACCGCGCCCTTCCTTCGCGACCTGCTGCCCGCCGTGCAGCGCAGCGGCAAGGTGCTGAATGTGGAAATCAAGGAAGAGCACCGCAACTGCCAGACGGCCGAGGCCGTGGTCGGTGAACTGCTGGGCCAACTGCCGTCCGGCCAGTGGACCATCAGCGCCACCGAGTTCGACCACCTCAAGTGCGTGCGCAAGCTCGATGCCCAGGCCTACCTGGGTGCCGTGGCCACGGACAAGGTGAGCATCGCGCTGAGCGACAAGCGCACCGCCTCGCGCGCACACCTGCTCAAGAGCCCGGACATCTCGCCCAAGGTGCTGAGCCAGCTGCAGCGCGAGGTCGGCAAGCCCGTGGGCCTGCACGTGGACATCTACTCGCTGCGCGCCAACCCGAACCTGTTTGCCGATGCGGCGCACATCGGCATGCCCGTGTTCACCTACAGCCTGCGCGGCGACCGCGAACATGCCCAGGACCTGCGCCGCCTGCTGCGCGAGCGCGGCCTGCTGCCCACGGGGGCCATCATCGACGGCGACCCGGCCAGTTTCTGCGCCCAGGTGGCGGGCTGATCCGCACGGGGCGCCC
>JBKBUN010000217.1:0-2940 GCA_046289925.1 Burkholderiaceae bacterium | reverse complement strand
CAGCATGGCGGCGATGCCCTGGCTGGGGGTGCAGTGCCAGTTGCTGCTGATCGTGGCGGCAGCTGTGGTGTTCGACTTTGGCGTGCAGGCCGTGCTGGTGGCGCACCAGACCATCGTCTACGGCATTGCGCCCGAGGCGCGCAGCCGCCTGAATGCGCTGCTGTTCACCGGCATGTTCGTGGGCATGGCCAGCGGTGCGGCCATCGGCAGCTGGGTGCTGGACCATGCGGGCTGGCTGGGCGTGGTCGTGCTGGCCACCGTGTCGGCCCTGGCTGCCCTGGGGGTGCGCTGCTGGCCGCACGGCCGGTGAGTGCTATGGACGCCCTCCCGTTGCGCAGCGCCAAAGCAGCACTTGGACGGCAGGGCCGGTGCGTGTGGCTGCAAGGACCGGTGTGGGGCCTGGTCTTGCCAGTGCCAACTTGGGATGGACATCGGGGTGGTCAGCCTGGGCCGAGGCTGTTGCCCGTTTCAGGCAGGGTGGCGCAGCGCGTGCAGCACCTGGGCCAACTGGCGCACCCCGGCCTCCAGTTCCATGGGGGTGTAGGCCGCAAAGCCCATCAGCACGCCCTGGTGGCGCGGTGGTCCGCTGTACAGCGCCGACAGGCCCGCCAGCGTGATGCCGGCGCGTGCGGCGGCCGCCACCAGCGTTGCTTCCTGCAGCCCGCCGCGCAGGTGGCAGGCCATCTGCATGCCGCCTGCGGGCACCTGGGGTTCCAGCCAGTCGGCCAGGTGCGTGCGCAGCAACTGGGCCAGCCGATCGCGGCGCTGGGCGTAGACGGTGCGCATGGTGCGGATGTGGGCGCCCAGGTGACCGCCTTCGATGAAGCGCGCCAGTGTCAGCTGGGCCAGGGGCGCGCTGTGCCCGTCCTGCAGTGACCGGGCGACGGTCATGGGGGCCACCAGCGCGGGCGGCAGCACCATGTAGCCCAGGCGCAGGCCTGGAAACAGCGATTTGCTGAAGGTGCCGATATAGAGCGTGCGCCCGTGGGCGTCCAGCCCCTGCACGCAGGCCGTAGGCTTGCCGGCGTAGTGGAATTCGCTGTCGTAATCGTCCTCGAGGATCCAGCTCTGGTGCTCCCGGGCCCAGGCGATGGCGGCCAGCCGCCGCTCCAGCGACAGGGTGGCGCCGGTAGGGTACTGGTGGGACGGGGTCAGGAACATCGCCTGGGCGGGTGGGGCGGCGGCGAGGTGCTGCACCTGCATGCCCTCGGCATCCAGTGGCACGGGCTGGCAGACCAGGCCGGCGGCGTCAAAGGCCCATGGTAGACCGGGTCTTCGATCAGGATGCGGTCACCCGGGTCCAGCAGCACCTGCGCGCACAGGCTCAGCGCCTGCTGGGTGCTGGTCAGCACCAGCACCTGCTCGGGCGTGGCGCGGGCGCCGCGCTCCAGGTTCACATAGTCGGCAATGGCCTGGCGCAGTGGCAGCACACCCTGCGCCGGGCTGTGCTGCAGCGCGCGGTGGCCGTATTCCTTGAGCACCTGGCGCTGCAGCCGCTCCCAGGTCGGCAATGGGAAGTTGCGGGTCTCGGGCACCCCGGGGACGAAGGTATGCGGCATCGGAAAGTCGCTTACCCCCCCCGGCGGCCAGCATGGCTTGGCCACGTTGGCTCAGTGGCGGCGCTGCGGCCAGGCTGGCTGCTGTGGGGCGTGCCGGCAGGCGCCGCGCCTGCTGGGACACCTGGCTGCCGCTGCCCACGCGCCGGGTGATGAAGCCTTCGGCGTGCAGCTGGCTGTAGGCCGTTTCCACCGTATCGCGCGACACCGCCAGCGATTGCGCCAGTGCACGCGAGGCGGGCAGGGGCCGCCCGGCCGCCAGTTGGCCGTCGAGGATCAGCTGCCGCAGGCTGCGTTGCAGCCGGGCGTGCAAGGGCAGGGCCCGGTGGGCGGGATCGGCCATCCAGGCTTTGACGGATTCGAGCAAGGCGTGTTTGAACAATTGGTCTGGCTGATGGTGAAAAAGTGGCTGGCTACAGCATGCCATTCGGATTTTATAAACGATGCATACCCAGGCCGTAGCCAAACCGTGTTCCATCGGTCGAGCAACGCCTGGGCAGGTTCGATTGTTTGACTGTGTGATCTGTTGGAAAGTTGTTCAGGCATGGCCCATACCCCGGCTTCCGTTTCTGTGTCCGCGCGGCTGCGTCTGCGCGATGTGTTCCATCCCGCCGTGGCGGGGCTGGTATCGGTCATCGTCAACTACGGCGGTACCTTCATCCTGGTGTTCCAGGCGGCCCGGGTGGCCGGGCTGGACGCCGCACACACGGCGTCCTGGGTGTGGTCACTCTCGATGGGCGTGGGTCTGACGGGCCTGCTGCTGAGCTGGATGACACGTGCCCCCATCATCACGGCCTGGTCCACGCCGGCGGCTGCGTTTCTGGTGACGGCACTGGCCAGCACGCCGTATGCCGAAGCCGTGGGCGCCTACCTGGTATCGGCTGCAGCCTTTGTGGTGCTGGGGCTGTCAGGGGGCTTTGAGCGTGTCATCCGGCTGATTCCAGCGGGTGTGGCCACGGGGCTGCTGGCGGGGATTCTGCTGCCCTTCGGCATGCGGGCCTTTGGTGGCATGGCGGTGGAGCCGGCAATGGCGCTGCTGCTGATCGTGGCCTATGTGGTGCTCAAGCGCATTGCCGCGCGCTATGCGGTGGTGGGCATTCTGCTGCTGGGGCTGGCGTTCCTGGTGCAGCAGCAGCGTGTGGACCTGTCGGGGCTGTCGCTGCAATTGGCGGCCCCGGTGTACACCGCGCCAGCCTGGTCGCTGGACAGCCTGCTCAGCGTGGCCCTGCCATTGTTTCTGATCACCCTGACGGGGCAGTACATGCCGGGCATGCTGGTGTTGCGCAACGATGGCTTTGCCACCAGTGCCAACCCGATCGTGACGGTGACAGGTCTGGGTTCGCTGCTGATGGCGCCGTTTGGTGCGCATGCCTTCAATCTGGCG
>JBKBUN010000021.1:0-26954 GCA_046289925.1 Burkholderiaceae bacterium | reverse complement strand
GATGCAGTTGTCCGCCTTGTCGCGGACCACCTCCATCTCGTACTCCTTCCAGCCGAGCAGCGATTCTTCAATCAGCAGTTCGTTGGTGGGAGAAGCTTCCAGCCCGCGCTTGCAGATGGTCTCGAACTCTTCCGGGTTGTAGGCAATGCCGCCGCCCGTGCCGCCCAGGGTAAAGCTCGGACGGATCACGGTAGGAAAGCCCACGTACTTTTGCACCGCCCAGGCCTCTTCCATGCTGTGCGCGATGCCCGATCGTGCGGAACCCAGACCGATTTTGGTCATGGCGTCCTTGAACTTCAGGCGGTCTTCAGCCTTGTCGATGGCCTCGGGCGTGGCGCCAATCAGCTCGACCTTGTACTTGTCGAGCACGCCGTTGCGCCACAGGTCCAGCGCGCAGTTCAACGCAGTCTGCCCCCCCATGGTGGGCAGGATGGCGTCAGGGCGTTCTTTGGCGATGATCTTCTCGACCGTCTGCCAGGTAATAGGCTCGATATAGGTGACGTCGGCCGTGGCCGGGTCGGTCATGATCGTGGCAGGATTGCTGTTGATCAGGATGACCTTGTAGCCTTCTTCGCGCAAGGCCTTGCAGGCTTGCACGCCCGAGTAGTCAAACTCGCAGGCCTGGCCGATGATGATCGGCCCGGCGCCGATGATGAGGATCGATTTGAGATCTGTGCGCTTTGGCATTACTTCTTCTCCATCAGCGCCGTGAAGCGGTCAAACAGGTACGCGATGTCGTGCGGCCCGGGCGATGCCTCCGGATGGCCCTGGAAACAAAACGCGGGTTTGTCGGTGCGGGCCAAGCCTTGCAGCGTGCCGTCAAAAAGGCTGATGTGCGTGGCACGCAGGTGTGCCGGAAGCGTGGCCATGTCCACGGCAAAACCGTGGTTCTGACTGGTGATGCTCACCCGACCGCTGTCCAGATCCTTGACCGGATGGTTGGCACCGTGGTGGCTGTTGTTCATCTTGAAGGTCTTGGCTCCGCTGGCCAGGGCCATGATCTGGTGGCCCAGACAAATTCCGAACGTGGGCACGCCTGCGTCGATGATCTGGCGGGCGGCCTCAATGGCGTAATCGCAAGGGGCCGGATCACCAGGCCCGTTGGACAGGAACACTCCGTCGGGGTTCATTGCCAGCACCTCCGCAGCGGGCGTCTTGGCGGGCACCACGGTGAGCTTGCAACCGCGCTCTGCCAGCATGCGCAGAATGTTCTTTTTCACGCCAAAGTCGTAAGCCACCACATGAAAGCGCGGCGACGTCTGCATTCCATAGCCCTCGCCTAGCCTCCACTCGGTTTGACCCCATGTGTAAGCGGTGGGGGTCGTCACGACCTGGGCAAGGTCCAGACCCTTCATGCTCGGCGCGGCCTTGGCAGCCGCCAGGGCGTGGTCAATCCGCTGCTGGGTCACCGCCTCGCCGCGGCCCAGCCCGACAATCGCACCGTTTTGCGCACCCTTGTCGCGCAGCAGGCGGGTCAGCTTGCGGGTGTCAATGCCGGCAATCGCGACCGTGTTCTCGCGTAAAAGGTACTGCGCCAGCGTTTCGGTGGATCGGAAGTTGCTGGCCAGCAGAGGCAGGTCTTTGATGATCAAGCCCGCGGCGTGGACCTTGTCGGCTTCGATGTCTTCAGGATTGATCCCGTAGTTGCCAATGTGCGGATACGTGAGCGTCACGATCTGCTGGCAGTAACTGGGGTCGGTGAGGATTTCCTGGTAGCCGGTGATGGCAGTGTTGAACACCACCTCACCCACCGTGGTGCCGGCGGCACCGATCGAGTTGCCGATAAAGACCGTGCCGTCTGCGAGCGCCAGGATGGCGGGAGGGAAGCTTCCCTGTAGAGACAAAAGCACTGGGTTCTCCGGATGGTTACGGTCGCCCGGCGCTTACTGGCCGCTCGCAAGGAAGTGTCGGCGGCTGCTCTCTCAGAAAGTGGGTAGCTTAGGTGTGCGGTCGGGCGACGCTGTTGCGAGAAAAGCCCCCGATTATAACGCGCGAGCGCCCCGATCTCCTGCATCATGCGCCGTTTGCATGGCGATGCGCCACCCACGCATAGACGCCCCCGCCGACAGCGCCCCGGCCAATGGCCACCGCGATCTCAGGTGCGGCTGGCCACGCTCGCGTACAGACAAATGGCGGCCGCAGCGGCCACGTTGAGCGACTCCTCGCCACCGGGCTGCGCGATGCGAATTCGCTGCTGGGCGCGCTGCATCAGCGCGTGCGACACGCCCTGCCCCTCATGCCCCATCACCCAGGCACAGGGCCATGGCAGTTGCGCGGTATGGACCCAATCACCCTCATGGGAACTGGTGACAAGCAGCGGCACCCGCAACACCTGCAAGGCCTCGACCGTCAGCGACTCCAGAAGCACCAGGCCGAAGTGTGCCCCCATGCCCGCCCTAAGCACCTTGGGCGACCACAGTGCCGCGGTGCCCCGCAGCGCTGCCACCTGCCGAAATCCAAAGGCCGCGGCACTGCGCAGCATGGAACCCACATTGCCCGCATCTTGAACCCGGTCGAGCACCAACGTCGGAGCGTCTACCAACAGAGCGGGGGATGCCGGCAGATCCAGCACATAGCCCATGCGGGCGGGGGATTCCAGCCCGCTCAGCTCCCGGAACAGCGCGTCGGAGACCACCACTACACGACGCGCGCGCGCCCACTCGGGTGGCACAGCAGGCCAGAGCGACTCAGCAAAAACGGCAATGGCTGGTTCCCAGCCTCGTTCCAGCGCCGCACGGCACAGATGGTCGCCCTCAACCCAAATGCGCCCTTGCTTGCGGTAGGCCGTGCTGTCCTGGGCCAGGCGGCGAAGGTCTTTGACAAGGGGGTTGTCCCGCGACTGGACCACCACCACAGAATCGTTGCGCATAGGCTCAGTCCTCATGGTGATGAGACAAGAGGCTGCGGGCCACGGGCGCAAAGCTGCGACGGTGCAAGGGCGAAGCCCCATGCTGGCGCAGCGCCTCCAGGTGCGTGGCCGTGCCATAGCCCTTGTGGGTGGCAAACCCATAGGCGGGGTACTGCGCATGCACAGACTCGCACCAACGGTCGCGCGTGACTTTGGCCAGGATAGAAGCAGCCGCGATCGCAGCGACCGTTGCATCCCCTCCGACCACCGCATCGGCAGGCACATCCAGCAGCGGGAGCCGGTTGCCGTCGACCAGCACACGGGCCGGGCGCAACCGGAGCCCCTGTACCGCTCGCTGCATGGCCAGCAGCGTGGCCTGCAGGATGTTGAGCCGGTCGATCTCCTCCACACTGGCCTCGGCCACGCTGCAGCACAGCGCATGCGCGCGGATCTGGTCGTAGAGTCGCTCGCGCTGTCGGGGCGTGAGCTTTTTCGAGTCGGCAAGGCCTTCAATGGGACGCAACTCGTCGAGGATGACCGCCGCGGCCACCACTGGGCCCGCCAAGGGCCCACGGCCCGCCTCGTCAACGCCTGCCACCAGCCCGGGCGCGTGCCATGGCAGGCTGGCCTGCTCAGGCGCGCTGGAGCAACGTTTCGATCGCATGGGCCGCCAGGCGCGGTGTGTCGCGCAGTAGGGTTTCATGAAGGGCCGTGAAGCGCTGCGCGAGCGCCGTCAGGCGTTCAGGCTCACGGGTCTTGGCCTCCAGCCAGTCGATCGTGGCGGCCGCCAAGGCTTCAGGGCTCGCGCGGTCCTGGATCAGTTCGGGCACCACGAAGGACTCGCACAGGATGTTGGGCAGCCCCACCCAAGGCTGCAATTGCTTGCGTCGCATGAGGCGCCAACTCCACGGATGCATGTGGTAGCCGATCACCATCGGCCGCTTGAACAGCGCGGCCTCCAGCGTGGCCGTACCGCTCGCGATCAGGGTGCAGTCACAGGCTGCAAGCGCCGTATGGGACTGCCCAGTCAGGATCTGGACACGCCCTGCCAGCCCTACTTCGGCCGCAATCGCTTCGATGCGCGCCCGCAAGGCCGGAACGGCAGGTACTATGATTTTGATAGCTGGTCGTGCTTGCTGAATAAGCACAACCGCCTCAAAAAAGGGTTTGGTGATGTAGTCAATTTCTTTCGAACGACTGCCCGGGAGCACGGCCAAGGTCTCGACCGTTTCGTCCAGCCCCAGCGCCCTGCGCGCCGCAGCCCGGTCCGGTTGCATCGGGATCACGCTGGCCAGTGGATGGCCGACGTAAGTCGCCGCAATCCCGGCTCGCTCCAGCAAGGCGGGCTCAAAAGGAAACAGGCAAAGCACATGGTCAGCAGCACGGCGAATGGTCTCGATCCGCTCGGGCCTCCACGCCCAGACAGACGGACACACGAAATGCACCGTGGGCACGCCGGCCGCGCGCAACGCGGTCTCCAGCCCCAGATTAAAGTCCGGGGCATCGATGCCTATGAACACATCAGGCCGATCTGCACAGGAGAGTCGCTTGCGCAGTTGGGCCCGCATGCGCAACAAGCCCGCCAGACGCCGCAGCACTTCCAGGCTGTAGCCGTGCACCGCAAGACGCTCGCTAGGCCACCACGCATCGAAGCCCCGACGCTGCATCTGCGGCCCGCCGACCCCGTAACCGCGCAACCCTGGCCAACGGCCTTGCAGGCCGTCGATCAGCAAACCCGCCAGAAGATCGCTCGATGTTTCGCCGGCCACCATGGCCACGCGTGGGGACTGCATCTGCATGCGCCGATCACCGCGCAATGCCACGACGCGAACGCTCCAGGAAGTCCAGTACGGTCTGTACATCCTGTGCACCATCGGGGTCTTCGCAGGTCAACGCCGCAATGGCTTGTTTGGCGGCCTCCAGGGTCAGACCCTGGCGGTACAGCAGGCGGTGAATCTGCTTGATGCCGGCCTGGCGCGCCGCTGAAAAGCCGCGGCGCCGCAGGCCCTCCTGGTTGAATCCGCGCACCGCCAGCGGGTTGCCGTCCACCATCATGAAAGGCGGCACGTCTTGCGACACCGCACTGGCAAAGCCGACCATGGCATGGGCGCCCACTTTCACGAACTGGTGAAGTCCGGTGAGCCCCCCCACCGTCACCCAGTCGCCCAGTTCGACATGGCCGCCCAGGGTCGTGTTGTTGGCCAGTGTGGTGTGGTTGCCCACCACGCAGTCGTGCGCGATATGCGTGTAGGCCATGATCCAGTTGTCGTTGCCGACACGGGTCACGGCTTTGTCCTGAACCGTGCCAATGTGCAGCGTGCAAAACTCGCGGATCGTGTTGCGGTCCCCGATGATGAGCTCGCAGGGCTCACCCTTGTACTTTTTGTCCTGGTTTTCCGCACCCACCGAGGCAAACTGGAAGATCCGATTGTCTTGCCCAATGGTGGTGTGACCTTCGATGACGCAATGCGGTCCGATCACCGTGCCCGCGCCGATCTTCACATGCGGGCCAATCACGGCGTAAGGCCCCACCACGACCGTAGGGTCGAGCATGGCACCGCTAGCCACCAAGGCTGTGGGATGGATGTTGGTCACGATCAGATGAATCCATCAACCCACGCTGCGCATGGTGCACATGAGTTCGGCCTCGCAAGCGACTTCCTCGCCGACGCTGGCAAGCCCCTTGAACTTCCAGATACCGCCGCGTACCCGGTCAATGGTGATCGTCAGGACCAGTTGATCCCCGGGTTCCACCGGGCGCTTGAAACGCGCGCCGTCGATGCCCACAAAGTAGTAGATGTTGTTTTCGTCGGGCACTTTGCCCATGGCATCAAACGCGAGCAGACCAGCGGCCTGGGCCAGGGCCTCCAGAATCAACACGCCCGGCATTACCGGACGACCAGGAAAGTGCCCGCCAAAATAAGGCTCGTTGAACGTTACGTTCTTGATCGCCTTGATGCGGGTATTGCTCTCCAACTCCACCACCCGATCCACCAGCAAAAAGGGGTAGCGATGGGGAAGTTGCTTGAGAATTGCGTGGATATCCATCATCGAGTCGTCATCCGTCATTGTTGTTGTGGGCTGCCTTTAGCGCCTGCTCCAGCGCCTTGACGCGGTCACGCAGTCCATGCAGTTGCTTGAGGGTGGCAGCGTTCTTCTCCCAGCGGGCATTGTCATCGATGGGAAACATGCCGGTGTACTGACCGGGCCGGTTCAGCGAACGCGTGACCACGGTGGCCGCAGACACATGCACATGGTCGGCCAGTTCGAGATGGCCGAGCACAATCGCGCCGCCACCGACGGTGCAATGCGCACCGATGCGGGCACTGCCCGCGATCCCGACACAGCCCGCCATGGCGGAGTGCGCTCCGATGTGCACGTTGTGCCCCACCTGGATCAGGTTGTCGAGCTTCACGCCGTCTTCGATCACCGTGTCGTCCAGGGCTCCCCGGTCAACACACGTGTTGGCGCCAATCTCGACATCGTTGCCAATGCGCACGGCACCCAACTGCTCGATCTTGACCCAGCGGCCCTGCTCTGGCGCGAACCCAAAGCCATCTGCGCCAATGACCACCCCGGGATGCAGGATGCAGCGGTCGCCCACCACACATCCATCCCCCAGGGTGACGCGGGCCGTCAGCACGGTATCAGCGCCGATGCGGGCACCACGCCCCACCACGCACAGCGGCCCTACCCAAGCCGTGGGATGTACCCGCGCCTCAGGGTCTACCACGGCCGAGGGATGTATGCCGCATGGCTTGGCCGGCGCGTGGTACTGGCGCCAAAGCTGTGTGGCCCTGGCGAAGTACGCGTAGGGATCTGGAACCACGATACACGCACCGCGCGCCTGCGCGGCGGCCTGCAAAGCGGGTGACACGATCACGCAACCCGCTTGGGTGGTCTGTAGCAAGTGCTGGTAGCGCGCGTGGCTGAGAAAGCTCAAATCCTGTGGCCCGGCCTGCTCCAGCGGAGCAATGCGGTCCACAAGCGTTTCGGGCGAAGCCCCCAGCAGGGTGCCGCCCAAAGCCTGCACGAATGCACCAAGGTGCAGACTCACGCGCCCCCCAATCGATCTGAAGGCTTACTTAGCCGACGAGGCGTTCAAGGCCTTGATGACCTTGTCGGTGATGTCGTGCTTGGGGTTGATGTACACGGCCTGATCGACGATCAGGTCGTACTTTTCCTGCTCTGCCATGGCCTTGACCGCCTTTGTGGTGCGGTCCAGGAATGCGCTCATTTCTTCGTTGCGGCGAACGTTCAGGTCTTCCTGGAATTCACGGCGCTTGCGCTGAAAGTCACGGTCTTGGTCAGACAACTGGCGCTGACGGGTCGCACGCTGGCTTTCCGACATCGTGGGAGCCTCGCGTTCAAACTTCTCGCCAGCGGCCTTGAGCGAATTTCCTAGCTCGTTCAGTTCTTTTTCCCGGCGCGAAAACTCCTGCTCGAGCTTTGCAGATGCGGCCTTGGCGGTATTGGCCTCGCGAAGCACGCGCTCCGTGTTGATGAAACCGATCTTGAATTCTTGGGCATGCGCCATGGAAGCCGCGCCAGCGACGGCCACGACAAACGCAATAGCGATGGGACGGAAAAGAGATTTCATTAGAAAGAAGTTCCGATCTGGAATTGAAGTTTCTGGATTTTATCGCCCGCGAACTTGCGCACTGGCTGGGCAAACGCGAGGCGCAGCGGCCCAAGCGGTGAGATCCAGCTCAGACCCAAGCCCACCGAAGCCCGCATGTCGGCAAAGCTGATCTTCTCGTTTTCGCCATACACATTGCCGACGTCTGCGAAGGTGAACACTCGAAGCGTACGGTCATTGCCAGCCCCCGGAAACGGAGCGATCAGCTCAGCATTCAGGGTAAGCTTCTTGGGGCCGCCCAACGAGGCACCCGTCACGTCACGCGGACCAAGAGTGCCCTGGTCAAATCCTCGTACCGAGCCCAGGCCGCCGGAATAGAAGTTCTTAAACACCGGGAAGGGACGCCCGTTCATCCCCTTGCCCAAACCCAACTCTCCATTAAAAGCCACGGTAAAGCGTTTGTTCAGCGGGATGTACTGCTGGTACTGGTAGTTGGCGCGCACGTAGCGTGCATCACCCGCAACCGACCATTCGGAGTTCAACCGCTGATAGCGGCCTGAATTGGGGGCCAACGCGCTGTCACGGTCATCGCGCGACCACCCAATGGTCAGAGGGACGGAATTGCTTTTGTAGCCGTAGTTCTCGGCATACGCCAGGTAGGTGGCGGGAATGTTCGTGCCAGGCTTGATCTGGGTCTGCTCCAAGCCACCACCGAAAAACACCGTATCGGTCTCGCTGAACGGCACACCGAAACGCACTGCAGCGCCAGTGGTGACGAGCTGGTAATTACCGCCCTGATCCTCGTACGGTTTGTCCGTTCGGTAGTACAGATCCAGTGTTCGCGAAATCCCCTCGGGCGTGAAGTAGGGGTTGGTCGTGCTGAAAACGAACGTGCGGCGGTACTTGCTGGTGTTGACGTCAACTCCAAGGTAGTTGCCGGAGCCCATAAAGTTCTCCTGCTTGATGCCAAACGAAAAGGCCACCTTTTCAGCGCTGGAGAACCCCACCCCCAATTGCAACGAGCCCGTTGGCTTTTCGGTCACATTGACCACCAAATCTACCTGGTCGGGAGCGCCTGGAACTTCCTGGGTTTCAACGTTAACTTCTGTGAAGAAACCCAGACGGTCCACGCGGTCACGGGACAGACGAATCTTCTCGCTGTCGTACCAGGACGCCTCGAACTGCCGGAACTCGCGGCGAATGACTTCATCCCGGTTGTTGCCGCTGACATTGATGCGCCGCACGTACGCGCGGCGGGATGGTTCGGCCTGCAACACGATCTGTACGCGGTTCGTCTCCCGATCGATCTCTGGCACCGCCTCCACACGCGCAAACGCGAATCCAAAACGCCCGAAATATTCAGAGAATGCCTTGGTGGTCTCGGTCACCTGGTCCACGTTGTACGGCTCGCCAGGCCGGATGGTCACGAGCGGCTTGAACTCGTCTTCGCGCTCCAGATAATTGCCTTCCAGCTTCACCCCAGACACCACAAAACGCTCGCCCTCGGTCACGTTGACGGTGATCGAAATGTCTTTCTTGTCCGGCGAAATGGCTACCTGGGTGGAGTCGATACGAAACTCCACAAAACCTCGCTGCAAATAGTACGAGCGCAGCGTTTCAAGATCCGCATTGAGTTTGGCGCGAGAGTACCGGTCGGACTTCGTGTACCAGCTCAGCCAGCCTCCCGTGTTCTGGTCAAACAAATCCTTGAGCGTCGATTCGCTGAAGCTCTTGTTGCCCACGATGCGGATGTCTTTGATCCGCGCCGGCTCACCCTCGGTCACGGTGAAAGTCAGATTGACCCGATTGCGCTCGATCGGGGTTACCGTCGTCACGACCTCTGCACCGTAGAGACTGCGATTGATGTACTGTCGCTTGAGCTCCTGCTCGGCCCGGTCCGCAAGCGCCTTGTCATAGGGCCGCCCTTCGGTCAGGCCCACGTCGCGCATGGCTTTCTTGAGGGCGTCCTTATCGAATTCGCGCGTACCCACAAAGTCGACATCCGCTACCGTGGGCCGCTCCTCGACCACCACCACCAGCACATTGCCTTCGGCCTCTAGTCGCACATCCTTGAACAAACCCAAAGCAAACAGCGCCCGAATGGCTGCCGCGCCCTTGTCATCGTTGTAGTCGTCCCCGACACGCAGCGGGATCGAAGCGAACACCGTACCAGGCTCCACCCGCTGCAGTCCTTCGACGCGGATGTCGCGCACCTTGAAAGGCTCCAGGGCCCAAGCAGCCTGCGCAACGAACAGCATGGCCGCCACTGCCGACGCAGTACGTGCCCCCAGGCAGTAAAAGTGTTTCTTCATGAGTGAACGGTACCGAGCCCCGGAGCGGGGTCGGCAGCAAAGTTAGCCCAGTAGCCGGGTAATGTCGTTGAACAGCGCGATAGACATCATGAGCAGAAGCATTGCCACCCCACCACGCTGCAGGCGTTCCATCCAGACATCAGAGATGCCCTTGCCGGTCACACCCTCCCAAAGATAATACATCAGGTGCCCCCCATCGAGCACCGGCAGCGGCAGCAGGTTCAACACCCCCAAACTGACGCTGATCAAGGCCAGAAACATGAGGTACTGCGTCCATCCGAGTGCAGCCGAACGCCCTGCATAGTCGGCAATCGTCAAAGGCCCGCTCAGGTTCTTGAGCGAAGCCTCACCAATCACCATGCGCACCATCATTCGCAGCGTCAACACCGAGACTTCCCAGGTGCGCGCCACGCCTCTCCAGAGGCTTTCGAACGGACCGTAATCCACGGTCACCATTTCAGGCACCGCCCCGACATATGCACCGATCCGGCCCATGGTGCGCCCCCCCTCTTCCACGCGGTCGGGCTGCACCTGCAGCACCATACGCTGGCCATGGCGCTCAATCTCCCAGGCTTCAGACTTTGGCACTTGCGATTCCCCGCTCCGACGAATCCATTCGCGCAGTTGCTGACCGTCTTCAATCGCGACCGCACCCACCTTGCGAACCACATCCCCCGCACGCAGGCCAGCCCTCTCCGCCGCCCCTCCCGGCGCGATCTCCCCCATCACCGGCTCTGTCCACGGCCCAGTGATCCCAATGCGCCGAAAAAGCTGTGCATCCGCCTCACGGACATCAAAATCTGAAAGGTCCAGCAACACTTCGCGTCGCGGAGCGCCTGGCGCAGGCTCCACCTCCAGACGTACTGGTTGACGCTCCAGCGCAGCCCTTGTCAGTTCCCACCGCAGACCCTCGAACGACCGAACGGGCTCCCAATCTCCATCCCCAAGGGCCACCTGATGCACCAGTTCGCCGCCACGCAGGCCCGCGCCGGCAGCCACCGAGCCCGTAGTCGGACTGGCCAACAGCGCCTTGGGCTCCTGGACGCCGATCCAGTTCACCAGCCCGTACAACGCCACTGCCAACGCCAGATTGGCCAACGGCCCTGCCGCCACGATCGCAGCCCGAGCACGCAGCGGTTGCCGATTGAAGGCGCGATGGCGCTCGTGGGGCTCCACTGGTGCTTCACGCTCGTCCAGCATGCGCACATACCCGCCCAAAGGAAAAGCGCCCAGCACGAACTCCGTCGCAGAACCAGGCCGCTGATAGCGCCAGATTGGCCTCCCCAACCCGACCGAAAATCGCAGCACCTTGACGCCGCAAGCCACCGCCACACGGTAATGGCCATATTCGTGGATGGCGATCAGCACTCCCAGCGCTGTAATAAAGGAGATCACGGTCAACAGCATGCCAACCCCTTGCTACCAGAACACCCGCTGCGAGCCGGTACAACGACGCACCTGCTCCCACGCCACACGGCGCGACTGGGCATCGAGTTCCAGAAGCGCGGGCAACGAGTCCACCTTGGAGGGCTGCAGCACTTCCAAAGTTGCAAGGTTCACTGCATGAATCTGATCGAAGCGAAGCCCACCCGCCAGGAACTGCTGCACCGCTACCTCGTTTGCAGCATTCAGCACCGCAGTGGTGCCTTCAGGGGCGCGGAGCGCCTCCCAAGCCAGCCACAAACCTGGATAGCGCTCGGGGTGGCCATGACCGGTAATGGCCTCAAATGTCATCGCAGAGAGCGCATGAAAGTCCAAGGGCTCGGCACCCGATGCGATCCGCTCAGGCCAAGCCAGCCCGTAAGCAATAGGCACCCGCATGTCAGGCGTGCCCATTTGGGCCACCACCGAAGTGTCGCGGTACTGCACCATCGAATGCACGATGCTTTGCGGATGGATCACGACGTCCAGTTGTTCTGGTCGAACGCTGAACAAATACCGCGCTTCGATGACCTCGAGAGCCTTGTTCATCATGGTGGCAGAGTCGACAGAAATTTTCCGCCCCATGCTCCAATTGGGATGTGCACAGGCCTCCGCCGGGGTTACGTCGCGCAAAGTGTCAGGGGACCGTGTACGAAAGGGCCCCCCCGATGCTGTAAGGATGATCTTATGCACGCGGTCGGGCCAGGTGACTGGATCTTCAGGCAACGACTGGAAGATGGCGGAATGCTCACTGTCGATGGGCAACAGCGTGGCCCCTGAGGCACGCACAGTGCGCATGAACAAATCGCCTCCAACGACCAAGGCCTCTTTGTTGGCCAGCAGTAAACGCTTGCCTGCTCGCGCTGCGGCCAAACTGGGTGCAAGCCCAGCCGCGCCTACGATAGCAGCCATTACGATGTCCACGTCCTCGTGCGCAGCGATCCATTCGAGCGCGTCCGGACCATTCACCACCTCTGTGGGCAAGCCCTCGGCTGCGATTCGCTCTTGCAGAGCCTTTGCATGCGCCGCGCTGGCCATGACGGCATAACGAGGGTGGAAACGTGCGCATTGGGACAGCATCGCATCCACCTGAGTCGAAGCGCTCAAAGCGAATACGGTATAGCGATCCGGGTGGCGCGCCACCACATCCAGCGTGTTGGTTCCGATGGAACCAGTGGAACCCAGAACGGTGATTGTGTGTGTCATCGTGTCGCCCATGAACTGAGCATCATGGCCAGGGGCAAGGTGGGCAACAGCGCATCGACGCGATCCAGCACTCCGCCGTGGCCGGGCAGCAGACCGCTGCTGTCCTTGACACCTGCGCTGCGCTTGATCAACGACTCCATCAGATCACCCACAACGCTCATGGCCACGAGAAAAACCGTACCGAGCACCAGCATCCACCACCCAACAGATGCCATGCGCGTGAATAGGCTGGGCACCGAGGCAGCCCATCGACCATCTGCATAGACCCAGACCACGGCCATCAAACAGACGCCGAGCAGCGCGCCCCACACCCCCTCCCAGCTTTTACCTGGGCTAATGGATGGCGCCAGCCGTGCCTGGGTGAACTTCAGTCCGAATGCACGACCTGCGAAATACGCACAGATGTCCGCCGCCCAGACCAGCAGCAGCGTCGAAAGCAGAAAATTGATGCCGATCTGGCGAGCCTGTACCGCAGCCAGCCATGCGAGCCAGAGCACTGCAACACCCAAGATGAGGCGCAACATGAGCGGCCAACGAGGCCAGCCCGCGACACCGCTGCGCAGCAACGAGACCGAGGCCAGGACCCAAGCGGCCCCTCCCAACAGCCAGGCTGTCGACCAGTCGAGTTGCAGCCCTCCCAGCCGCCATGTCGCGCCGCACAACACCGTGCACACGACTCCCAGCAACACACTGAAACCAGCCCCCAGCCCGTTGAGCCGCCCCCACTCCCAAGCAGCCGCGGCCATGAGCACCAGCACGACAGCAGCGAACGGCTCGGTGGAAGGGTAAAAAAGGGCTGGCAGCAAAATGGCCAGCAGGGCCAATGCCGTGATGACGCGCTGACGTAGCATGCAGGCCTCCTCGGGACGAGCTCAGATAGGGGCGCTCAGGACCCCGCCTGGGTGGCCTGTTCGCTCTGGCTCTGGATTTGTTCGGACGTTTTTCCGAAGCGTCGCTCGCGACGCGCAAATGCACTGATCGCTTCGTCGAGCGCTACTTCGTCGAAATCAGGCCAAAGCCGATCACTGAAGTACAACTCGGAGTATGCGATCTGCCAGAGCAAAAAGTTGCTGATGCGCATCTCTCCGCCAGTGCGGATCAGCAGATCGGGATCGGGCACATGCGACATGCCCATGGCCGCATGCAAACGGTCTTCCGTGATCGGCAAACCCTGCTCAGCCAAACGTGCTGCGGCCTGCGCAATATCCCAGCGGCCGCCGTAGTTGAAGCACACGTTCAACACCAAGCGCTGGTTATGCCGCGTGTCACGTTCGGCCTGCGACAAGCCTTCCACGACTCTCACGGACAGGCCCTCTCTGGAACCGACGAAGTGCAGCTGCACCCCCTCGTCCCGCAGACTTGGCACCTCACGCACCAAAGCACCGGCGAGGAGCTCCATGAGGCCAGACACTTCTTCGGTCGGACGGTTCCAGTTCTCAGAGGAAAACGCGAACACCGTGAGCACCTTCACGCCTCGCTCCACGCACGCACGCACGCAGCGTCGCAGCGACTCCACCCCTTGCCGGTGCCCGGCCAGACGCGGCAGAAAACGTCGTGTGGCCCAGCGGCCGTTGCCATCCATCACGATGGCCACATGGTGGGGAACGCCCCCCCGGGGGCCGCCGTCTGGTCGGTGCATCACACCGCCATGATGTCTTGTTCTTTGGCCGCCACCAGGGCATCGATTTCGGCAATGTGCTTGTCGGTGAACTTCTGCACATCGGCTTCTGCACGCTTCTGGTCATCCTCCGATGCAAGCTTGTCTTTCACCAGCTTCTTGATCGCATCATTGGCGTCGCGACGCAAGTTGCGCACGGCAATCTTGGCGTTTTCACCTTCGTTGCGGGCCAGTTTGGTCATCTCTTTGCGACGCTCCTCGCTCATCGGAGGCATCGGCACGCGGATCAGGTCGCCCATCGAGGCCGGGTTCAGCCCAAGATCGCTTTCCCGGATCGCCTTTTCGATCTTGGGGCCCATACCCTTTTCCCAGGGCTGCACGCTGATCGTGCGGGCATCCAGCAGTGCTACGTTGGCCACTTGGCTCAGTGGAACCATCGAGCCGTAGTACTCGACCTGCACTGCGTCAAGCAGTGCTGGGTTGGCACGACCGGTGCGAATCTTCTGCAGGTTGTTCTTGAGCGCCGCAATGGATTGGTCCATCTTGGATTCGGCATTCTTCTTGATGTCGGCAATCGTCGTCATGTTCTCTCCTCAGAGCGGAATCAGGGACCGAAATGGGGCGCGCCAGGGGGCAGCAGAGGGTACTTCAGGCGTACACCAGTGTGCCCTCGTCCTCACCCATGACCACACGCTTGAGCGCGCCATGCTTGATGATGGAGAACACACGCACCGGCAGTCGCTGATCACGGCAGAGGGCAAAGGCCGTAGCATCCATGATGCCCAGATTGCGGGACATGGCCTCGTCAAAGCTGAGCTTGGAGTAGCGTGTCGCCGTCGGGGCCTTGTGCGGATCGGCGGTGTACACGCCATCCACCTTGGTTGCCTTGAGCACAACCTCTGCGCCAATTTCCGCGCCACGCAAAGCGGCGGCGGTATCGGTGGTGAAAAAAGGGTTGCCCGTGCCGGCAGCAAATACGACCACCTTACCCTCTTCCAGGTACTGCAGCGCCTTGGGACGCACATAAGGCTCCACCACCTGCTCGATGGCAATCGCCGACATCACGCGGGCCGTCAGACCCTGCTTGTCCATGGCGTCTGCCAAGGCCAAAGCGTTCATCACCGTGGCCAGCATGCCCATGTAATCCGCTGTAGCACGGTCCATACCGACCGAGCCACCGGCCACGCCGCGGAAGATGTTGCCACCGCCGATGACGACGGCAACCTGCACCCCCAGGCGCGTGACCTCGGCGATTTCCTCCACCATGCGCACGATGGTGGCACGGTTAATGCCGAACGCATCGTCGCCCATGAGGGCCTCGCCAGACAACTTGAGCAAGATGCGCTTGTGGGCTGGAGAGACTGGGGTCATGGGCGGTTCCTTTGCGTGGGTTGGAGGAGAACTGTGGGTGATGGAGGTTTAGGGCAACGCTGAACTCGTCCCTCGCGCGCCGCGCATCCCTGCTTGGGTCGGCCTAGGGCGCTGCAAATCCTCGCCATGGCTTGGGCCATGGCTGCGGTTTGCGCCTTGCATCCCCTCCCAAAGCCGGGTGCGCGCCATCACGAGAACTGTTTCAGCGTTGCCTTAGGCGGCAGCCTTGGCCGCTGCCACCTGGGCAGCCACTTCGGCCGCGAAGTCGTCGACCTTCTTCTCGATGCCTTCGCCCACCACGTACAGCGTGAAGCCCTTGACGGTGGTATTGGCGGCTTTGAGCATCTGCGCCACAGTCTGCTTACCGTCTGCAGCCTTCACGAAGACCTGGTCGGCCAGCGAGACTTCCTTCAGATACTTCTGCACAGCGCCTTCGATGCGCTTTGCCACGATATCGGCGCTCTGTGCGGGCTTGCCGGCCGCCACGAGTTCCTTGTTGGCCTCTTCGGCCTTGCCTTCGGCCACGGCACGCTCCTTGGCGATCAGATCGGCAGGCACATCGGCACTGGTCAGCGCCACAGGCTTCATGGCGGCCACGTGCATGGCCACGTCCTTGGCAGCCACTTCGTCGCCTTCATACTCCACGACCACACCGATGCGCGAGCCGTGCAAGTACGAGGCCAGCTTGGTGCCCGAGAAGTACTTGAAGCGGCGGAACGACATGTTCTCGCCGATCTTGCCAATCAGACCCTTGCGAACATCTTCCAGCGTGGGACCAAAACCGTCTTGTTCGTAAGCCAGCGCGCCCAGGGCCTCCAGGTTGGCAGGGTTGTGTTTGGCCACGAGTTCGGCGGCGGCCTTGGCCATGGCCACGAAGCTGTCGTTCTTGCTCACGAAGTCGGTTTCGCTGTTGACTTCGATCAGTGCGCCCGTGGTGCCATCGATGAAGCAGGCGACCACGCCTTCGGCGGTGATGCGCGATGCGGCCTTGCCCGCCTTGGTGCCGAGCTTGACGCGCAGCAGCTCTTCTGCCTTGACCATGTCGCCGTCGGCTTCTGCCAGGGCTTTCTTGCATTCCATCATGGGGGCATCGGTCTTGCCACGCAGTTCGGCGACCATGCTTGCGGTGATTGCGGCCATCTTCTTCTCTCCGGTGTATTCAGTTCGTTACAAGATTCGGACTAAAAAAAAGGGGGCTATATGGAGCCCCGCTTTTGTGCGCGACGAGTCGCGGAGCCAAGCCTCTTAGGCTGCAGACTCTTCCACTTCGACGAATTCGTCGCCGCTCTCGGCCGACACGGCCTTGACCACGTCGTTCACCGCGTTGGCGCGGCCTTCGATGATCGCGTCGGCGATGCCACGGGCGTACAGCGCCACAGCCTTGGCCGAGTCATCGTTGCCGGGGATCACGTAGTCGATGCCTTCGGGCGAGTGGTTGGAATCCACCACGCCGATCAGCGGAATGCCCAGCTTCTTGGCCTCGGCCACGGCGATCTTGTGGAAACCGACGTCGATGATGAAGATCGCATCGGGCAGCGTGTTCATGTCCTGGATCCCGCCGATGTCCTTTTCGAGCTTCGCGATCTCACGCATGAACGTGAGCTGCTCTTTCTTGCTCATGGAATCGAGACCAGCCTCTGCCTGGGCCTTCATGTCCTTGAGGCGCTTGATCGAGGTCTTGACCGTCTTGAAGTTCGTGAGCATGCCGCCCAGCCAGCGCTGGTCGACGTATGGCACACCGGCGCGTTGTGCTTCGGCAGCGAGGATTTCGCGCGCCTGGCGCTTGGTGCCCACCATCAGGATGGTGCCGCGGTTCGCTGCAAGCTGCTTGGCGAACTTTTGGGCCTCCTGGAACATGGGCAGCGTCTTTTCCAGGTTGATGATGTGGATCTTGTTGCGATGGCCGAAGATGAAGGGGGCCATCTTGGGGTTCCAGAAGCGGGTTTGGTGGCCAAAGTGGACACCGGCTTCCAGCATTTCGCGCATCGTGACGGACATAGGGACACTCCGAAGGTTGGGTCTAAAATCAGCCCCCATCACCGCGCTGTGCGCAAAAATTCTTTGCCACTGCGCAGCACCTTGACAGGGCTGTTTGCGATTGAATTGCCGTGGTGACGCCTGCTGCCCCACCGCCGCCCTGACAGGCCACCGCGCTGAAACAAACGCTGGCCACCCGCCAGCAAAACCCGAAGATTCTAGCACACCGATGCACCATGACCTGACCGCGCTGCGCTCCTTGGTGCGCAGCGGCGCCGCATCTGGGAGGCAGGCTGTCGAACAAAGCCTCGAGCGTGCCCAGGACCCGCGCTTTGCCCCCGCCTTTACCCGGCTGATGGTCGACAGCGCCCGGGCAGAGGCCAGCCGCCCCGGCTTGGCCGAGCGTCCCCTGGCGGGTCTGCCAGTGTCGGTGAAAGACCTGTTCGACGTGGCCGGCCTGCCCACCTGCGCCGGGTCGGTGGTGCTGGCAGATGCAGCCCCCGCGACCCGCGACGCCCCTGCCGTGGCTCGCCTGCGCCAGGCGGGCGGGGTGCTGCTGGGCACCACGCACATGGTGGAGTTTGCGTTTTCCGGCGTGGGCACCAATCCGCACGGGCCGGCTGTCGTGGCGTGGGATGGTCGCTACGGGGCCATTGCGGGCGCGCCACGGGTGCCGGGCGGCTCCTCCAGTGGCGCGGCCGTTTCGGTCGCCTGTGGTGCGGCCTGGATCGGGCTGGGCTCGGACACAGGCGGCTCCATCCGCATTCCGGCCGCGCTCAACGGGGTGGTGGGCTTCAAGAGCACTGCGCGCCTGGTGCCCACGGCCGGCACCATTCCGCTGTCGACCACGCTCGACACCGCCTGCGCCATTACCCGCACTGTGCGCGACGCCGTGCTGGCACACGAAATTCTGGCCCAGCGCAGCGTCACGCCCAGCCCGGCCCCTTTGTCGGCCTGGCGTCTGGCGGTGCCGCGTACCGTGATGCTCGACGGACTCGACAACCATGTGGCGCGGGTGTTCGATCGCACATTGGCACACCTGCAAGCGGCCGGCGCGCGCATCGACACCATCGACCTGCCACTGTTGGCGCGCCAGCCAGCTTATGGTTTTTCGGCGCCAGAGGCATATGCCTGGCACCGCGATCTGATCGCCCGTGCAGGCGATCGCTACGACCCCCGCGTGCGCCAGCGCATCCTCAAGGGCGCCGAACTGAGCGCTGCCGACTACATTGCCTTGCAACGCGAACGCGCCGCCTGGATCGCTGGCATGGAACGCGCCATGCAGGGCTACGACGCCCTGCTCTCGCCCACCGTGCCCATCGTCGCACCACTGCTGGCCGACGTGGCACCCGGCCAAGAGCGCGACGCCGCCTTTTTTGCCGCCAATGCGCAGCTGCTGCGCAACACCAGCGTGGTCAACCTGCTGGACGGCTGCGCACTCTCACTGCCCTGCCACACGGCCGGGGAACTCCCCGTGGGGCTGATGGTCTGGCATGCCGCGCTGCACGATGATGCGGTGCTGGCCGTATCGGGCCGCATTGAAGAAGCACTACAAAAATGATAGCTGCTTGTGCTTGATTCGTAAGCACAAGCAACCGATTTAACCCCTATGAAGATTGCCATTGTGGGCGCCGGTATCGTCGGCGTTGCCACCGCATACGAGTTGGCCCATGACGGCCACGAGGTCACCGTATTCGACCGTCACACCGCAGCGGCAGAAGGCGCGAGCTTTGCGCCTGCCGGGCTGATGGGCCCAGGGCTGCTGCACGACTGGAGCCATCCTTGTCTGACTCAGCCCGGCCAGTGGCTGGGCCTGTGGGCTCAGGTGCGCGGAAGACAAAGCTTGCAAGACTGGCTCTGGCGGCGCCAGTGGCGTCGACACGCCCAACAAGGCACGTCACCGGTACGCGCTATCGAGGCGCTTGCGCGGTTTGGGCGCGAGCGCCTAGAGGCGCTGACCCTGCGGCATGGCCTGGAGCTGGAGGCCGCAACCGGTCGCCTGCTGCTGCTGCGCACCGAAGCCGAGCTGCGCCGCTGGGAGCCAGTGCTGCAGCAACTGCGCGACAGCGGCGTGCCCGTGCGGCAGATCGACGCCGCCACAGCGCGCGAGCGAGAGCCCGGGCTGTCGCCCGAAGCCCCGCTGGCCCTTGCCCTGGAGCTGCCCGATGCCCTCACCGCCAACTGCCGCCTCGCCGCCCATCAGCTGCGCCAGCATGCACAGGCCCTGGGGGCCGACTTCCGCTTTCAGAGCCAGGTGCTGGCGCTGCGCGCCGGCACGGGCATACGCCCCCAGTTGCAAGTGCGCGCCGCCCCGGCGGCCGGACAGACGGGCGGCAGCGGCCCTGCCGCACACCAAAGCTTCGAGGCCGATGCCGTGATCGTCTGCGCTGGGGCCGATGCTGCGCACTTGCTGCGCCCGTTGGGCTTGCGCCTGCCGCTGGCAGCCGTGGCCGGCTATACCGTCAGCGCCCCCTTGCGTGATCCATTGCATGCCCCCTTGGGCAGCGTGATCGACGGAGCCGAGCAACTCAGCATCAGCCGCCTCGGGCAGCGCGTGCGCATCTCGGGCGGCGCCGAAATGGGCGGCGCACCGGCCGATCACCACCAGCCCACTGTGGCGCGGCTCTATCGCATGCTCAATCACTGGTTTCCGGGCGGCGCGCAGTTGCGCAGCGGCGTACAGGTGTGGCGCGGGGTGCGCCCGCTGCTGCCCGACGGTGCGCCCTTGATTGCGGCCGGCGGGCCACCCGGCGTGTGGCTCAACCTTGGGCACGGGGCCAACGGCTGGGCCCTGGCCTGCGGAGCGGCCCGTGGCCTGGCCGACCAGCTAGCCCATCAACCGGGCGTGGTGGATCTTGCGCCTTTCGCCCTGCGCCGCTTCTAGGAGCCTGTCGGACCTGGGGCGCCAAAAGCAAACATCAGCCCCAGCGAGGACCGTTTTCGCCGTGTTTGCAGCCCCATAGCGGGGCCATAGCGGGGCTATGGGGCCCCAAGACGGTGAACAATGGACCGCTGCGGCCCATTTGCAGCCGACGATTCCCAAGTCCGACAGGCTCCTAGGGCCGGTGCAGGCGCAGGCGCAGGGGCACAATCAGCGCTGCTGCACCCACAGCACCCTGCCCGCCCGCCCATGCAACGCATCACCGCCGACCGCCCGCACCCCCTGTTCGACACCGCCGCCACGCGCCGCATCGAGAGCGCGGCGGCCGCTGCTCTGCCGCAGCATGCGCTCATGCAGCGCGCGGGCCGGGCAGTGGCACGGCTCGCCCAGGCGCTGGCGCCCCACGCCCGCCGCATCTGGGTCGCCTGCGGACCGGGCAACAACGGCGGCGACGGCCTCGAAGCCGCGGTGCATCTGCGACGCAGTGGCTATGCCGTGGCGGTGACCTGGCTCGGCCAGCCCGAGCGTTGCCCGCCCGATGCCCGCGCCGCCTGGCAACGCGCACAGACGGTCGGTTTGGACTGGACCCCCACGCCGCCCGCAGCCCTGGGGCCGCAGGACCTGTGCATCGACGCTCTGCTGGGCCTGGGCGCATCATCGGCACCGCCGCCCAATCCGCGCACGCCCGACGCACGACTGCTCGCCTGCCTGCAAGCCTTGCGCCACAGCCCGGCCACGGTGCTGGCGGTAGACCTGCCGAGCGGGCTGGACGCCGACACCGGCCAGTTCGCACCAGGGTTGGAGCTCAGGCCCCCCTCCATGGTCCCTGCCGGGCCGCGCCACACCCTGAGCCTGCTCACGCTCAAGCCTGGCCTGTTCACCGCCGCGGGACGTGATGCAGCGGGCACGGTGTGGCTGGACGTTCTGGACACCGCTGCCACCGAAGCGCCGTCCGCATGGCTGCAAGGTCCGCCCGCCCCGCAGTACAGGGCGCACGCCAGCCACAAAGGCAGCTATGGCGACGTGGCCATCGTCGGGGGCGAAGGCCTGGCCGCGCGGGGCATGGGCATGACCGGCGCGGCACTGCTGGCCGCATCTGCCGCCTTGCACAGCGGTGCGGGCCGGGTCATGGTGTGCCTGCTGGACGACGAGAACCCAGCCACCGCCAGTGCGCTGCCCGAGCTGATGCTGCGGCGCTTTGACGCGCTGGGTCTGGCCGAACTCAGCGTGGTGTGCGGCTGCGGAGGAGGCCAGGCCGTGGTGCCGCGGCTGCCCGCCGTGCTGGCCCGGTCTGCACGCCTGGTGTTGGATGCAGACGCCCTCAACGCGGTGGCGGCCGATGCCGGGTTGCAGTCGCTGCTGACGGCGCGTGCCGCACAGGGCCTGCCGACCGTGATCACCCCCCACCCTCTGGAAGCCGCCCGGCTGCTGGGCACCACCACGGCCTTGGTGCAGGCCGACCGCCTGGCCGCAGCACGCGCACTGGCCTTGCGCTTTGGCTGCGTGGCGGTGCTCAAAGGCTCGGGCACCGTGGTGGCCGCACCCGACGGGGCTGCAAGCCTCAACCCCACGGGCAATGCACTGCTGGCCACAGGGGGCACGGGCGATGTGCTGGCGGGCATGGTCGGTGCAGCCCTGGCCAGGGGGCTGGACGCGATGGCGGCGGCCCAAGCAGCCGTGTACCGCCATGGTCTTTGCGCCGACGTCTGGCCCACAAACGTACCGCTGACCGCTGGCGCCCTGGCACGGCGGGTAGGCGGCTGACGGGGCGACCGCCCTCCCCCGCACCAACCCGAGGCCGTGACAGCGCGCGGTGGCCCATCGCCCGCCGGTTAGCGCAGCAAAGTCACCCTGCGCAGGGGGCGTGTGATGCTGGACGGCGTCATACCAAACGTCTGCCGGAACATACGGCTGAAATGCGCCGAATCAGCGAAGTCACCGTGCAGGGCCGCGTCGGTCAGCCGTGGGCTGAGCGCCAGCCCCGCCATGGCCCGACGCACCTGCGACCAGACCCGATAGCTGCGCAAGCTCACGCCCATTTCGGCGCGAAACAAGTGGTTGAAGTGTGAGGCCGAGAGGTGCACGCCGGCTGCCAGATCGCCACGCCCCACGCGCGCCGCCTGCGGCTGGCGCAGCGTCTGCAGGCTGCGGGCCACCCGCGGGTCCAGTGGCGGCACCGCATCGGACACCCCGCACTGCAACAGGCGGGGCAGATCAAAGCTGTGCAAGGCGGTTTCGGTGGCGCTGCGTGAGACGACGGGCCTGGCCATGTCCAGCATCACGCCGCCGTGCGACGCGAGCACGGTACGCAGTGCGCGCGCCTCGGGCGCGTCGGGCTCCAGGTACACCAGCGCCACCCGCTCGCCACAGGGGTCGAACAGATGCCACACCCCGGCATCGACCAGCGCACTGTGGCAGTGCTGTGGCCGCCCCAGCTCCAGATGCAGCGCAAAGCGCCCGGACAAGCCCAGCAGCAGCACTGGCGCAGCATGGCAATGCCAGCCCGACGCAGGCATCTCGCCCATGTACAGAGCGCGATCGCTCCCCATGGTGAGGGCATTGCCGCGCAAAGGGCGCATCTCAGCCCAAACCTACAAGCCAGCGGCGGCCCACATCCGTAGGCTTGCCGGGTTCACAGCGCATAGCACGCGCTGAAACCGTCTGGGGGCTGCGCCCCCTGATTCGATCCCGCTTCTCTGGAGACCCTTGCGTGAAACGCATCGCCTTTTTCCGTTTCCTTTTCCGTTTCCTTGTGACCCTGGTGGCGCTGGGCATCGCCAGCATCTGGTATGGCATGCCCCATGCGGTCGCACCGTATCTATTGCAACTCAACCGCAGCCTGTCGGGCTTGAAATCCCAACAGGTGGTGGCCGCCGCGCACACCATCCATTACCTGGACTCTGCCCCCAACACGCCCGACTCACAGGCGCACGACACCCTTCCGGTGGTGTTGCTACACGGCATATTCGCCGAAAAAGACCACTGGGTGGACTTTGCCCGCACACTGCCGGGGCAGGTCCGCGTGCTGGCACCAGATATTCCGGGCTTTGGCGAAAGCACGCGACTGGACCACGCACCCTACGACTATGCGGCCCACACCGAACGCTTGGCCGCGTGGATGGACGCACTAGGCCTGGAGCGCGTGCACCTGGCCGGCAATTCGATGGGCGGCACCATCGCCGCGTTGTTCGCCCTGCGGCATCCGCAGCGGGTGGCGAGCGTGGCCTTCATCGGTGCACCGCATGGCGTGCGCTCCCTCCAGCCCAGCCCCATGGACCACCAGATCGACGCCGGCCAGCGCCCGCTGGTTGCGCAGGACGCGGCGGCATTCGAGGCCATGATGAACCTGGTCTTCGAGCAGCGGCCGCTGCTACCCTACCCCATCCTGCATGCCAGCCGCGAAGCGGCCGTGGGCAATGCTGCGTCCAACGCACGGCTATGGGACGCACAGCTCAAAGACCGCTTCCTGCTGCAAGAACGCCTGCAGGCAGCGGGTGGCTTGCCGGTGCCCACACTCGTGTTGTGGGGAGCGCAGGACCGGGTATTCGATGTGTCCGGTCTGCCTGTATTGCAGGGTCTGCTGCGCCAGGGTCATGCACAGCGCCTCGAAGGTATCGGCCATCTGCCAATGATGGAAGACCCCAAGGGCACGGCTTGGCACTACACCCGGTTCCTGACCACCTTGCAGAAATCGCCTTAAAAAAGACCGCCTGTGCTTATAAAACAAGCACAACCAGCTATCAAAATCATAGCGAATGCCCACGCAAATCGTCTGCGAGCCCCTTCGCAGCCTTCCCTTTGCAGCGCTGCGGCATCCTGCATTGCGCCCGCCGCCCATCAGCAAAGCCTCGGCGGCGGTCAGCCCCGGCGCGTCTTGCGAGCCTTGCCCTTGCTCGCCTTGCCCGGGGTGGTCTTCTTGGCCACGGCCTTGGCCCCACCGGCAGGCGTGCGCGAACCGCGGCCCCGGATCGGTGCTGCCTCGTCAGGCACTGGCACCGCATGCGACTTGCCAGTCCTGCGGTCAGAGGCCCCATCGCGGCTCTTGCGCCCCGTGCCGCCTGCAGCGGTGGCCGCCAGACCTTTGTCTTTGAGCGCGCGGCCCAACAGCTCTTCACCCTCGCGCACGAGGCGAAAGTCGATCTTGCGGCCGTCCAGGTCCACGCGACTGACCTGCACGCGCACCCGCGCGCCAATGGCATAGCGGATGCCCGTGCGCTCGCCACGCAGTTCCTGCCGCGCTTCGTCGAACTTGTAGTAGTCGCCGCCCAGCTCCGTGATGTGCACCAGGCCTTCCACGTACAGCGCATCGAGCGTGACGAAAACGCCAAAACTTGTCACGGCGCTGACCACGCCGCTGAACTCTTCACCGAGGTGCTCGCGCATGTACTTGCACTTGAGCCAGGCCTCCACGTCGCGGCTGGCTTCATCGGCACGCCGCTCGTTGGCGCTGCAGTGCAGGCCAGCCGCTTCCCAGGCCTGAATGTCGCGCGTGCGCGCAGGCTCGCGCCGCAGGGCCATGGTGGGCGCAGCCACGCGCGAGGCCAGGCGCTTGGCCAGCTTGGCATGCGCCTCGCCAGGGGTGGGTAGTGCCGGCAACTGGTAGCGCGAGCCCCCCAGGATGGCCTTGATGACCCGGTGCACCAACAAGTCGGGATAGCGCCGGATCGGACTCGTGAAGTGGGTGTAGGCCTCGAACGCCAGCCCGAAGTGGCCGCTGTTGATGGGCGTGTAGATGGCCTGCTGCATGGAGCGCAGCAGCATGGTGTGGATCTGCTGCGCGTCGGGACGGTCCTTGGTGGCGGCGGCAATCGCCTGGAACTCCGAGGGGTGCGGGTTGTCGCTGATGCTCATGCCCACAGCCATCGCCTTGAGGTATGCGCGCAAGATTTCCTGCTTCTCAGGCGTGGGCCCCTCATGCACGCGGAACAGGCAGGGGTGCTGGCTTTGCTGGATGAAATCGGCGCTGCAGACGTTGGCGGCCAGCATGGCTTCTTCGATAAGCCGGTGCGCATCGTTGCGCGTGCGCGGCACGATCTTTTCGATACGGCCGTTTTCGTCGCACACAATCTGGGTCTCGGTGGTCTCGAAATCCACCGCACCACGCCGCTGGCGTGCGGCCAGCAAAGCCTGGTACACGTCGTGCAGGTTCAGCAGATCCTGCACACGGGCCTGGCGGCGTGCGGCCTCGGGCCCGCGGGTGTTGGCCAGAATGGCCGCCACCTCGGTGTACGTAAAGCGCGCATGGCTGTGCATGACCGCAGGGTAGAACTGGTACGCATGGATCTCGCCTTGGGCGTTGATCAACATGTCGCACACCATGCACAAGCGATCCACGTCGGGGTTGAGCGAGCACAGCCCGTTCGAGAGCTTCTCCGGCAGCATGGGAATCACGCGCCGCGGAAAGTAGACACTGGTGGCGCGGTCGTAGGCGTCGATGTCAATCGCGCTGCCCGTTTCGACGTAGTGGCTCACGTCGGCAATCGCCACCAACAGACGCCAGCCTTTGCCGCGGCCCACGCGCGCGGGCTCGCAATACACGGCGTCGTCAAAGTCGCGCGCGTCTTCGCCGTCAATCGTGACCAGCGGCACATCGGTCAGATCGATGCGGCGCTTCTTATCGGTGGCGCGCACCTTGTCGGGCAGGGCCTTGGCCTGGGCCAGGCACTCGTGCGAGAACTCATGCGGCACACCGTATTTGCGCACGGCAATCTCGACTTCCATGCCAGGATCGTCCACCTCGCCAAGCACTTCGGTGATACGGCCCACGGGCTGGCCGAACAGCGCGGGCGGCTCGGTCAGTTCGACCACCACCACCTGCCCAGGCTTGGCCGCACCAGTAGCGCCCTTGGGAATCAGCACATCCTGGCCATAGCGTTTGTCCTCGGGCGCCACCAGCCAGACGCCGCTTTCCTGCAGCAGTCGCCCGATGATGGGCTGCACAGGACGCTCGATGATCTCGACAACGCGGCCTTCGGGGCGGCCTCGGCGGTCGTGCCGCACGATGCGCACCCGCACGCGATCCTTGTGGAGCACGGCGCGCATCTCGTTGGGGGGAATGTAGATGTCGGGCTCGGCGTCGTCTCGCACCACGAAGCCGTGGCCGTCGCGGTGCCCCTGCACGGTGCCTTCAATTTCGTCCGACAGGAGGCTGGTGTTGCTGTTGACGGCGTTTTTTTTGATATACAATCTGAATCTTTCCTGAAATGCCCAGGTGGCGGAATTGGTAGACGCACTAGTTTCAGGTACTAGCGAGTAACATCGTGGAGGTTCGAGTCCTCTCCTGGGCACCAAGTTTAACGAGAACCGCTCCAAGATTTTGAAAAAAGCCGCCAGAATTTCTGGCGGCTTTTTTTTGCAGGGTTCGACACACGGCAACACCGACCCACGACACTGACAAGCCGCACCCCGTCGGTCCTCTGAACCGGATTGGTCCGACAACGCAAGGCACCCATCCAACGCGAAACAGCCATTGCATGGCGCATTGCAGACACAGCGCAAAACTGCTGTATAATTTAAGTCTTTCCTGAAATGCCCAGGTGGCGGAATTGGTAGACGCACTAGTTTCAGGTACTAGCGAGTAACATCGTGGAGGTTCGAGTCCTCTCCTGGGCACCAAAATACAAAAAGCCGTCCTCTGGACGGCTTTTTTCATGGCGTTTTACCGGCTCCATGTCGTTTCGTGTGGAAAGCAACACTGTCACTGGGGCATCGCCGGCGCGAACGGACTGGCCGGCAGGTGC
>JBKBUN010000216.1:0-2959 GCA_046289925.1 Burkholderiaceae bacterium | reverse complement strand
TTTCAGATCGAAGCCCAGCGCCTCCAGGCTGCCCAGGTACAGCTCCAGGATGTTGCTGGGAGCGGGCTTGAGCACCACCTGGTACTGGTAGTAGTGCTGCAGGCGGTTGGGGTTCTCGCCGTAGCGGCCGTCCTTGGGGCGGCGGCTGGGCTGCACGTAGGCGGCCTTCCAGGGCTCGGGGCCCAGGGCGCGCAGGAAGGTGGCAGTGTGCGAAGTGCCCGCACCCACTTCCATGTCGTAGGGCTGCAAGAGCGCGCAGCCCTGCGCGTCCCAGTAGGACTGCAGCTTCAGGATGATTTGCTGGAAGGTCAACATGCGGTGTCGTGGCGCTGGCAAGGCCCGCGCCGAAATGAAGGGAGTAACGGACCAAGGAACAGGCAGCACCGGCCACCGATGCGCCGGCCAGCCTGCCAGCGCACAGGAGCCCCGTGCGCGCAAACCCTTGATTTTACGGCGCAGCGCCGTCGCCAGACCGCCCATGAAAAAAGGAAGGCTGGAGCCCTTTGGGAGCCCCAGCCTTTCCCACCGATCACGCGCGCGGTCTGCCGGTGCGCACCGGGGGCCGCCCATGCGGGCAACCGTCGGCGCACCACGTTCAGTGCGCCAAGTCATCTCATACATTCCTCACACGGAACTAGCCCTTGCCGCCGCAGCGGGCGCGGCCCCTGCCAGTGCCCCCGCGCAAGGGCCACCCGCCCCGCTGGGGGTGCCCCCCTCTCGGCTCGCGCAGCGAGGCGAGAGAGGGGGGGGAAGGCGCGCAGCGCCTCAGGGGGAGCCTGTCAATACTCCCAGAAGATCCGCTGCAGTTCCTTGCTGTCGTCGGTCTTGGTCAGCGCCACCATGGCCAGAATACGGGCCTTCTGCGGGCGCAGATCGTGCGCCACCACCCAGTCGTATTGGTCATCGGGCTGCTCGGCATTGCGGATCACGAAACCATCGGGCACGCGCGAGGAGCGCACCACATGCACGCCCTTGGCACGCAGCGCCTTGAGCGACTCGACCGCCTGCGCCGCCACCGATCCATTGCCCGTGCCTGCGTGCACCAGGGCTTTCACCCCCGCGCGGTGGTAGGCCTCGATGCCAGTGGTGTTCATGTTGCCGTAGCCGTACACGATGTCCACGGCCGGCAGGGCCTTGATATCGTCGATGTTGAACTCCGACTGCAGGGTGTGGCGCTTGACGGGCGCACGGAACCAATAGTTCTTGCCCTCCACCACCATGCCCAGCGGGCCCCACTGACTCTTGAAGGCCTCGGTCTTGATGTTCACATGCTTGTGCACGTCACGCCCGGTGTGGATTTCGTCGTTCATGCTCACGAGCACGCCCTTGCCGCCGGCGTCCTTGCTGGCAGCCACGCTCACGGCGCTGTAGAGGTTCAGCGCACCGTCGGCCGACAGGGCGGTACCCGGGCGCATCGCGCCCACAAGCACGATGGGCTTGGCAGTGTGCACCGTCAGGTTGAGGAAGTAGGCGGTTTCTTCCAGGGTGTCCGTGCCATGGGTGATGACGATGCCGTCCACATCGGCCTGCTTGGCCAGGGCCGACACGCGCTGGCCCAGCTTGAGCAGGTGGTCGTTGGTGAAGCTCTCTGAGGCGATCTGGAAGACCTGCTCCCCGGACACCTTGGCCACGTTCGACAGCTCGGGCAGACCGGCCAACAGCTTGTCGACCGGCACCTTGGCGGCGGCATAGGTGGCGCTGTTGGCGGCCGAAGCGCCGGCACCGGCAATGGTGCCGCCCGTGGCCAGCACCACCACATGCGGTTTGGCCGCCTGGGCCATCACAGCGGCCGATGCGGCCGACAGCAGCAGGGCGGCGAGGCCGCGGCGGGTAAACGAAGCAGACAACAAGAAAGTGGACAACACGGCAAAGATCTCCTGATGGGTTGGCTCGTAGCACGGCGGACCGGAGCGCGGCTTGTGCCCGCGCCGCCGGTCGTTCGCACTCCCTGCCTCTTGGTGCAGGTGGGCGCATGCTATGAGACAAGCACGCACATCCGATCGGAATAATTGGCCTTTTGCTTTGACTTTTACTCATACCCCGCCCGCCGGAGACTCCGCATGAACCTGCGCCAGTTGGAAGTTTTTCAGGCCGTGCTGCAAACCGGCAATATGAGCGCTGCCGCGCGGCTGCTGTGCATCACGCCGTCTGCCGTGAGCAAGGCCGTGGCGCACACCGAGCTGCAGCTGGGCTACCGGCTGTTCGTGCGCACCCGACAAGGCCTGTCGCCCACGCCCGAAGCCTGCGTGCTGGCCACCGAGTCGCAGGGCATCCACCAGCAGCTCGATGCTTTGCGACGCACCGCACGCAACCTGGGGGCCAGCGACGAGGGGCAGGTGCGGCTGGCGGCCATTCCAGCGGTGACGCACGAGTTTCTGCCGTGCCTGCTGCAGCGCCACGCCGCGCGCTACCCGCAGGTGGCGGTGGAGGTGCGCACCCTGCACCAGGACCAGATGACGCAGGCCTTGCTCACGCGCAGCGTGGACTTTGGCCTGGGCTTTTATGCGCATCCGCACCCGCAGATCCACAACGAGTTGCTGGTCAGCGGGCGCCTGTCGTTGGCCGTGGCCCCGGCGCTGTGGGGCCGGCACCCCCGCGCCGCCACGCTGCGCGCGCGCCTGACACAGGTGCCTGTCATCCGCCTGGTGGGCGACGACCCGATGCGCCAGCCCATCGATGACATCGCCCAGCGCGTGGGCGCCCCGCTCGCACCCGCCATCCAGGTGCAAACCTCGCGACTTGCGCTGGAGCTGGTGCGGCTTGGCATGGGGTGGACGGTGATCGACTTCCTCACCGCGCAGCGGCAGGACCCAGCCAGCGTGGTGACCCAGGAACTGCACGAGCTGGCCCCCATTTCGCTGTTCGCTTACCAAGCGCGCAACGTGCCCGAGGGGCTGGCGGCCACCCGCATGCGTGCGCTGCTGGGGCCAGCCTTGCACGAGGCGCTGCAGGCCGATCC
>JBKBUN010000215.1:0-2963 GCA_046289925.1 Burkholderiaceae bacterium | reverse complement strand
GGCTGCAAACACGGCGAAAACTGTCCTCGCTGGGGCGCATTTTCGCTTTCGACGCCCCAAGTCCGACAGACTCCTAGGGTAACCTGGCGCGCGCTGTACGCGGGCATCGCCCAGTGGGCCGATGACCTGGTGCAGCACATCCACCTCGAAAACAATCTGCTGTTCCCACCCTTCGAGCCGCAGGCCCAACGTCCTCAAGCGCAAGCTTGCGCTAGCGCAGCCTGTGGCGGCCATTGATGCGGCACACTGCCTGTCATGCAAGCCACCGCGATGGACCGGAACGCCATAAGCGCCCTGGTGGGTGCCTTCTACGCCGATGTGCAACGCGACCCGTTGCTGGGCCCTGTGTTCGAGCGTGCGCTGCACGGCCAGTGGGACGCACACCGCGCGCGGCTGGTGGAGTTCTGGTGCACGGTGCTGCTGGGCACACGCAGCTTCCGGGGCGATGTGATGGGCCGGCACATGGCGCTTGACGGCATCACGCCCGCGCACTTTGCGGCCTGGGTGCGCCTATGGCAGCGGCACACCGCCGAACGCTTTGCGCCCGATGTGGCCGAGCGCCTGCAGCAGGCAGCGCATGGCATCGCGCGCAACCTGTTCCGCGGGTATTTTGGGGCCGATCCGCCATTTGCCACGGCGCCCCGCAGCCACCCGCATGCCGGGTATGGAGTGCCCAGCAGGCTACTTGCGCCGGGAGCCAGGGGTCAGGATCAAGGCCAGACCCAGCACGATGAGCCCGACCGGCCACCACACGCGCAGCACCTTCCACAGGCTGACGTTGATCAGGCCCAGGTTGGTGAGCAGAAAGAACGCCCCCAGGACGATCAGAACGATGGCGGCGACATGGCCCTTCATGGTGGACTCCTCCCGTGTGGATCTTCCAAACCGCGGGGCAAGCCCGCGTGGCGCGAAGTGTAGGCCATGGCGGGTGCGCCGCCGTGATCTGCGCTGTTCAAGGCCGCCGCAGCGGTGCCAACAGGTCGCGCAGCCCGTTGTGGTCGATTTCGTGCATCAGCGCCAGCAGGCGACCCAGCTCGCCGCGCGGAAAGCCTTCGCGCGCCAACCACTGCAGGTAATGCCCCGGCAGGTCGGCCAGCACGCGCCCCTGGTACTTGCCGAACGGCATCTCCAGGGTCACCAGGCGTTGCAGCATTTGCGGCTCCAGGCTGGCCTCCGGTCACTCTCAGCCGCCCACGCGGCGCACTGCATGGCCCTGTGCCTGCAGCCAGGCCACGACGCGCTCCAGGTGGTCGCCCTGGATCTCGATGCGGCCGTCGCGCACCGTGCCGCCACTGCCGCAAGCCGTGCGCAGTTGCTTGCCCAGCGCGGCCAGGGCCGCATCGTCCAGGGGCAGGCCTCGCACCAGCGTGACCACCTTGCCGCTGCGCCCGGCCGTCGTGCGCGACACGCGCGCCACGCCGTCGCCTGCGGGCCGGGCGGGCTGTCGTGCGCACGCGCAGGCCGCCACCGACTGGCGGCAGCCCGGGCACATGCGGCCCGTTTCGGTCGAATACACCAAGCCGCCGCTCGGCGGCCCCTTGGGCTTCATCGCGGGCCCTGCTCGGTTTGCAGCAAATGAAAATCGAGCAGCCGGGTGGCAATCACGGTTTCGGCCAGAAAGCACACCAAGGCCAGCAGAAACGACGCCACCCCGGCCAGAAAGCCCCCCACGGCCAGCCGCGCAGCGTTGAGGCCCATGGTTTCGCCTAAAAACAGCAGGATGATGGTCAGCCCGATGAGGAAGGCGCAGGTGGTCAGCAGCGCGATGCAGCCGTTGGCCAGGCGTCCGCGTTGACGCAACTGGGCCAACTCACGGTAAGCGCGGGCCAGTTGCTCGGGATCCTGACTTTCGCGGGCGCGATCCTCCACGGTGCGGGCACGGTCGATGATGCGCGCCAGCCGCCCGGCCACCGCACCGATCATCCCGGATACGGCGGTCAGCAGAAACACCGGCGCCACGGCCAACTGGATGCCATGCGTGATGGAAGACGAATCGAGAGGCAGGGACATCGGCATGTGCGCACCGCAGGACAAAAGAGGGATTATCGGTGGCATGCTCCTGTATCCGCAGGGGCAAACCCTGGCCACTTGCCACTTTGCACGCAGGAACGCAGGTGTCACAATGAGTTACACTGCCCCGTCCAAGCCCGCTCCATGACGACAGACGCTGAACTGCTGCACGCGCTGCCCGGTGCCGTGCTGCTGGTGCAAGCTGGCCGCATCGTACTGGCCAACGACGCTTCGCTGCGCCTGCTGGAAGCACGCGGGATCGACGAAATCCACGGGCGGCCACCTTCGGACTTCGTGCACCCGATCGACAAGACCCGCTCGCAGCAGCGGATCAGTGCGGTGGCCGCGCCCGACCAGGCCGGACAGCCCAACAAGTCGTCCGAGTTCCGCATCTGCACCTGCCGAGGCAACCTGCGCATGGTGCTGATCTCCAGCGTGGCCATCACCTACCAGCAGCAGCCTGCTGTGCTGATGTGCGGCCTGGACATGACGCACCAGAGCGAAATCCAGGCGCAACTGCGCGAGAGCGAACGCAATTACCGCCGCCTGTTCGAGAACATGCAGGATGTGTACTACCGCACCAATGCCCAGGGGGTGGTGGTGCATGTGAGCCCGGCGGTGCGCAGGGTGCTGGGCTACGAGCCTCACGAGATCGAAGGCCGCACGGCCGAAGCGTTCTATCCCCGCGCATCAGACCGCGACGCGCTGAAGAAGGCCATCCTGGAACACGGCGAGGTGTCGGACTTTCCCGGCCAGATGGTGCGCCGCGACGGCAAGGTGATCGACATTTCCATCAGCAGCCGGGCCTTGTTCAGCGCTGACGGCCAGTTTGAAGGCGTAGAAGGCCTGTACCGCGATGTGACCCAGCGCAAAAACCGGCTCTTCGTCATTTCGTGTGGAACCCAACAGTCACAATGACTCCTGGTCGTCGAGCCCGGTGGGCATGTGTGCAG
>JBKBUN010000214.1:0-2990 GCA_046289925.1 Burkholderiaceae bacterium | reverse complement strand
CACAAGGCGCAACTTCAACGGACATCAGAACTTTTCAGTGCGAACAAGCGGTCAACTGCGGTTTCTAGGTTCAACCCAGGAGCCTGTCAGACTTGGGAATCGTCGGCTGCAAATGGGCCTCAGCGGTCCATTTTCGCTTTCGATGCCCCAAGTCCGACAGGCTCCCAAATTCAATCCCAATCCCAATCCAATCAAGCACAAACAGCTATCAAATCGATAGCAAAACAAGGATCTGCCGCCATGCGGGGCTGGGCAGCGTGCAGCCGCACAGCGTCGGGTCATCAAGCCGTCACGCAGGACTGCTGCAATAGCGGACATTGTCGCTGCTGCGTGGCGACAGACCTTTGCCACCGACCTTGCCCCTGCCCTGACCGGCCATGGAGATCCTGCTCTACAAGACCGAGAAAGCCCGCTGGGAGTTGTCGCCCGGCGTGCGAACCCTGAGCCTGCGCGAGCGCTCGCTGCTGCTGCTGGCCGAAGGCACGCCCCTGGCCCAGCTCAATGCGCTGTACCACGGCGCAGGCGCGCAGATGGTCGAACATTTGCGCCAGCAGGGCTACCTGGACACCAAGCCACCCCGGCGACCGGCCCGCGACAGCACGCCGCCGTCGCTGGAGCCACTGCCAGAGGCCATGGCGCCCCCGATCGCAGAGCACGCTCCCACCGCCTGCGTGCCGCCCGCCGCCACACCTGCAGGCCGATCACTGGCCGGGGCGCGCATGCACCTGTTCGACTTGTGCGAGCGATTGTTCGCCCGCCGCGATCCTGCACGGGCCGCCCACTACCGCGACGCATTGCGCGCCGCACGGGACGAGGCGGGCATGCTGGCCGTGGGTTGCGCATTGTTGCGCGACGTGGCCGCCCACGCGGGGCCGCAACGGGCACTGTCGCTCGGTGCAGAACTGGCCGCGCTGTGGCCGCACGACGAATGGACTGCCACTTGGCGGCAGGCAGCAGCCGAAGTCGAGCCAGCGCTGGAGTCCGCTTGAGCCGCGCGCCGCCACAAGGGGCGCCATCAGGCCGCACCCAAGCGCCAGAGCGACGTGCGCTCGGCCGCGCGGGCGGCGTGCAGCGGGTCGCTGGCGTCCTGCGCCTTGGGGTGGCGCGGCCGCGTGTCGATGCGCCCCAGCACCTGCAGCCCGGCCTCCTGCACCCAGGCCAGCAGTTCGGCGCGCGTGCGCAGGCCCAGATGCTCGGCCAGGTCCGACAGGATGAGCCAGCCCTCACCGCCCGGCGCCAGGTGCGCACGCAGCCCGGCCAGAAAGCCGCGCAGCATGCGGCTGCCTTCGTCGTACACCGCGCGCTCCACCGGGGCGCTGGGCTTGGCGGGCAGCCAAGGCGGGTTGCACACCACCAGGCCGGCCTGCACGCTGGGCGGGTACAGGTCTGCCTGCAGCAATTGCACCCGCCCCGATAGCCCGAGATGGGTCAGGTTCTCGGCCGCGCAGGCCAAGGCGCGCGGGTCCAGGTCGGTGGCCAGCACGCGACCCACACCGCGCTGCACCAGCACCGCACTGAGTACGCCCGTGCCCACGCCCAGATCCACCGCGACCGGGTGGGTTGCCAGGGCCGCGGGCAGCGGCGCCTGGGCCACCAGGTCGATGTACTCGCCGCGCAGGGGCGAGAACACGCCGTAGTGCGGGTGAATGCGCGCCGCGGGCCCCAACGCGGGCACCGGCACGCCCTTGCGCCGCCATTCAAAAGCGCCGTTGAGCCCGAGCAGCTCGCGCAGGCTTACCACGCTGGGCTGGCCCCCGGGAGGGCCCCAGACCTGTGCGCAAGCCGCACGCCAGTCGGGCGCACGGCGCAGCGCTATGGTGTAGTCGCCCTCCAGCGGCACCAGCACGGCGGCCAGCACGCGCGCGCGCCGGCCCTGCTCCTGCCGGTGGCGGTAAAAGGCCTGGGCCGCATCGGCCGAACTGCCTGCAGCCGCCGCTGCGCGCCCCCGGGCCACAGGGCGGCGCTCTAGTCGCCGTGTCAGCGCGCTCAAAAGCTGCCGGGCGTTGTGAAAATCGCCCTGCCACAGCAGGGCTGCGCCCTCGCAAATGGCGCGGTAGGCGGCGTCGGCCCGCACGGTGTCGTCCACCGGCAGCACGCGTGCGGGGGGCGGCACACCGGCCTCGCTGCGCCACAGCGCCCTGTGCTCCGTCTCGCCCACGGCCCAGCGCAGCACCGGGGGGCTGTCGGGCAGGGTGTGGGCCGGGACGGCGGGCATGTGGGACAGACGATCTGGGAATGCAGACCGGTCAGTTCAGCGAACGCTTCAGGCGCACTTCTTCAATTTTCACGCCACCGATCACCGCCGTCTTGGCCGTGGACAGTTCGCGCTTGAAGCCGGCCAATTCGTGAAAACGCAGGGCGCGCTCGTTGCGCAACGGCACCCAGGCCGTCACATTGGTGCAGCCTTCTTCGGACAGGCCGTCGCGGGCGGCGTCCCACAGGGCCAGGCCCACGCCCTGGCTCCAGTGCGTGGGAGCGGCGTAGATGGCCCAGATTTCACCCGTGGTGGGGCGGGATTTCTCATCGCGCGAGCGGTCGTAACCGACAAAACCAACGATCTTGTCGCCCTCAACAGCCACCTGGACTTGGGGCTCGCAATACTCGATGGCCTCGCGCCAGTATGCCTGGCGCTTTTCGACCGAGGTCATGGCCTTCAGTTGCTCGTCGGGCACCAGACCTTTGTAGGCGGCCTGGGCAGCCGCGGCATGGATCTGAGCGATGGCCTTGGCATCGCGAAGCGTGGCGGGACGAACCTGGATACTGGACATGGAAAAACCGAACGAAACAAAAAGTGAAAAAACAAAAGGAGCGGCATTGTCGCCGAACATGGTTTTTCACTTCCAGCACGCCGGCGCTCCCTCGGAATACCAAGGGATGCGCCATATCTGGGGCTGTGCGCCGCTCAGGCCATGGCGCGCTGCGCCGCCTCTTGGGCGGCCTGGCCCGCGGCCAGTTTGGCCTGCAGCAGCGCGCGCTTGTTGCGCGGGCGC
>JBKBUN010000213.1:0-3023 GCA_046289925.1 Burkholderiaceae bacterium | reverse complement strand
CTCCCTTACGATTTGGTATGTCACGGTTTCGCCGCTGTCTTCATCCTCCAGCTCTACCGTCGCACCAAAAACGACGCGACCACCCGCGTCCAGTGTCGAAGGATCAATGATCTGAGCGGCCGACAGTTTTCCCTCAATCTCCTGAATACGGCCTTCAATGAAGCCTTGTCGCTCCTTGGCGGCGTCGTAATCGGCGTTTTCGCTCAGGTCGCCCTGGGCGCGCGCTTCTGCAATGGCCGTGATGACCGCAGGGCGCTCGACCGTCTTGAGGCGATGCAGTTCGTCGCGCAGTGCTTCGGCTCCGCGCTTGGTGACAGGAAAGGTGGTCATCTTCTTCTACTCCAGACAAAAGACAAACCGCCACAGGAGCCCCTGTGGCGGTTTGATGGATCGGTGTTGTGGACCTGAGTTTAATGCACATCGACCGCGCACCACCCCGGTGTCAGCGTGGGTGGGCGGCCTCAGACCCAAAGGCCGTCTGAGCCCGGCAAGGTCTCAGGCCGTAAGCTGCGCGTGCAGTTCCTGCACCGAGTACACATCCAGCGCATCAAGGTAGCGCATGCCTTCCACCGCCGCCTCGGCACCAAAGATGGTGGTGAAGGTGGTCACTCGCGCAAGCAGCGAACTCGTGCGAATGGCACGCGAATCGGCAATGGCGTTGCGGCGCTCCTCTACCGTGTTGATGACCATCACAATCTCGTTGTTCTTGATCATGTCCACGATGTGAGGACGGCCCTCGGTCACCTTGTTAACCAGTTGGACGGGAACCCCCGCAGCCGCAATCGCCGCCGCCGTGCCCTTGGTAGCCACCAGTTCAAAGCCCATGGACGCCAGTTCCCGCGCAATGGCAACCGCCCGGGGCTTGTCGCTGTTTTTCACCGTAAGGAAGACCTTGCCCGAGCGCGGCAGTTTGGTGCCGGCACCCAACTGGCTCTTGACGAAGGCTTCACCAAAGGTCTTGCCGACGCCCATCACCTCTCCTGTGGACTTCATCTCGGGGCCGAGAATAGTGTCCACACCGGGGAACTTGACGAACGGGAACACGGCTTCCTTCACACTAAAGTACGGAGGCGTGACTTCTTTGGTGATGCCTTGCTGTTCAAGCGTCTGGCCCGCCATGCAGCGCGCTGCCACCTTGGCGAGTTGGATACCCGTGGCCTTAGACACGAACGGCACCGTACGCGAAGCCCGGGGGTTGACCTCCAGCACATAGATCACGTCGCGCTTGGAGCCACCGTCTTCGACTTCCTGGATGGCGAACTGCACGTTCATCAGCCCTACGACATTCAGGCCTTCCGCCATCGCGGCCGTCTGGCGCTTGAGTTCGTCCACCGTCTCCTTACTCAAGTAGTAAGGCGGCAGCGAGCAGGCTGAATCACCCGAATGCACGCCCGCCTGCTCAATGTGCTCCATCACACCACCGATGAACACCTTGCCAGCCGGATCGCGCAGGCAATCGACATCGCATTCAATGGCATCGTTCAGGAATCGATCCAGCAGCACGGGCGAGTCGTTGCTCACCTTCACGGCCTCGCGCATGTAACGCTCAAGGTCGCGCTGCTCGTGCACGATCTCCATGGCACGACCGCCCAGCACATAGCTCGGGCGCACCACCAGTGGGTAGCCAAGGGCCGCGGCTTTCTCCAGCGCCTCGGCCTCGGTGCGCGCCGTCGCGTTGGGCGGTTGTCGCAGGCCCAGGTCGTGCAGCAGCTTCTGGAAGCGCTCACGGTCTTCTGCGGCATCGATCATGTCGGGGCTGGTGCCGATGATGGGCACGCCCTCAGCCTCCAAGCCCAGCGCCAGCTTCAGCGGCGTCTGGCCGCCGTACTGGACGATCACCCCTTCGGGCTTTTCCTTGTCCACAATCTCGAGAACATCCTCAAGCGTCAGCGGCTCAAAGTACAAACGGTCCGACGTGTCGTAGTCGGTGGACACCGTTTCGGGGTTGCAGTTGACCATGATGGTCTCGTAGCCATCTTCGCGCATGGCAAGCGCGGCGTGCACACAGCAGTAGTCGAACTCGATGCCCTGGCCGATGCGGTTCGGACCGCCGCCAAGCACCATGATCTTCTTCTTGCCAGTGGGCGCTGCTTCGCACTCGTCCTCGTAGGTCGAGTACATATAGGCTGTGTTGGTCGGGAACTCGGCTGCGCAGGTGTCCACTCGCTTGTACACCGGGCGCACATTGAGCGCACGGCGAGCGTCCCGCACCGCCTTCTCGGTGGTCTTGAGCAGCTTGGCCAGACGTCGGTCTGAAAAGCCCTTCTTTTTAAGGGCGCGCAGCGTGCTCGCATCGAGCGACGCCAGCGCGGCATCGCCCTTGTCGGCGGTGAGCTTGTCCAGGTCGAGTTCGATCTTCACGATCTCTTCGATCTGCACCAGGAACCAACGGTCGATCTTGGTGAGCTCGTGCACCTCGTCCACCGACAAGCCCATGGCAAACGCATCGCCCACGTACCAGATGCGCTCGGGCCCGGGCTCGCCCAGTTCCTTTTCAAGCAGCTCGCGGTCCTGGGTTTTCTCGTTCATGCCGTCTACGCCCACCTCCAGGCCACGCAGGGCTTTCTGGAAGGACTCCTGGAAGGTGCGCCCCATGGCCATGACTTCGCCCACCGACTTCATCTGCGTGGTCAGGCGACTGTCGGCCATGGGAAACTTTTCGAACGCAAAACGCGGGATCTTGGTGACCACGTAGTCGATCGAAGGCTCGAACGACGCGGGCGTCGCGCCGCCCGTGATTTCGTTCTTGAGCTCATCGAGCGTGTAGCCCACGGCCAGCTTGGCCGCGACCTTTGCGATGGGAAAGCCCGTTGCCTTGGAAGCCAGCGCCGAGGAACGCGACACGCGCGGATTCATCTCGATCACGATCATGCGGCCGTCCTTGGGGTTGACCGCAAACTGCACATTGGAGCCGCCCGTGTCCACGCCGATCTCGCGCAGCACCGCCAGGCTGGCATTGCGCATGATCTGGTATTCCTTGTCGGTCAGCGTCTGCGCCGGGGCCACGGTGATCGAGTCGCCCG
>JBKBUN010000212.1:0-3054 GCA_046289925.1 Burkholderiaceae bacterium | reverse complement strand
AGGCCGGGGCGGCCACCAGCAGCGCCGGGCAAAGAGCGGTGCCTGGCACCAACGCAGCCGGCCGGGGCGCTGCCGCAGGCCGCACCGGCACGGCAGAAGCAGTGCTCGTCAATGCGGCGCCCACTTGAGGCCCAGATAGAACGTACGGCCGGCCGTGGCGTAAGTGCGAGCGAGTTGGTAGGCCTTGTCGCCCACGTTGTCGATGCGCGCTTGCAGCGTCACATCCTGTGCAATGCGCGTGCCCGCAGTGAGGTGGACGACGCCATAGCCGCCCAGCACCTGCGTGTTGGCGCTGTTGTCAAAACGGCGACCCGATGCCTGCCATTCAGCGCCCCAAGTCCATCCCGCCCAGCGGGTGTCGACGCCTAGCACCAGGCGCTCCTGGGCGCGCCGTGCCAGTTGCTTGCCCGTGGTCAGGTCGCGCGGGTTTTGCCAGTCGAGCGAGCCGTGCACGTGCACCACGCCAAAGCGGTGCGCGCCTGCCAGCGTGATGCCTTCGTATTGCGCGCGGGCCGTGTTGGCATAGCAGCCAAAGGCGGACGCACAGGTGCCTGCGCCCACGAAACTGATCAGGTCGCTGACGCGGTTGCGGTAGGCCGTGACCGAGAAGGTCGAGTCGCTCTGCGCATAGCGCAGGCCCAGTTCCAGATTGCGTGCCCGCTCGGGGCGCAGACTGGCGATGCCGTACTCGCTGAACCGCTGATACAGCGTGGGCGCACGGAAGGCCGTACCCGCCGCTGCTGTTGCACGCCACTGCGGCGTAATGCGATAACCGTAGGCCACGCTGCCAGTGTTCTGGCCGCCGAACTCGCTGTCGGCATCGTGCCGCCATTGCAACTGCAGCGTGTGTGGGCCGCTGCGCAGGCCGTAGCCCAATGCCAGCG
Source organism: Burkholderiaceae bacterium (assembly GCA_046289925.1). GTDB lineage: Bacteria > Pseudomonadota > Gammaproteobacteria > Burkholderiales > Burkholderiaceae_C > Acidovorax_G. The sequence goes on along the minus strand of JBKBUN010000212.1, from coordinate 2,170 downwards.
CATCCTGCGAGCGGCTGCGGTCGATGGGGCGGTTGGTCAAGTGGTCCTCGCGGCGCTCCAGGGCCACCGTCCACTGGTGCGGTCCACGGCGCCATTCGTTGTGCAACAGGTAACTGCGCACGGTGGTTTCCGTCAGGTAGGGGGAGGGGGTGGTTTCGTAGCGGTCACGCCCTTCTGTGACCGACAGCCGAGACTTGAATCCGGTGTCCCATTGGGCCAGCCAGTGCAAGCCCAACGCGTGCAGGCGGTGCAGACTGCGATCGTCGCGCACAAGGCTAGCGTCGTAGCCGCTGTTCATATCGTTGGTCAACAACGTGCCCTCAAGGCGGTGTGCCGCATTGAGTTGTACGCCACCGCGCAGATGCGCGGCCGTGCTGCGGTAACCGTCTTTGTCGGGGTTCTGGCCTGCGATGGGACGTGCGTTGAAACCCTGGCTGGTCTCACGCGCCACGCCCAGCGCGTAGTCCCAAGTGCCTTGCGTGCCAGTGAAGCCAGCCTCGGCCTTGGCCGTGTGGTGGCTGCCGGCGCCCAACTGCACAAAGGGAGCAAAGCCGCCTTCGCCCCGACGCGTGAACACCTGCACCACCCCGCCCAGGGCATCAGAGCCGTAGATGGCTGCGGCAGGCCCCCGCAGCACTTCGATGCGTTCGATCATGGCCAGGGGAATGCTTTGCCACGAAGCGCCGCCGGTGGACTGCGAATCCATGCGCACGCCATCGATGTAAACGGCCGTAAAACGGGTCTCCGCGCCACGGATGAACAGGCTGGTGTTGGTGCCCGGACCGCCATTGCGCGCCATTTCCACGCCTGGCAAGCGGCTGAGCACATCGGCCAGTCCCGTGGCACCGCTGCGCTCGATGGTCTCACGGTCCACGATGGACACATCGGCCACCAGATCCGACAGCGGCTGCGCCGTGCGGGTGGCCGTGACCACCACATCGGCCATCGACGGAGTGCGCAGATTCTGCGCCACCAGGGTGGCCGGAGCCTGATCAGCCAGCGCAGACGCAGACGCAGACGCAGACGCAGCCAGCCATGCTACCGCCAGCGCCACCGAACGCGGGCGCAGCACAGCGGCGGCGCGCGCACAAGGAGTACGAACGTTCATGAAAAAATCCGACAGAAGGCAACCCGTTGCCGACCTCCCCGCCAGCGATGGGTGAAACGATTGCCGCGCTCGTGCGCACAGGCAACCACCTTGTTGGCCGGTATCCGGGCTGGCGAAACACCCTTCAGCACCTTCCCAAACGCTTGTTCAAGGCATCCAGTGGCATGTGGCTGAAGAGGGAGCAAAAATGCTCGTTCGCTGACCGTTGCGGGGGCAGCGCAGGCTGGGTGCATGCCGCGGCGGCACGACCTCCCTGCTTCCCGTTGAACTGCGGCATGCGAACCACACCGCGAGCACCAACGGCGGGCATTCTAAGCCGCTTTTTTCAGTGCAAGCCTAGAATAGAAGGTTGTATGGCCACCACTCCGAGCATCGACCAGATCGCCGAGCGCGTTGAGCGCCTGCTGTTGCGCCATGCGGAACTGCAGCGCACCAACGCACTGCTCACGGAACAAGTCGCCACCCTGACTCAGGAGCGTGATTCGCTCAAGTCGCGCCTGAACGCTGCACGCGCGCGGGTCGATGCGCTGCTGGAGCGCCTGCCGGCTGCGGCAACCCCCACACCACCGCAGGAGCACCATGAAGCAGATTGAGGTTCAGATCCTGCAGCAAAGTTATCTCCTTGCCTGCCCTGAGGGACAGGAGTCTCGCCTGCTGGAGGCGGTGGAAAAGGTGGACACCGCCATGACGCGCATCCGCGACGCAGGCAAGGTACGCGCCCGAGAACGCATCGCCGTGCTGGCAGCCCTGAACCTGGCCTTTGAAGTCGCCGACCATGAGGCTGCGCGCCTGGCCGCGGCCGCGCAGGCCGCATCTACCCCGGGTGCCGCCATAGGGGCTGAGGCCACGCCGCTTGCCGAAGACAACGAACGCCTGCAGCGGCTCGTGCAGCGCCTTGACGAAGCGCTGGGCCACGACGGCCGCCTGCTCTAGGAGTCTGTCGGACTTGGGGGCGTCGAAAGCGAACATGAGCCCCAGCGAGGATCGTTTTCGCCGTATTTACAGCCCCATAGCGGGGCTATGGGGCCAAAAGACGGCGGAAAATGGACCGCTGCCGCCCAT
>JBKBUN010000211.1:0-3093 GCA_046289925.1 Burkholderiaceae bacterium | reverse complement strand
GCCAGGCCCTTGAGCCGTGCACGCCAGGCTTGCAGGTACAAATCCTTGAAGTCGTCGTACGGGTAGTCGGCCGGGATGTTCACGGTCTTGGAAATCGCCGTGTCGACAAAGGGCTGCACGGCTTCCATCATGGCAATGTGTTCCTGGGCCGATAGGGTCAGGGCCGAGACGAAGTACTCGGGCAATTGCTCCACGTTGCCGCCCAAGGCGCGGTACAGGCGCCAAGCGTGGTCTTCGACCGCGTATTCGCTGGTGCTGCCATCGGCCTCGCGCTTCTTGCGCTTGTACGTCCACGAAAACGGCGGCTCGATGCCGTTGGAGGCGTTGTCGGCAAAGGCCAGGCTCACGGTGCCGGTGGGCGCAATCGACAGCAGGTGGCTGTTGCGGATGCCGTGCGTGCGGATGCGGGCCTGCAGCTCGGCGGGCAGGCGGCTGGCGAACGTGCCCGGAGCCAGGTAGCCCGCAGCATCAAAGCGCGGGAACGCGCCCTTCTCACGCGCCAGCTCCACCGACGCCGCATAGGCCGCATTGCGCATGCGCTCGGCAATGCGTGCGGCCATGGCACGGCCTTCTTCGCGGTCGTAGCGCAGCGTGAGCATGGCCAACGCGTTGCCCATGCCGGTAAAGCCGACACCGATACGCCGCTTGGCCATGGCCTCCTCGCGCTGCTGCGCCAGCGGCCAGTAGGTCAGGTCGAGCACGTTGTCGAGCGCACGCACCTGTACGGCCACGGCCTGCTCGAACGCGTCGAAGTCGAACACGGGCACGCCGCCAAAGCCAAACGGGTTGCGCACGAAGCGCGTGAGGATGATGGGACCAAGGTCGCAGCAGCCGTAGGACGGCAGCGGCTGCTCGCCGCAGGGGTTGGTGGCCGCGATCTGCTCGCAGTAGTGCAGGTTGTTGTCTTCGTTGATGCGCCCCAGGAACAAAATGCCGGGCTCGGCGAAGTCGTAGGCCGACTTCATGATGGTGTCCCACAGTGCACGGGCCTGCACGGTGGCGTACACCCACAGGCCATCGGCGCGCTGGTGCGCACCGCGCGCCAGCAGCGGCGCGCTGGGGCGGGCTTTGTGCACCAGCTCCCAGGGCTGGTCGTGCTGCACGGCGGCCATGAAATCGTCGGTCACGCCCACCGACACGTTGAAGTTGTTCCACCGGCCCGGCGTGCGCTTGGCGGTGATGAACTCCTGCACGTCCGGGTGGTCGATGCGCAGCACGCCCATCTGCGCGCCGCGGCGCGCCCCCGCGCTCTCGACCGTGGCGCACGACTGGTCGAAGACGTTGATGTAGCTGCACGGGCCCGATGCCACGGAAGCCGTGGCTTTCACCTCGGCCCCCCGAGGGCGGATGCGCGAGAAGTCGTACCCCACGCCGCCGCCGCGGCGCATGGTTTCGGCGGCTTCGCGCAGGGCTTCATAGATGCCGGGAAAGCCTTCTTCATCCACGCCCTGAATGCAATCGCCCACTGGCTGCACGAAGCAGTTGATGAGTGTGGCCTGCAGGTCGGTGCCCGCGGCGCTCATGATGCGCCCCGCACCGATCGCCCCAGCGCGCAGGTTCTCCAGAAAACGCGCCTCCCAGTGCGCGCGCTGCTCAGGCACCTCGACCGACGCCAGCGCGCGTGCCACGCGGGTGTAGAGCGCCTCGACCGACGCCTCTCCTGGTTTGAGGTACTTCTCGCGCAGCACATCCAGGCTGATGGGTTGCAGTGGCAGGGCGGTGCCAAGGGAGGGGTCGAATGCGCGCTTCATGGTCTGGAAATTAAAGGCCGGCCGCAGCCCGTCCAGGGGCGAAAGACACAAGGATTTACATCTGGCCGCCGGGCGGTGGCGCAGCGCCCAGGCAGTGTAGGTGCTGCCGGCCGTAGGGTATTGCGCGGGCGCAAATGCCAGCGCTGGCGGCAGGCCCGTACCATACGGCATGCCCATCGCTGCCTCCCGTTCTGAACACCACGGCCCGCTTTCGTCCACGGCCCGGCCGCCCGCGGGCACGCGACCCAGACACCTACGGGCGGCGCACCTGGCGGGTGCGCTGGCCATGGCGGCTGCCCTGGCGCTGCTGGGCGGCTGTGCGGTGCCGGGCAGCGCGCCCAAACCCGCTGCTGCCAATGCTGCCGATGTCTTCATCGCCCTGGCCGACTGGCCAGCCCGCGTGGCCGCCTTGCCTGCAGTGCCAGTGCTGCTGCTGGGGGAGCAGCACGACGCGCCTGAGCACCAGCAGTTGCAGCGCGAAGCCGTACAGGCCCTGGCTGCCCAGGGCCGCCTGGCGGCACTGGTGATGGAGATGGCCGAACGCGGCCACAGCACCGCTGGCCTGCCGCCCACCGCTGCAGCGGCCGAAGTGCAGGCCGCTCTGCGCTGGCAAGACACCGCCTGGCCCTGGGCCGCCTACGGTCCGGTGGTGATGGCTGCGGTGCAGGCTGGGGTGCCGGTGCTGGGCGGCAACCTGCCGCGCAGCCAGATGCGTGCCGCCATGCAAAACGCCGCCTGGGACGCCCACCTGCCGCCCGCGGCGCTGGCGCAACAGCACGCTGCCATTCGCGACAGCCACTGCGGCCTGCTGCCCGAGGCGCAGATCGGCCCCATGGCGCGCATCCAGATCGCGCGGGACGCCGCCCTGGCCCAAACGGCACATGAGGCGCTGCAACCTGGGCGCACGGTGCTGCTGGTGGCGGGCAACGGCCATGTGCTGCGCCGCCTGGGCGTGCCCACGCACTGGCCTGCCGGTTTTGAATCCATAGTGGTGGCAGCCCAGCAAGGTCAAGCACAAGCCGCTATCAAAACAGAAGCAGACTGGGTGGTGCTGACGCCTGCACTGCCTCCGCGCGATGCCTGTGCCGAGTTACGCGAACGCTGGCAGGCCCCGGCCCGCCCGGCCCCTGGCTGAGGCTGCTGCAGGCCCCGCCACCCGACGGCTGTTGTGCGCTCGGGCGCTCCTTCCCCGCCAGTGGGCCGTCCCGGAAATGCCAGTGCCGCGATCGGCGCGCCAGGCAAGGCGAGACGACGCGGCGCACTCCTGTGCGCAAGGAGGCACAACGCCGCATGGCGCACCGAGCATGGTGCTGGCGGGCGCATAGCGCTTTCACCCAGAAGG